>DATMLS010000032.1:0-32509 GCA_035569995.1 Opitutaceae bacterium | reverse complement strand
TCGCGCGCGATGGTGGAACCGACGACGTTGTTGATGGCGAGCACGCGATAGCCCTTGCGCTTGGCCTCGCGCATGGCCGCGAGCGTGTCGATCGTCTCGCCCGACTGGCTCATGACGAAAAACAGCGTGTTGCGGAAAAGCGGCATATTCCGGTAGCGGAATTCCGAGGCGTAATCGACCTCGACCGAAACGCGGGCGAAGCGTTCGATGAGGTGCTCGGCCACGAGGCTGGCGTGCCAGGCGGAACCGCATGCGCAGAAAACGAAACGGTCGATCTGGCTGAATTCCGCCGGGGTGACGTTGAGGCCGCCGAAGTTGGCCGTGCTGCCATCCTCGCTGAAGCGGCCGCGCATGGCATTCTCGAGCGCCTGCGGTTGCTCGAAAATTTCCTTTTCCATGAAGTGCGAGTAGCTGCCGAGCTCGGCGTCTTCGATGGCCCAGGTGATTTTGTCCACGACCGGCGAAACGTCGGCCTGGTCGAGCGTGGTGATGGAAAAATTGCGCGGGGTAAGGTGCACCAGTTCGCCGTCCTTGAGATAGACGACGTTTTGCGTGCGGCTGATCAGCGCGGAGGCGTCGCTCGCGATGATGTGTTCGCCGTCGCCCACGCCGAGGATGAGCGGCGAGCCCTTGCGCGCGCCGACAATTTGATCCGGTGCCTCGGTGCAGAGGACGGCGATGCCGTAGGTGCCCTCGGTGTGGCGCAGGGTCTTGCGCACGCTTTCGAGGAATCGGCTGTGGCCGTTGGTCCCGGCCGGCTCTTTCGCATAGTGGTAGGCCATGAGGTTGCAGAGCACCTCGGTGTCCGTTTCCGACTTGAACGTATAGCCCTTGGTCAGGAGAAATTTTTTGATGGCGACATAGTTCTCGATGACGCCGTTGTGGATGAGGGCCAGTTTGCCGTCACTGCTGACGTGCGGGTGGGCGTTGGCTTCCGTCACGCCGCCGTGGGTGGCCCAGCGGGTGTGGCTGATGCCGGTGTTGCCGGTCAGCCGATGCTGCTTGGCCTCCTGCACGAGGTTGTCCACGCGGCCGGTTTTTTTGACGACGGCGAAGCCGCCGGCTTGCTGCACGGCGAGGCCCGCCGAGTCATAGCCCCGGTATTCGAGGCGCTTCAAGCCCTCGAGCAGGATGCCTGCCGCGTGTTGTTTTCCGACGTATCCGACGATGCCACACATGATTTTGCTTTTTTGTCTGGCGAAACTACTCGTGTCGACAAACGTCGTGCAAGCTTGCAAGCTAACTTTCCAACTTTGCGATGAATCACACCAAATCCGTCCTCGCCGTCATTATGGGCGGCGGCCGTGGCACCCGCCTCCATCCGCTCACCCAGGAGCGCTGCAAACCCGCCGTGCCGCTCGCGGGCAAGTACCGGCTGGTGGACATCCCCATCAGCAATTGCCTGAACAGCGACATCAACCGCATCTTCCTGCTCACGCAGTTCAACACCGCCTCGCTGCACCGCCACGTGCAGAACGCCTTTCGCTTCGATCCCTTCGGCGGGGGCTTTGTGGACATCCTTGCGGCCGAGCAGACGCACAAGAGCGAAAACTGGTACCAGGGCACGGCCGACGCCGTGCGGCGCAATCTCATCCATTTCCGTACTTTCCCGCACGACCTCGTCCTGATCCTTTCCGGCGACCAGCTCTACCGGATGGATTTTCGCCGGATCATCGAGCAGCACATCGCCACCGGCGCGGATGTCACCGTTGCGGCCAAACCCATCCCAATTTCGCAGGTCGATGGCCTCGGGGTCATGCGCGTGGCCGACGATCTCTCCATCTCGCAGTTTGTCGAGAAGCCGAAAGATCCCGCCGTCATTGCCGGCCTTGCGCTCAGCGATAAAATCGAACGCCACCTCACCACGACTCCGGCCGGCGAGAAGCACTGCCTGGCTTCGATGGGCATCTACGTCTTCAACCGGGATACGCTGGCCGCCGCGCTCGACAATGCCATGACCGATTTTGGCCGCGAGGTCATCCCCGGCCTGCTCGGCCGCGCCCGCCTTTTTTCCTACATTTTCGAAGGCTACTGGGAGGACATCGGCACCGTGCGCGCTTTTTACGAGGCCAACCTCGCCCTCGCGCAGCCGGTCCCGCCGTTTAATTTTTTCCACGCCACCAAGCCCATTTACACGTCGCTGCAGTTCCTGCCACCGGCCAAGATCAACCGCTGCTCCCTCGACCACGTCATTGTCGGCGACGGCTCCATCCTCACCGCCAATGCGCTCAAGCGCTGCGTCATCGGCATCCGCTCGTTTATCGGCGAAAACACGCATCTGGAGGATGTCGTCATGATGGGCGCCGACGCCTATCAGACCTCCGAGGAACTCAAAGCCGATGCCGATGCCGGCCGGCCGCACGTCGGCATCAGCAAAAACGTCCGCATCCAGAAGGCCATTATCGACAAGAACGCCCGCATCGGCGACGACGTGAAGCTATCCCCGGAAGGCAAGGCCGACGGCAACTACGCCCACGGCATCGTCATTCGCGATGGGGTCCTCGTCGTGCCCAAAGGCGGGATCATCCCTAGCGGCACGGTGGTGTGAGGCAGAGCCGCGCAGTCAGTTTATGAGAATTGAGGGAATGAATAACGCAAATCCCTTGCTGGCCTTTTAGTTTGTCCGGAGTAAAAACCTAGGGTTTGTGGATGGATTCCATGATAAAAAACCCGGTGAAAATTAGCTTATTGAAGGTCGCCATCTGCTCCGTGGCGTTGGGCTGGGGCATGGCTGCCCATGCCCTGGCCGACGTGCATCGCTACCTTTACGAGCTATCCACCAAGTCAGGCGATTATCTCTACGCCGGTGAAATACCGGCCGGTGCAAAGCCCCCGACCAAGTGCGTCGATGTTGCCACCGATGGCCTGGGCCGGGTCACGCGGGTTGTCCGGCAGGTGAACGGGAAAATGACTTCCGAGACGATCTATCAATTTGCGGCGGATGCCAAGCTCCCGGCCAGCTTTGCCACTGTTGCGGCCAACGGTGAAACGATCAGCCAGAATCGAATTCAGCGCAACGCCAGCGGCGACCGGGTTAGGGTTGACGAATTCACCGGCACCGGCGAGCTGACGGAATACGTCATCAGGACGCTTGGCGCCGACAATGTTGAGGAATTAACCTATACGGCCATCGGAAAACCTAAAGGCGACCGCGTGGTGCAATACTATTCGCCCGCTGGCATCCTGGTGCGCAGGCGACACTATGCTAGCGGAGGCGTATACTGCGAGGATGAATACGGTGTGAACAATGGCCTAGAGCGGACAGACAGCACATTCTACAAAAGCGGGCTGCGCAGGGTGGCCAGATTCACCTATGATAATTTTGGTGAAAGTCTTTGTGAGGATGTTTATAGTCAGAACAGTTTGTGGTACGGCTCATGTGAATATGCCAACGATCTTCCGATGGTGGAGAAATATAAATGGCCCGGTGGCAGGACCGGGGAATTGCGCTATAGTTACGATGACAAGCGGCAGCTTGAAAAAGTCGACCAGTATAGCAATGAACAGTTTGTCTGTGTTTTAAAATATGACCGGTTTCCCACCGGTGCCATCAAGCGTACCTTTGCCCTGGGTGCAAAGGGGCAGGTGTATGCGGTTTATCCGGATATTGAAGTTAATAGGGTCGATCAGCAGGGTCATCCCTACGACCGCCCCGACTTTGGCGCTATATATAGGCAGGGTCTTTGGTGGAGCGGGCCCCTGATGTCGTTTGGCCGGGCGGACGAGGACGGGGTCATGCCTTGATTCTCGCCGACCCCGTACGGCCTTCGTGGTGAAAGAAAAAATTTGTCTCAAAACACCAGCTTGCGTCGACCGGAGAGACCCCTGCCGCCTTTCAGTCTGGCCAGAGTTAGACCTTGATCCTAGGGATGGATTTCACAAAGAATCATTCGGTGCTAATTAGATCGTTGAAGCTGGCCATCTGCTCCGTGGCGTTGGGGTGGGGCGTTTCGCCTGCCTCGGCCGATGTGCATCGGTACCTCTACGAGCTATCCACCCGGTCAGGCGATTATCTCTATGCTGGCGAAATACCGGCCGGCGCAAAGCTCCCCACCAAGTGCGTCGATGTTGCCACCGATGGCCTGGGCCGGGTCACGCAGGTGGTCCGGCAGGTGAACGGGAAGATGACTTCCGAGACGATCTATCAATTTGCGGCGGATGCCAAGCTCCCGGCCGGCTTTGCCACCGTTGCGGCCAATGGCGAAACGATCAGCCAGAACCGAATTCAACGCAACGCCAGCGGCGACCGGGTTCGGGTTGACGAATTTACCCTCACCGGCGAGCTGGCTGAATATGTCATCAGGAAAGTCGGTTCCGACAATGTTGAAGAGACAACCTATACTGCCCTCGGAAAACCCAAAGGTGATCGCGTGGTGAACTACTATTCGCCGGCTGGCATCTTGGTGCGCAGTCGGTACTATTATAGCGTAACGGTATACGGTGAATATGAATACGGTGTAAACAATGGCCTCGGGCGGACAGACAGCACATTCTTCAACGGCGAGCTACGGATAGTTGTAAAATTCACATATGATAATTTCGGTGAAAGGCTCAGGGCGGATATTTATAGCCAGAACCGTCTGTGGTATGCTTCAGGTGAATATGCCGACGACCTCTTGATGGTGAGAAAGTACCAATGGCCCGGTGGCAGGATCGCGGAGGTCCGCTTTAGCTACGACGACAAGCGGCAACCCAAAGAGGTTGTCATTCGTTACAATGACCAGTTTGTCTGTATTTTAAAATATGATCGGTTTTCCACCGGTGCCATCAAGCGGACGATTGCCTTGGGCCCGAATGGACAGGTCTTTGCCGTGTACCCGGGTCTGGAGGTTGACGAAGTCAATCAGCAGGGCCATCCCTTCGACCGCCCCGACTTTGGCACTATATACAGGCAAGGTCTTTGGTGGAGCGGGCCCACCATGATGTCGTTTGGTCGGGCGGATGGGGACGGGGTCATGCCTTGATTCTCGCCGACCCTCTACGACCTCCGTGGTGAAAGGGAAGATTTGTCTCAAAACACCGATTTGCGTCGACCGGAGCACCCCCGGCGGGTCTTTTAGTCCGGCCGAGTTAGACGTTGATCATGAGGATGGATTTCGCAAAGAATAACCCGTGGAATATAGATTGTTGAAGGTCGCAATCTGCTCGGCGGCGTTGGGGTGGGGCGTTTCGCAGGCTTCGGCCGACGTGCATCGCTACCTCTACGAGCTATCCACCCGGTCAGGCGATTATCTCTATGCCGGTGAAATACCTGCGGGCGCAAAAACCCCGACCAAGTGCGTCGATGTTACCACCGATGGACTGGGCCGGGTCACGCAGGTTGTCCGGCAGGTGAACGGGAAGATGACTTCCGAGACGATCTATCAATTTGCGGCGGGGGCCAAGCTCCCGGCCAGCTTTGAAACGATTGCGGCCAACGGCGAAACGATCAGCCAGAATCGGATTCAACGCAACGACCACGGTGACCGGGTTCGGGTTGACGAATTCACCATGACCGGCGAGTTAGTTCAATATCTGGTCAGGAAAGTCGGTTCTGACCACGTTGAAGAGTTGCCCTATGATGCCCTTGGGAAACCCAAGGGCGACCGCGTGGTGTACTACTATTCTCCGACTGGCCTCTTGGTGCGTAGTCGAGACTATGTGAGCGGAACGGTATACTATGATGATGAGTATGCTGTAAGTAGTGGTCTCATGCAGTCTCAAAAGAAATTTGTGAATAATGAGCTGCGTATCATTGCTAAATTTACGCATGATGATTTCGGTGAAATTCTGCGACAAGATCTCTACAGTGGGAATAGTTTGTGGTATGGTGAGTCTGAATATGCCAATGATCTGCTGATGGTGAAGAGATATAAATGGCCCGGTGGCAGGAACCAGGAGTCCCGCTATAGTTACGACGACAAACGGCGGTTTAAAGAAGTCACGCTTTATCGGAACGACCAGTTTATCTGTGTTTTAAAATATGATCGATTCTCCACCGGTACCATCAAGCGGACATTTGTCCTTGATGCGAAGGGGCATGTGCTTGCCATATACCCGGGTCTGGAGATAGACGAAATTGACCAGCAGGGCCATGACCTTGACCACCCTGAAGTGGGTACGGTATACCGGCAAGGTAATTGGTGGAGCGGGCCCACCATGCCGTCGCTTGGCCGGGCGGACGGGGATGGGACCATGCCTTGATTTTTGGCAAACCCTCGGCGGTCTCCGCGATCTCTGCGGTGAAAATAAGGATTTCCTTTCAGACCACCGGCTTGCGGCGGTAGAAGAGCAAGCCGGGAACGGCGAGGCCGATGGCGAGCGCGGCGACAATAAAAGCGGCGCGCAGTCCGGAGGTAATGGCCGTCGAGAGCAGATCTTGAGTGAGGCCGTTGCGCTGGATTTCCAGCACCGCGGTCAATGCGGTGAAAAACGGCACGCCGGGAATCATCGGGATCATGGCTGCGACGGTGAAAACTTTGGGGTGGGCGCGCATGCGTTGCGCGATGTACACGCCCAGCAGGCTCACGACGGCCGCGGCGACAAAGGTCGCGAGTTCGATCGGCATGATCCCGGGCGCAAGCAGGTAACGCAGTCCGCGCCCGATCGCGCCGCCGGCCGCGCAATAGCCGAGCGCGTGGGTCGGCACATTGAAGACCAGGGCGAAACCGACGGCCGGCACGGCCGCGAGCGCCATGGTTTGCAGAAGCTGGGTCAGCACATGGCCCGGGATGGAGGGATTTGTCGCCAGCTCGGTTCCGGGGAAATGCCAGATATTCATGGCCAGCATGATGCCGGCCGACGTCGCGCCGCCGAGGAGCACGGCCATCATGCCGCGCGCGAGCCCGGTGTTGAGGTAGCCTTTCACCATGTCGGCAATCGAATTGATCATGGGAAAGCCTGGCACGAGCAGGAGGACGCACGAAGCCATGGCGAGTTTAGGGAACTCGCCGATCTTATAAACCAAGCCCTGCCCCGCCACCGAGGTGGCGACGAAGGCCGCGGCAAAAAACGTTACGAGTGGATTAAAATGCAAGGCGGCGAACCACTGCCGGACCAGCATTGCCATCGTGCTGGCGATGAAGGTGAGCGCACAGCCCGGCAGGTCTGCCCCGGCCAGGCGCGCGAAACACGCGCAGGAAAGCCCGATCATCAAGGCGACCAGCCAGCGCGGATAGCGCAAAGGCTGGATCGACTCCAGCCGATGGCGGAAACCCGCGCGGTCCAATTCACCGGCCTCGACGGCCAGCACGGCCCGCTGGGCTTCCGTGACCACATGCATGTTGATGCCGCGTTCCTCGTTGCGCCGCACCGTTGTGATGCAGTGATCCGCGCTAAGCGAAGTGAGGGTGATGGCGTTCGCCATGATCGCGACCTCGACGCGTTCAACGCCCAGCGCCGATCCCAACCGGCGGGTGACGGATTCGACCAACGCGCTTTCCGCGCCGTATTGCAGCAGCAGCAGTCCTGTCTCGATGCAGAGTCGGGTGATCTCGCGCTGCTCGGGCTCGGCGAGCGCCGGGCGAATTTGGGCGGAAGACGGATCGGACGACATGGAAATACAATCCCAGCATGGCCGGAGCGCCCGCGAGGCCAAGAACATCCTTGGCATGGAGGGAATCTATAAGCGTTTCGCGGTGAGTAAAAAAGCAGATCGAAAAGCGCGGAAGGATGAACCTGGACTAAAGGTAGGGCGCGACCGCTGGGCGCGCCGAGATGACGGACGGCCCGGCGGCGACAAGTGTAGAGCCTTGTCGGTCCGTCCCTACCCGCTATTTCGTAACGCGAGGCTCTGTAAGTTTTTCTTTGCCGTCGATCGGCTGGCCTTTGCGCAGGATGAGCACCGTGCCGATCACGATCAGGAATAGCGAATAAAACGTCCCGCGGCTCAGCCCGAGGATGAGCGAGACGCCTTCGTCGGGTTCGCGGAAAATTTCGCAGAAGATTCGCACCAGCGCATGGCCGACGAGAAACTCTCCGCCCAGCCGGCCGGGCCGCGTGCGCACAACGTCGCTTTTCCAGAACCGCCATTGCAGATAAACGAACAGGAGCACGCCTTCGAGCGCCGCCTCGTAAAGTTGCGACGGATGCCGCGGTGGAATCAGCCCAATGGGCTTGTCCGGCGCGCTCAGCGGAAAAATTACCGCCCAGGGCACCCGAGTCATTTTCCCCCACAGCTCGCCGTTGATGAAGTTTGCGATGCGGCCGAAAAAAAACCCGGCGGGCGCGACCGAAACGATGAGGTCGCCCAGGTGCAGAAAGGGAATCTTGTTCGCCCGGGCGAACCACGCCAGCGCGAGGGCCACGCCGATCATGCCGCCGTGGCTGGCCATGCCGCCTTCCCAGACGCGAAAAATCTCCAGTGGGTCGGTGGAAAATCGCCGCCAGCCGCCGTACAGCAGATAGGAGCCCAGCCGACCGCCGATGAGCACGCCGATCACGAGGGCGGTCACGAGGTCGGCGACTTTCGCCGCCGGCAAGAGCGAACGCCCGACGCGAGCGTAGCGATAGAGCAGCAAACCGCCGACGATGAAGCCGAGCAGGTAGGCCAGCCCATAATAGCGGATGCCAAAATTGTCGGTGAAGCGGATGACAAACGGACTGCAATTATCGACCCAGTAAGCGAAGAAGAGGTGCGAGGCGGAAGGCATCAGGTGGGAAAAAGAAGTGACAAGTATCAGGTATCAAGTGACAGGGGACAGGAGTCTAGAAGATTGTCATTCCGAGATCGGCATCATTCTCGTTCTCGTAATCGTTCTCATGCTCGAATTGAAGCAGCTGGGAGAACGAGAAAGATTAAGAGAACGAGAACGATAGTTTGTGATCTTTACGGCTTGGCCGGCGGTGGCGGAAAGGGAGTGGGCGGTTGTTCCTCGCCCGGGCGGCGCGGGCGCGCTTGTTTTTGTAGTCGCGAGCGGGCGAGCTCGCGCATGTCCACCGCCATGTCGTCCTTCTCGAAAATCTCGCGGCCAAGCAGGTGCTCGATCACGTCCTCCATCGTGACAACGCCCGAGGTCGAGCCAAACTCATCCACGACGACCAGCATCTGCTGGTGGGTTTTCAGGAAAACCTGCAGCGCGTTGGCCACGGTCACGGTTTCGGGAATGAAATGCACCTCCTGCATGATTTTTTCGACAAGCTCGAAATCCTGGTCGTTGGCCTTGGCCTTGAGCAAATCACGCCGGCGTACGAGGCCGGCGATGTCGTCGAGGTTTTTGCCATAAACAGGCATGCGGCCAAAGGGGAGGTTGGGATATTCATGGAACACCTCGCCCACGGTGGCGTTGCGGCGCATCGCGGTGACGACCGTGCGCGGGGTCATGATTTCGCTCACGCGCACGTCGTCGAGCGAGAGGGCGTTGGCGATGATGTTCGATTCACTCTTCGTCAGCGTGCCCTGCTGCGCGCCGCGCTCGGCCAGCAGGATGATTTCCTCATCGGATTTATGGGCCGTTGGCGCCTCGCGAATGATGACGCGCACGAGCAGGTTGCTAAGGAACGTGACCGGGCTGAGCGCGCGCCGCAGCGCCGCGAGCGGGATGACCACGACCGGCTGCAGCGCCCGCCGGTAGGCCACGCCGATATTTTTTGGAATCACTTCCGAAAACACCAGCATCACGAGGGTGAGGGCGCTGACGATGAGGCCGAGCGACATATTGTCGAACTGCCGCGCGGCGAGCGCGCCGACCATGACCGAGCCGAGCGTGGTGGCGATGGTGTTGAGCGCGAGCAGCGCCGCGAGCGTTTCGTCAAGTTCAGCACGCAGCTTTTCCAACTGCTGGCCACGGATGGGCGCGGTGTTCTTGAGCGATTCGACCTCGGCCACGGTCGTGCTGAGGATCATCGCCTCGAAAAGCGAGCAGGCAGCAGAAACAACGAGGGTGACGAGCGCGGTAACGATGATCCAAAACATCCGCCCAGTGTAAGGGTGGGCGGCGATTTGCGAACAACAAAGTGAGGGGCATCAGGCGGAGTTTTTAACCGCGGATTACACGGATGGACACGGATTGGATAACGAGCAGCTTTGGAATTTGATTGTACGCATTCGTAATTTTTGGCGTTTGCTGCTTTGTGATTTGGGTTTTCCACGGCCATCTTGGCACTTGTTACTTGCTACTTGATACTTTGCCGGGGCAATCTGCGGCATGAGTGAATTGAAACGCACGCCATTGCACGCCTTCCACGTGGCGCACGGCGGACGCATCGTGGACTTCGCCGGCTGGGAAATGCCGGTGCAGTACAAGGGCATCCTCGCCGAGCACCTCGCGGTGCGGCGCGCCGCCGGCCTGTTCGACGTGAGCCACATGGGCGAAGTCGATGTGCGCGGGCCGGCGGCTGCAAAATTTTTGAACCACCTCGTCACCAACGACGTCGCCAAGCTTTTTCCCGGCCGCGTGCTCTACTCTCCGATGTGCTACGCGAACGGTGGCGTGGTGGACGACCTGCTTGTATACATGCGTGGCCCGGATGATTTTTTTCTCTGCATCAACGCCGGCAACATCGACAAGGACCTGGCGTGGATCCGCGAGCAGGCCGCGAAGTTCGATGTGACCATCACTGACCGCTGTGCCGACTACGCGCTGCTCGCATTACAGGGCCCGCGCGCCGCGGCCATCCTGCAATCGCTTACCGCAGTGAAGCTCGATGTGGTTAAATATTACCATTTCACGGAAGGGGCGGTCGCGGGCGTGCTGTGCATCATCAGCCGCACCGGCTACACGGGTGAGGACGGCTTCGAGCTATATCACGCGGCGGGCGAGGCGGAAAAACTCGCCACCGCGCTGCTCGCCGCCGGCGCGCCGCACGGTCTCGAAATGGTCGGGCTGGGCGCGCGCGACAGCCTGCGCCTCGAGGCGGGCTATCCGCTCTACGGACACGAAATCACCCAGGACATCTCTCCGCTCACGGCTGGCCTCGGCTGGACGGTCAAGCTCGACAAGGGCGCGGATTTCATCGGCCGCGCCGCGCTCGTCGCTGAAAAACACGCCGGCGCCCCACGCCAGGTTGTGTTTTTCAAGACCGGCGACCGTCGCATTGTGCGCGCCGACACGCCCGTGCTCGGATCCGGCGGTGCGACGGTGGGCAAAGTCCTTTCCGGCACGCTTTCGCCCGTGCTCAACGAAGCCATCGGTTCCGCGCTGGTCGAGACGGTGGCGGTCGCAGGACCACTCGCGGTGGATATCCGCGGCACAAAAATCGATTTGCGTCTGGCCAAGCCTCCCTTCGTCGAACTAAAAAAATCCCCATGAGCAACGTTCCGTCCGATCTGCGCTACGCGAAATCCCACGAATGGCTGAAGCCTGCGGGCGACGGCACCGCGACCGTCGGCATCAGCGACTACGCGCAGAATTCGCTCGGCGACATCACTTATGTGCAACTGCCCAAGGTCGGCGCGACGCTCAAGGCGGGCGAGACCTTTGGCGTGGTCGAGAGCGTGAAAGCGGCGAGCGACCTCTACGCGCCCGTGGCCGGCACGGTCGTGGCCGTGAACGACGCGTTGAACAGCGCGCCCGAGACCCTCAACCAATCGCCCTATGACACTGGTTGGGTTTTGAAACTCAAGCTGGCCAACCCCGTCGATGCGAATGAGCTGCTCTCACCGGCCGATTACGAGAAACTGCTGGGTTGATCTGGCAGGCGGGTGCAACACTGGCATCGTTTTCATCCGCTTCGTCGGTACACACGCCGGCTACGACAAGATCGCCGCCACGACCATCTAACCTTCCTACTGTATGCAAACGCTCCGTGAGTTTCAATTTGACGGAGAGGCCGCGCTCGAAGCACTTCTCGTTCAATCTAAATACGGCAGCATCGAGCAGGCTGTTGCGTGCTTAACTCTGTTCACGCACCCGGATACGATTGCACAAATTGAGAACAAGGCCCTTTTTCGCGTCCGCCGTTACAGAGGGAAAGAAGAACGAGGTGAGATTGTGCACATCGAGCGAGTCGTGCTATGCGACAACGACAGTCCAACGCGCGCCTTTCTTTGGGCAAATGATTTAGGAAGGGGGCATCTCGCAGAAGTGCAGTACAACCATATCTATCAGATGGCATACGATCCGGCATTTTATACCTCGCTTGCGAATATTTGTGTGACCCCAGCTTTTTTGAGCAAGCTCACGGATAAAAATCCAAGGGTGATCCAATTGTTAAAATATCGCGCGAGCCAAGCTTACGGATTTGTTCCAGACGGCGAACCTCGCCCCGAAAAACCGGAAGGCTACGACAAAGTGATTTGGGCCGACTTTCTCCCAGCTTGTCCCGACCTGAAGTCAAGGATTGTGGCCAGATTGAGGAATAACGTCGAAAGTAGAATTGCTCTTTCGATTGAACACTTTGGTTGGCACTATGGACCGAAGTTCTAATGAACGATAGTTCCAGCCGATTGTAGTTTCGCTATTCATCTGACGATTTCGGGTATCGCGGGGGCATTGGATTCCTGAGGCTATTCGTCTTTCAATCGCATGGTCGCGGTACTGACGCCCCGTCGCGCTTGGAATCGCGCGACTTGACCGTCGAAATTGTCAAGGAGCCCGTATTCTCGTGCTAAAGTAAGCCATGTCCGGATGCCTGAGCCACATTGACAACCGAAATGGTTACATTATGGTTTCACAAATGCCATCCCTCACACTCAAGGGTCTTCCGCGTCCGCTTCACCTCGCGTTGAAAAAACGGGCGGAGCAAAATCGCCGCAGCCTGAACCGAGAAGTCCTGGCCACGTTGGAATCCGCCCTCACCCCGAGCAGCCGTCCCGTGGAAGAGCTGCTCAAGGAAGCCAGGGAATTTCGCTCCCGCCTGAAAATCTGGGTGACCGAGGAGCAAATAAATCGCTCCAAGCGCGAGGGCAGGGCGTGATCATCATCGATGTCAACGTCATCGCCTATCTTTGGCTGCCCAGTCCGTTCACGGCCTTGGCGGAGGCGTGCGCACAAATAGACCCGGATTGGCACGCCCCCTTGCTCTGGCGCTCTGAGATGCGCAATTTGCTAGCTACCACTGCGCGACAGAAATTGCTGGATTGGTCGGCCGCCGGGGAGGCGATGCAAAGAGCTGAGGCCTTGATGCGAGGCAAGGAACATGCAGTGGCTTCCGCGGCGGTGATGTCCCTGCTGGCTCAGTCGCGTTGTTCCGCCTACGACTGCGAATACGCGGCATTGGCCAAAGAAAAGGGCGTCAAGCTGGTGACAAACGACAAACAGCTGATGCGTGAATTTCCAAAGCTTACGGTGAGCATGGCGGATTTCGCCAGCTAGGGTTAAGCCGGTTCTCGGCCAAGCCGACAATTTTTTTGGCCGCTGGATTTTTCCTGCTATGCTGAGGCGATGAGAACTACTTGGCCGTCGCAAGAGACGGCTTGACGGCCAACCGAGTAATTGCAAGTCAATGAATATTGTATTCACATGCCCGACAAGATCCGCATCCTTAAAAATTCAACCAGCTTCATTCCATGCGCGATACCAGCGTTATCAGTGAATTTCCTGAAATCCCGGTCACTCTCACCGACGAGATCATCGCCGAGTTGCTGACTGTCGCCGCCGAACAAAAAACAACCGACCTGCATTTCAGCCGGGGACATCTTTATTACCGTTCCCACGGCGAGCTGCTCGCGGCCCAGAAATGGCGCAAGTTTACCGACGATGAATCCCGGGTGCGGGAAATATTTTCCTCGGAAAACTTAAAGGCATTGCTGATCAAAGAAAAAATCGAAGACGAGCGATCGTCCGCGCCGGGCCGGCGCGAGCACCAGCGGACGGTGATGTACCGGGCGGGCCGGGTGCAGGTGCGCGTGCAACTCCTCAACACGGAGCAGGGCGACCACATCGCCATCCGCGTCCAGGAAAATCGCCCTCCGTCGCTGGCCGAAGTACTGAAGCACAGCCCCGAAACACAGCGCTATCTTTCTGAAAAGCCGGAGGGCTTGGTGCTGGTCACAGGCCCGATGGGCTCGGGCAAGACCACTTTGGCCGCAAGCCTCGCCGAATCCTGGACCAGGGCCAACCGCCATCTCGTGACCCTCGAGGATCCGGTGGAGTATGTGCTGACCCCCAGCGAAGGCATCATTTCACACCTGCCCTGCAATTTCCGCGACGAGGCGGCCCTGGATGACAGCATTGAGGATCTTTTGCGCTCCGACATGGATGCGCTCTTCGTCGGTGAAATCCGGCATGTGCTGGCGCTGCGTACCTGCCTGGAGTTCGCCGGCATGCGCGAACCCGTCATCACCACGATTCACGGCGGCAGCATCGCGCACAGCCTGATCCGGCTTTTCACCGTGGCCGGAAAAAACATGACGGAGGCCGCGTTGAAACGCAGCCTGGCGCAATGTCTCCATGCCGTGGTTTACGTAAACCTAGCCTTTACCAAATATGGGCGGCCGGTCCCGGTGGTGATGTGCCTGCCGGGAAACCCCATCGAGGTCAGGCAGATCATCGCCGAGGAAAACCCGGAAATTTTTGGGCAGAAAGTCGAGGGCTGGATGAAAAGCAATGGGAGTTTCCCCGGCGTGATCAATCACGAGGCGGCCTTGAACAACGCCGTCGCGATGGGCGCGACCCGCGAAAGCGTGCTCGCGGCCCTGCCGTGAGGCACCGGCTTTAGCTGCCTGGGGCAGCGAGGCGCGAGGCCAAAGGCTTGAGGCAGGCCCTGTGAAATAAAAACATGAAGCGCCGGTTTCGCTGCTAGAATAGTACGTGGATCAATCACAGCCCATCGTTGCACCGTTAGCGGCCGTGGGCCGGCCGCGCCCCTCGTCATTTAAAAGCGGGCTCAAGAGCCAGGCCCTCCGCGAAGCGTGGCGCCGCACGGCCTGGTCGCGCCGCACCGCGGGATGGATGCTGCTTTCGACCGCGCTCATCTGGTGCGCGGCGGGCGGCAGTTGGATTTTTTATTTTCTGACGCCCAAAATCGCGCCCATCGCCTTTGATGGCGGCAAAACCTTGAGCGAGTCAACGCAGGCGTGGGTGGGCGAGGGGATCAAGCCGGATTACGACCAATTGAATTTGTTTCTCAACGCCACGCTTCCCGCCCTGTATCAATTCACGCCGGACGGTGCGGCCTTCCGGCCTTTCATCAAGGGAATGGTTGCACCGGATCTCATTGCCGCTGCCGACACGGCCTTCACGCGGAACCTCGAGGCTGTGCGAAGAAAAGGAATCTGCCAGGCGTTCCATCTTTCGGAAGTCGACCCCAATAACCTGGTGTTCGACGCGGATTCAAAGCGGGTGTCTGTGCTCGTGCAGGGAGCCTTTGAACTTTCCTTTCAACAGGAGCCGGCACGCGGGGTCGTGCGCCTTCCGTACGCGGCTAAAATCATTCTCACGCCCAACACGCCATCTGCGGTCAATCCCTTCTCTTTTTATCTCGAGGAGATCGCCAAGGCTGATGATCCGCCGCTTTCCCGATGAGCTTTTCCCTCATGGATATTCCGACCGACGAGGAGCCGCTTTCCCGCGGTGCCCACTTTGGGCGTTATTGCCTGTATATGATCTTGGCCCAGGCGATGGGTTTTCTTTTTTTGCTGGCGGGCCTGGGTAAGCTTTATGCCCGCGCGCGACAAATTCCGCCCGTGGTGGGCTTTACCGCGGAGCACCGGCCGCTCACCGGGAAAATTGCGCCGCTTGGCATGACCAGCGAACGATTCGACGTGCTGGTGCGCGATGTCGTCGAATCGGCGCTGACCAGGACCCAAAACGGATCGGCGCCCGAGCTGACCGGATATCTCACCCCAGCCTGTGCGCGAAAATTGCAGATCCAGATGTCGGGAAATAAACGCCAGGATCAGCGCGACTTTGTCCAGGTGTTCACGGTGGACGAGAAAGATGGCGTTCGCATCGTCACGGGCAGCGCCTTTGAGGCGCGTGCCATGGTGAAGGGCATCATGACCAGCCGGTCGTCGGATGGAGTTGTCTCCAACCGGTTTTATTGGGGCGTGCAGTTTTTCAATTTCCCCACCGGGCCGGAAAACCGGCTCGGTTGGCGCCTGAACGATATCTTTGAAATCAAAGAAAAGGATTTCTTTGCCGCCGATCTCGCCGCCACGGCGGCGGCAGCGGTCAAGCTTTCCTCGGAGAAAACACCATGAAAATAACCTGTGTAATCGTTTGGTTGATCCTCGGGGCCGGTGCGCTCGGTCGCGCGGAAACATCCGCCGCAACCACCGGCCCAATTCCTCTTTCCACCGGCAAGGTGGAAATCGTCGGCTTGAAGCCGCTCATGGTCACGAGCCTTGATTTTCCCAAAGGCGCAAAAATCGATGACATCAAGATCGGCAGCAAGATCGTCCAGGTCGATTTCGATCCGAAAAAAAACCAGTTAAATATCTATCCGACCGTCACGGAGGGAATGACCAATTTAAATGTCCGGATGGGAGATAATATATATACGTTTCTTTTGAAGATCCTTAACACTGGCGATCCGGTCTTTCAGCGGTCTTACACGTTTGAAGACGAGGCCGATGATTTTGACGGCGCCCTCGCGAGCGCCCCGATCATGAAGCCCTTCGAGGTCGATACGGTTGCCGCCATCAAAACCATCGAGCGGGCGCGTTTCGATCCCTCCTTCCGGCAGACCATCCCGGAATTCCGGACACTTCCCGTTGGACGAACGGTTTTCTGGAACGACTCGCCGGTCACCCTGGTGGACGTCAGCCAATTTGCCGACCGCGACCTGCTGGTCTTCAAGGTCGAGTGGTCCAATAACACCGGCAATGTCTTGAATCTGGATTCCGGCCAGATCGGTCTCAAGGTCGCCAACACCACGATACCCATCACCTGCTCGCAACAGGTGGCCGCGCAGCTTTTTCCCGGCCAATGCGACACGATCTGGCTGTTTGTCCAGGGCTATCGTCTTTCTCCCCATAACGAGTGGCGCCTGTTGCTGCCACCGGATGCGGCGTCGGTGCAAAAACTGTTTCCACGCCGATAACCCTGCCGCCCCACGCCGCAATTTCCCCAGCATCTTTACTTCCATGAAGCCGGCCACCAAACGATTTCTGCGCAGCCTGCTCATCCGGTCGGCGCGGGATAATACCAGCCGCTGGGGCTTCCTTTTTTATTTGGCGTTGGTTGTTTTCATCTTGGTGCTCGGTTTTGTAATCATGCGGCCGAAAGGATATCCGACCGCGCTTCCGGCCGCGGCGTCGATGCAGAAGGCACCGGCGGCAAAAGTGGAAACGCGGCGGGCCGTAAATGCGGGTGAGAATTTCACCCCAGTCGCACCGTTGAATTCGCCAGGCGACAACCCGCTGGCGGAATCAGAGCGGGTGGAAAATCCCCATCTCGAACCGCCCGCCGTTGCCGAATCGCCCGGCGGAGCGGGATTTCTCGATACGGTGCGGATGGCAACCGCGCAAAGTGAACCGCCCCATGATGAGTCCGGGCCGACCGCGCAAAAATATTCGGCGGCAGGAGGGCTGCAGGCCGCGGAGGTGATCGATGAACATGGTGCCGGCATTTCCGCCGATGGGGCCGGCCCAGGCGAAGACCCGCGAGACGCCGAAACGGGCGAGCCACTGCGCACGGGCCAGCCCCTGCAAGTCCAGACCGGCAGTCTGGATGTTGCGGCGCTGACCGTTTATAAGCGCGCGGATGATGTGGCCGGGCCGGCGAAACGGCCCAGCGGATTCGACACGGGAAATTTCCTGCCGAAAGGGCAGCTGATCCCCGTGATTTTCCAGACCAATGTCACTACGCTCGACCTGAGCGGGATGGTGGAGATGCAGGTCGCAGAAAACGTCAAATTCAACGGTGACGTGATCAGGTTGCCCTATGGCACAAAAATTTACGGCTCGGCTTCGACCAAAAATGTGGCGGATCGGATCGCGATTACGGCCAACACGATCGTCTTCACCGATGGCACCGAGCTTCACCTTGATGGCGTCGCGCTGGATAGCGATGCCCGCGCCGGGGTTCGCGGCTACTACGTGCCGCAGCCGGCCGCGGTGCAATTATTCCCGTATGCAAACGAGGCGGCCATCGGTGCGCTGCAGACGCTGGGCCAATCCCAGCAGGTAACCACGCAGAGCGCTTTGGGCCTCACCACGTCATCCATCCAAAACCCAAACAGCTGGCGCAATTCCCTGGTTACGGCGGGACAGCAAGCGCTGCAGGATACGTTTAACCGTGAACAGGCCATGCTGGATCAACGTTACCCCGCCTACGTGATCGTCAAAAGAGGGACGATGGCTTACATTCAACTATCATCGGCGCTGGATTTGAACGCCGGGAAAATTTTCCAGCCACCAGAGGAACCAAAGCCGGGCGATGCTGCCCCGGCCCAGTCTGGGTTTTCCCCGCAGCTGCCGCCGGCACTCCGGGATTTATTGCAGAAATTGGTGTCAACGACCCCGGCGGGTTAGCGGAAGCGTGTTTGTTGTTCACGATTGTAGGTCGGGGTTTATCCCCGACGCTTGTCCACCGTAGCTTTAGCGAAGGCGAATGCCGGGGATAAACCCCGACCTACGATTCAGAAGTCCCTGAATTTTTTTTCGATTCGGCGAACATTGCCAGCTATACTGGGCCATGCGCCCACTATTGATCATCGTGACCCTGGTTTTACTTCTCGCAGGATGTGCGAGCACCCATCGAAAAACCAATCCGGGGTTGGAAACCGTCCGCATCACTGAAGCCGGGATCGCCTCAATCCCGGTTGTAGCAACGCCGCCAATGCCACCGGCGGAAAAAGCCGCGTTGAATGACGCGCCCCTTCCGGTTTATACCAATCCGCGGGTCGCCAGAGTTCACGTGGCCGCCTACATCAACGACAAGGGCGAGGCCTTTCAGGATACCTACAAATATGTGTTCGTCGATGAAGGCCATTGGAACATTGAAGCGCTGCACAATCCGGAACGTGCCTACATCCCGGCCGAAAACGTCCTCAAGCCACAAGCCGCGCCCGGCGTGATCTGGGGAACGGTTGCGCCCGGAGAAGTCGCCCCGACCACAACAGCCGGGCATGTGCCCGCGCGAAAACTCTTCGATTTGGATCAAATCCGCGTAACCGGGTATTTTAACCGGGCGGATGAACCCAAGGTCCGGCAGGAAGCCGAAAGTCTCGGGGAAGAATTCGGTCCGTCGGTAGTCATATATGACGACGATCTCGGGTGGATTATCGTTCCCCAGGCCGCGCTCACCCCGGCCATCGCCATCAGCCGGGCCGGGCCAACGGAGACAACTCCCTTGCCACCGGCGAAACCATCGCCACCGAAATCCCCGGACGATGACATTCGATGAACCCGCTGGAATATCCCACCGACAATCCGCCGCACATTTTCCATTTTCGGGCCACCCAGCTCGGCAAATACTTTCATGGGTATTGCGCGAAGGTGAGAGTGGATGAGCACCGCGTGACCTTTTTCGACCGAAAACTTGTGCGTTATGTCTTTGAGCCTGGCGAGGAGGGGCCTCGCATTGAGGTCAAAAATGTTGGCGCGCTCAGTCTGCTCAAAAAGGACTTTCACCTCATTGCGACCGCGGTGGTGCTGCCGCGGTGGTTTAAGCAGGAGAATCAACCATGACAATGGCACAGGAAAACGGCGTTGAAAACTCAGTCGATCCGCGTCCAGTTTTGGACGGGCCAAACAAACCGCTTCTCATTACCGGGCAGCGGACCGATCCGGCCAGCAACGAGCAGCTTTGGATCGCTTCCCCGACCAACGAGCCCGGCCCAGGGCAGGAGATTCGCATCCGGATTCCCGGTGATGTCTCTGACCGGCAGCAGATGCTAAATTCCCTTTCCGGCCAGGGGGAGCAGGCGAAACTTTACCTGATGCAGCGTCCAACGGATCGGTCTTACGAAGTGCTCCATGCCGAGCCGGCCCTGCCTGACGCGCAGCGCGCGGTTTATGATGAAAAGGGCCTCGTCTACACGTGGACCCGCGAGTTGGACGAGAAAGTTGACGAGCTTTTTCAGCATGCCATTCAGGCGCGAATTTTTACCATCCAGGAAAAATTACTGAACGACGAAAAGCCATTTGGCCCCATCCTCGCGCAGGCGAGGGATATTTTTGCCGCAGAAATGAAGGCATGCGGTGACACGCGTGCAACGGAGGAACTGGGTCATTGGTTCGACCAGGGAATCAACCCGGCCCTCGAAGGAGCGAAGGATTCTTATGCGGATGCCATGATGGGCCGGCAGCTCACCGATAAAGGGGAGGTGGAGCGGGTTTACTACGATGCGAGTGTTCCTCTCCGCCAACAGATCAACATCCCCGAGGAACCCACGGTGCGGGCGGCAACGGTCGCCAACTACGCCCTGCAGCGCGCCGCCTATGACCACATGCGCGCGTCCATGGGCCAAACGACCCCGGGCCAAGAAGCAACCGAGCGATCCTTCCTCGAGTGCGTCGAAACCGATCTTGTGAGGCAGAGGTTTCTTCATGGCTTTCACCCGTCACGCACCTCGGCCGATTATATCCATCTTCTGGAAAAATTCTCGGACCGGCAGATCTCAGCAACGGTGCAGGGGATGGTCTGCAGCATGGGAGGACGTGCCGCCAATGAAGACTATGACTGGGTCACACCGGGCGAATGCACATTTGAGCGCGACGAACATGGCCGCCCTTATACCCTGCAAAGCCATCTCTACGACAAAGCTTGCCGGGAGGGGCAGATAATCCATTACGCCGACCATGAAAAAAAACATGGCGAGCCCAATGATTACCTCAAAAAGGTGAATGCCGCCTATAATGACTCCACCAATGAGTACGTAGCTGCAAAGGAGATGGAGATGGCCGGGGCCATGGATCGGGCCATGGCCAATGGTCGCACCCGGGTGTCGGATACCGGTAAATTTATCAAAAACAGGCTGGATGACCTCGCCGAGGTGAAAAAAGGCCTGGTTTCAATTTTTGAAGAAGTGGAGGACAGTCCTCCGCTTCTTTTTTAAATTAGATCTGAATACGGATTCGATTCGTTTCTAACCGTTAATGGACGCTAATGAATACTTTTCCCGCGGATAATGCGGATGACGCTGATATGAGAAGGCTGATCAAAAACTATGCTGCTAGCGCACCCCATCAGCGTTCATAAGTGATTAAAATCCCATCCGAATCCGCGATAATCCGCGGCATCAGCGGGAAAAAATGATCGAAAATATGGCCCTCATGAAATCGCCCGAATTTCAGCCGGAGGTGGATCAGCTTTTTTATGATTTTCCGGGCCGGTTTTTTTGTCTCGAACCGGTCAGGCGGGTTATTGCCCAGGAGATTTATTTCGACCAGTTGCGGCCTTTTGTGGAGACTCCGGATCTCCTCCAACTTGAACCGAAGCTGCTCGACGAATGGAGGCAGCTTCGGCCGGAAATCCACCGGCTGGGCGAAACCAGCGCCCGGCGCGCATTAAGGGCCTTCGATTTGAGCGCCGATGGCCCGGCCGAAGACAAGGACCGGTTGTTGCTGCGTTTAGCCGCCCTGCGACGTTTGGATTCGTGGCTGGCCACAGGCGGCGACAGGATCGTCGAGCGGCCACATTCATTTGGCGGTGATCTTTATTGGACGGCGGAAATCCCGGGTTTCGACCGACCGATGAAAGTGGGTCTGAACTTCACGCACGATTACCATCCTGATCCGCGGCATGACGCGGAGTTCAAGGCGTTCCTCGAAAATGAGCCGGCCATCGCGGCGGTGGAATTCGCGATTTTTCCGCTGGCGGGCCGGGAAGGCCTGTTGGTTCCCGAACACTGGCGAAAGATTCGCGCCCGCTGGCGCGAAGTTGCCGTGCTGCGGGACTTCGAGGCAACCTCCGAGATCGCCGTCTTCCCGGAGGGCTATTTGTTTATAAAACCGACGGTCGGGATGGTGGTGCGCGTTCCATCAGAATTCCTTGGCCAGATAAATCCGCTCCTTTTCCTTGAGACGGGGCTTTGTCCCTGGCTGCCCACGGTGACGACGGCATTTCTCGAATGTCGCCAGCACGAATTTGAAGCCGTTGCGACCGATGACCAGGTTCGGGCCTGGATCGCGCGGATATTTCCGTCTGGCCGGTCTCCCGTGGGTTTCGCTTATTTTTCAAGCGTTCATTCATCGCTTGAGTTTTCCTAGCCATCACTGATTAGCCTTGTGGCTAACTTGTATCGAAAGTTAGTCTCTTGCGATCTTGAGCCAAACAGCTTCTGTCCAACGGCCCCTTGGTAGTATTTTTCTCCAGCTTCTAGCCATCAGTTTTTTGGCTCTCTTCCTGGAGTTGTCGATGGTCCGATTAGTCAACTCCACGGTCCAGATCATCGCCTTCTTCAATAACTTTCTCGTTATCTCCGCGTTTTTTGGCCTTGGCCTGGGGAGTTGTCTCGTGGCGAACAAGCGTAATCTCTTCCATCTCTTTCCAGGCTTATTAGTGATCTATGTGGCGACGATGGCTTTTCTTGATTCTTTCGGATTCACCAGCGCTCCCTACGATCAGGTGGTTTTTTCTTTCAGTGCCCATGAGAAGAGCCTTCCGGCACCGTTGGTTGTCCTGGTCGTTTTTGCTGTCAATATCGGTCTTTTTATTCCGATCGGTTACCGTCTGGGGGCGACACTGGAACAGATTCCAAATCGTCTGACCGCGTACAGTTTTGATCTCCTCGGCAGCTTGCTGGGTGTCATTGGCTTTGGCTTGATTTCGTTTTTCCGCACACCTCCCTGGGTTTGGCTGACCTTGGCTTCGATCATTGTCCTGAGTCTGCTGATCCAGGCAAAGACACCGTTGAGTAAACTGGTTCCCAGCCTCCTTTTGTTGGTCCTGACTATCATGCTCACGTTTATTCCCGCCGCTGGCACGTGGTCGCCCTACTATAAAATCACAGCGTTGCCCTACGATTACACGAAGAATGGCCAGACTGTCCGTTTGGGTTATGCTGTATTGGTCGATAAGAATCGCATCCAGGACGCGCTTGATTTTGACAAGATCGAAAATACCCCACTGGCAACTTGGTTGTCCTATTATGAAGTACCCTACCAGCTCACCTTGCCCAAAACGGTGCTGATCATGGCGGGAGGTTCCGGAAATGATGCGGTGGCGGCACTGCGCGCGGCTCCACAGGCCCGGATCGATGTGGTGGATGTCGATCCGGTTTTGCTGGCCAACGGGTACACGTTCCACCCGCAGAAACCTTATCGTGATCCGCGGGTTCATGTCTTCAATGACGATGCGCGCGCCTATCTGAAGAATACGGACAAGACATACGATTTGATTGTGATGAACGCGTTGGATTCGCATCATCAAGCGGCCAACCTGTCGACGCTGAAGCTGGAGAGTTTTATCTATACGGTGGAGTGCTTCCGGGATATAAAAAGGAGACTCACTCCCAATGGAGGATTTCTTCTTAATGTGACCACGCACCGGGTCTGGATACCGGGCCGTGTTTTCTGGTCGCTGACCGAAGCTTTTGGCCAGGAACCCCGGATGTTCCTCCTGAACGCCGGGCCGTTCAATTCGGTTGCGTATTACCTGGGCCCAAAAGCGCCGCTGGCGGTATCCCTGCCGGTGGCCCATCAGCCGCTTCATGAAATTAATCCTCATTTGGTGATTCCGCCCCGCGACCAGGTGGAATTGATCACCGACGACTGGCCTCAGCTTTACCTGGAGCGCCGGGAAATTCCCGAGCTTTATCTCATGGTGTTGGGTTTGGTTCTGGTTCTGGCTTTGGGGGCACATTGGCTGCTGCTGCGTGGGGCGGCTTTCTCCGGGCACAACAATCTGCATTTCTTCCTGCTCGGGGCCGGCTTCATGTTGCTGGAAACGCGCAGCTTGACCAAGTCAGCGCTCCTTTTTGGCAGCACATGGTTTGTCAATGCCATCGTCATTGCCGCGATCCTGCTGATGATTTTCTGCGCCAATGCGCTGGTTCTTCGTTTTGGGCACTGGTCGAGGAAGATTAATTATGCCGGGCTCGCCGCCTGCCTGCTTATCGGCTACTTGGTGCCGCTTAACTTCATTCTCGATTTCTCATTTGTCCCCCGGGTCATCGTGGCAGGGTTGTGGCTGGGCAGCGCGATTTTTTTTGCGGGGTTGATTTTCTCGAGTTCCTTTCGCAAAGCCGAGAGAGCATCGAGCGCGTTTGGCGCAAATCTGCTGGGTGTCGTGCTGGGCGGGTGCCTGGAGTATACCAGTATGTGCTACGGTCTTAACTTTCTCTATCTTCTCGCCTTGGCAATCTACCTGTTAGCCTATCTGACCGATCAAAATATTTTTCCACGCCCAACGGCCTCGGGGAGCAACGGCATTACTCAAAAGCAACCCGCACAAATTTAAAACGGTTGCGACCGATGACCAGGTTCGGGCCTGGATCGCACGCGTTTTTCTCAATGACTGGCGAGAAAATCCTGTGAGTACTCATCCAGCGCTTCCGAATGCTTGAACGATTTTCGGATCATCCCGAGCGCCTTGGCTTCGAGTGAGTCGATCACCTCGCTCGTGGTCCAAAAAATGTTGGCGATCTGTTTTGCCGTGATGTCCTTCCGGACGTTCTTTTCCGTTGAGTAAAAGGCGCGGTTTTTTGCGAGGCCGGTGGCCATCGATTCCTCGAAAACGAAGGGGTAGGCTTGCGGCCATTCGGCCAGGCCGCCGAGTGCCCAGTCGATTCTCAAGGCCGGCCGGCCCATCTTCCCGCCGGCGGACTTTTGCGTGGGATAATCCAGCAGGGCCTCAAGGCCGATATCCAGGGTGCGTCGGGCGTTGATTCCCAACTGCGTGACGCGGGCCACCGCCTTCAGGCCGAGGGGATTGGCGTAGGCGGCCAGCACGAGCCGGTTCAATTCACTCATCGCGCAGCTGCGCGCCTCGCCGGCCTGTTGGATGAAAACATCCGCCTGCGTGACGGATATCTGCGCCCAGGCAGAAAAGCAGTCCTCGAGCACGGACTTGATCGCGACCCAGAGAAAAACGCGATTCTGCCGGTGCTCCACTTTGGTCTGCTCTTCGATATCCCGGCTGGCGAGATGCTGCTCGGTAAAAAACGTGGTCACCACCAACTCGCGGGGTTTCGCGCCGGATAAGGGCATTGCCGCGTCCAAAGAATCCGGCTGGCCAGATGAAGCTTTCACTGGGAGCGGAGCTAAGTAGAATATTGAGCGGTCAGGCGATCCGCCTGGCCTGAGACCCCCAGCGCGATAACCGCCTTCTGAATATCCTGTTCCCACTGGCTGGTGGCTTGGACGTCACGGAAATTCTCCCAGCAGGAGCAGAGGATGCGCACGACGAACACATCCCCGCCGCTGCGGCTGTAAAATTGGATCGGCGCACGGTTGTCGTGGATGGCCTTGGTGAGTTTTTTGGCGGCGTCCTGATCCTCGCAAATCGCGCGATAAATGCGGTGAATCATTCCTTTACGCGCGCCGACGTCCGCAAATTCAACGGCGTTCATGGCCACGAGGACGGCATCTTTGCGAATGGTGATGTTCATTGCTGAACGAGGGGAAGTTGGCTGATCTTTTTAAGAAATTGCTGGCTGAGTTGTCGTCCCAAGCCCGCATCCTCGACGGCGAGGCCGGACGATTGGATGCCGGCCGGAGCGTCGGCGGTAAAGGGGAGGGAGGTCAAAATCACCTTATTGCCATCAATTATCAAAAGTTGATCAGCCAGCGGTTGCGAGTCAACATAGACGCGGCCGGCCTGGTTCCCGGTGATCCAGCGAATTGTGCCCCGGTTGTCCACGTCCGGGGAAAGCAAGAACTCGACGTCCACTCCGTCCATGGCCCTGGTGCGCAGCGCCTCCAGCAGCTTGCGGCTGGAAATTTCCCGGGCAGCGACCAGAATCTGGCGACGCGCCGATTTGATGGCAGGAGCATAAACCTCCTGGAACAGGCTGGGACTTGGCGTGGTGAAAACGGCGTAATTTATCTGGATTTTGGCTGCCGGAAAAAGCCGGGCCGAAAGATACCGATGGGCGAGAAGCAGCGCGGAAAAACCGCAAAGCAGTCCCGTGAAGATGGCGAGCAGATGCCAAAAGAAACCGCTCTGTCGATGGACAGGCGGGCGGGCCTTGAGCGAGCCCGGCCTGGCTATGGCCGTAGTTACAGCCGGCGAAGCAGGGGAGGTTAACTGCGCAGTGTCTGGCATTGCCCCCAGTGTAACAGCATTTTTGGCCCGGAAGGCAGAGAGGCGCGGCAAAGTTTTCATGCTATGATCCGGGATGCCCAAACCCACCCATCAACCTTGCGCTTGACCAACTACATTTTCGGTAAGACGGTAAGACATGGAAACGACGCTTTCAACCAAGGGCCAGGTCGTCCTGCCCCGGCCGGCCCGGCAAAAACTGCATCTTCGCCCCGGCACAAAATTCGCGTGCCGGCTCGCTGGACGCTCGATCATCCTTACTCCCGTGGCCGCACCCCAGGCCCAGCCTCGAATCGTGCGCGATCGAACCACCGGGCTGATGGTGAGCCGGGGGCCGGCCGAAGGCCCGGTTGTGACCAGCGCCCAGGTTCGGGCCGCGCTGGCTGATTTCCCGTGAAATACCTGCTCGATATCAACACCCTGATCGCACTGGGGCATACCGCGCATGTCCACCACGCGAGGGCCTTGGCTTGGTTTCAGTCCGTGAAAAAGACCTCCACCGGGCTTTGCACTTGTGCCATCACGGAGCTGGGGTTCGTTCGGGTGACGGTCCAAACCGCCCTGCAAACCGACATTCCCTCCGCCCGCCGGGCCCTGGCCCTGTTAAAGGCATCCAGTACGATCCCGGTCGAAATGCTTCCCGACGCCATCGGTGTGGACAAACTGCCGGCCTTCGCGAAGACGCCGAACAAACTTACCGACGGCCACCTGCTAGAGCTGGCCCGGCACCATGGCGCCCAACTCGTGAGCCTTGATACGGGAATTTCTGGAGCGATCCTGCTGCCGTAAATAGATCTTCGGCAGCAAAAGCTCGTGCCTACGGTGGAACTAATATTAGTTGGGCCTTTCGCCTGAAATATGGAGACGATCTCTTCGCGCTTTCTTGGGTATAAAATCCTCGCCTTTGCCTTGCTGCTGCTGCCCTTCGCTTTGTCCGCCGGCGAAGTTGTCAATGACGTTATCCAATTAAATCCCATTGTTGTGGATGAGGTCATCGCACCTGTCTCGATTGAGGAGATCTGTGCGGCGGTCAAAAACGCCAAGGGCGCCATTTCCATCGGCGGAGCCCGTCACAGTGAAGGGGGCCAGATCGCGACTGAACACAGCCTGCATTTGGATATGCGGAGCTTTAACAAGATCGTCGCTTTCGACCCGGAGATAAAAACCATCACCGTCCAAGCCGGCATCACTTGGAGGGATATTCAGGATAAGATCGATCCCTATAACCTGTCGGTCAGTATCATGCAGAGCTATGCCAACTTTACGGTTGGAGGCTCGCTGAGTGTGAATTGTCACGGCCGCTATGTGGGCGCAGGTCCGATCATCCTATCCGTCAAGGGAATCAAGGTGGTTCTTGCCGACGGCAGCGTGGTCGAGGCCACGCCCGAAGCGCATAGCGATATTTTTTACGCAATCATTGGCGGTTATGGCGGCATCGGTGTCATTGTCGAAGCCACGCTAAAACTCACGGATAACACCCGGGTCGAGCGCAGGGATGAAGTCATGCCCATCAACCGCTACAAGGATTACTTCTTCACAGAAATCAGGAATAATCCCAAGGCGGTATTTCATAACGGGGATATTTATCCGCCAAGATTCAACACAGTTAGGGCTGTAACCTGGAGTGAGACTGACAAGCCGGTGACGAATAAGGATCGCCTGATTGGGCGAAATGAAAACTACTGGCTGGACCGCCAGCTGATTTGGATGACTTCAAAATTGCCCTTTGGCAAATGGCTGCGTCAATACGTCTTTGATCCCCTGACTTACCTGCGCGATCCGGTCGTCTGGCGCAACCACGAAGCCAGTTATGATGTCGCTGAATTGGAACCCGTTTCGCGCAAGGAAAGCACCTACGTTTTGCAGGAATATTTTGTTCCGGTGGAAAGGTTCGATGAGTTTTATCCGAAAATGGCGGGGATACTAAACCGCCACCAGGTCAATGTAATGAATATATCCATTCGCTACGCACGGCAGGATCCCGGTTCATTGCTGGCGTGGGCCAAATCGGAAGTCTTCGCCTTCGTCCTTTATTATAAGCAGGGCACCACTGAAGCGGACAAGGCAGCCGTGTCCAGCTGGACACGTGAATTGATCGATGCCGCGCTTTCGGTGGATGGATCTTATTATCTGCCCTACCAGATCCACGCCACCGCCGAACAATTTTCAAAGGCTTATCCACGCTCAAATGAATTCTTCGCGCTTAAGACGCGCCTCGATCCGGAGAATAAATTCAGGAACAAGTTGTGGGATGCCTACTATCAGGCATCGACATTGGTGAAGCAAAAGGCGGACTAGCTGGCTTGCAGCTCTGCGCGGCGAGGACGGGAGCTCCTTCAATCCCCCGCAATTCTCAAGGCGCGTCAATTTTGCTGCTACCATAGCGGTAAGATGAGCAATGCACACCGCCGCCCTTGGAAGAAAGCCGTCAATCTTCTGGCCCGCCAGGTTCCGCCCATGCGGGAGCCGTTTTTCCCCGCGGTCTTCGGGGCGATGATCATCGTCATTGCGTGGATGGCGTTGCCGCGGGTCATTGATACGGTTCTCGCCAGCGTTTTTTGGAGCAAAGTTTTGGCGCGCACCGGATACAGGCTGGCCTTGGTCGTTTTGCTTCGGGTGCTTCAGACCATGGGAACTGCGCTGGCCGTATTTTTGTGGGCACGTTGCATGGAGCTGTGCTGGCCCGACTATTTCGACCCGTTTCGCGACAAGCATCGGTAACTCATGGCGCTTCCGTCCAAATTCGATGCAACGGCCCCGCCTGGATCCGTCCAGCCGCTGGCGTTTTGGAATGTTCTTTGGCGGGCGGCTTATGGCGGGGCGGTCTATCTTCCGCATTTCGGCCTGACCAGCCTGGCGCTTCATCACTTGGGGGAACTGTGCCGGTGGGGTGACAGTTTCTTTTGGATGGAAGCCGCACCCGGCTTGGTTGGCACCGCTGGCGCGTTCGAACTTTACCAACGGATATTGCCGCGCGGATGGAGGCACTCAAAGCATTCGCTCCAACCGCAGAGAAAATCCCAGGAGATCATCCTGAATGGCATGGCCTACGATCGGGTGGCATTGGTCTGCAACATCCTTGTCCTCGGTGGCATCCGGTCGGGAAAAACGTCCGGCACCCTGGACTGGGCTACCGACCAGTTGCTCAAGGTGTTCAACGACCGGGACGACGAGCTCGGCGGATTTTTCCTCGACGTGAAGGGCAACCGCACGACCCGCGTGCTGAAATTTGCCCACGACGCGGGCCGGGACGTGATCAAATCATGCAAGATCATCCGGCCCAATTGCGCCCTGCCTTACGTGAAGCTGGTGGACGAGGACACCGGGTTTTTATTCCATGTCCCGGCGGTCGAGTTCTCCACCGGCTCGGAGGCTGCCCGGCTGCTGGCGGGCGCGGTCGACAAAACCACCGGGGAGCCGGTCCCGGCCAATTTGTTTTCCTGGCCATTGGCCCAGATTGAGCCCTACGAGCCCGTCCTGAAAGAACTGGTGTTCGACGTGGCGGACAAGGACGTGAAGTTTATCGGCTGGCGGCGCGAGGGAAAAGACCTGGTGCGGGTGAACCGAACGACCGGGCCTTGGAAGCAAACTGAATACAAGGAAAACAACGGGCAGAAACTGCGCATTAATTATCCAAGGAAGCTGCGCTATGCCGGCCTTGGGTATGTCGACAACGGGCTTCACTATAATATCGTCAACAACAACATCGAGCCGGCCGAGGCGGCCCGGCGCCTGCGCCTGATCGGCCAGCTGCTCAACAGCGGCAAACCGGGCGGCGACAACAAATTCTGGGACGACGGCGCGGAGAACCATGTGCTCTATTGCATCGAGATGCTGCGCATCGTGAACGAGCCCGGCGTGCAGGTGGATGGCGCCGACATCGGCCGCTTGACGACGCAAAAAACATTCTGGTCGGACAAAAACAATATCCTGAAAGAAAAAATTGCGGAGCTGAAAAACAAGATCGCCGACCCGACCGACCCCGGGCTGATCCCCGAGCTCGAAGAGCGGCTGAAAAAATACACCGGCATAAAATCCTATTTCGAGGAGGAGTGGGTCGCGATGGAGGGAAAGACGAAGACCATCATGACGCAGGTCATCAAACAGCTCTTCAACGCCTTCCTGCTGGATGGAAAATTGCAAAACGCCTTTGGGTCAAAGGCCACCTACTCATTCATGTCCACGATCACCCGGGGTGATCTTTATATCTTCGGCGGCTGCGAATATGAGACCCTGGCCAAAATGGTGGGCACGGCGCTTAAAATGGATTTTCAAAGCTGCGTCCTGTCGCGCCCGGCCAACAAGCACATCAACCAGACGCGTTACCTGCTTTTTGAAAACGACGAATGCCAGGAATTCGCCGTGGCCGGCGTGGGCAGCGCCGTGGGCGACGAGCGCGCCATGTCGCTCGCGGGCGAGTCCCTTTTGATCAATTTGCTGGCGACCCAGACCCTGGCCTCGCTGGAAGCGGTCCTGGGCAAGGAGCGGGCGCGCATTTACGCCGGCGCGTGTGGCGGGATCATCTGCTACCAGGTGACCGATCACGATACCGCGGCGGAAATTTCCAAAAAAATCCCCGAGGTGACCCGCGAAGAACGGGAGCTCTCTTCCAATGACCTGAGAATCACCAATCTGTTTTCGGCCGACGCCAAGTTGAAGGAGCAAATCAAGTACGTGAAGGAGCCGCGTTTTTCTGCGAATGATTTCATGACGCTCAACATCCGTGAATGGGAGAGCATCGCCTACAATAAAACCATGGTCGGCGACCACGCCAAGGCCCACCGCCAGGCCAACCTTCCGCATCCGATTGGCTCAACGGAGGGCAAGCGCGAACTGGAGGAGTTTATCCGTTGGTATGAGTGCGCATCCCTCGAACAACTGGCGTGGGATCAAAAACGTCCCGAGTTGTTTTCGCACCTTCCCCAGCGCCAGCCTGCTCGCGTGAACGAGCCGGCGGTGCCTACCCAGGCCCGAGGCATTGTTCCGGCCCGGGAAATTTTTGTGCCGTCCGCCCTGGGTGTGAGGCCGATCACGGTCGAATTCAAAAAAGCCATTTTGGACGAGTTACGCGCTTCCATCCCGAAAAAAACCGTTGGTGAGTTAATTCCGATTTTGGGCAATGCAGGAGGCGTTGATGTGGGGCAGGCACCATCCAATATCTCAAATCTCAAATCTGAGATTTCAGATTTGAGCGCCGACAGGCGCGAAGTTACCCGGGCCGACCTTGAACGCTATCGTGCGCTCTACGAAAATCCGGGTGTGCTGGCCGAGCTGGCCAGAAAACTGACCGCCAATTCCGACCGGGATTTGGAAACGGATTATCTCGAGTTTCTTGAAACCAAGGCGGCGGGGGCCGACATGAATGAGCGCACGCCCATCGCCGGCCCGCGGGGATTGGTCACGGGAAACCTGCGGGCGCGGCCTAGTGCTGGACTTCCAGTTGTCGACAGCCTGGCCGATGAGCAGCGCCGGATCGCCCAGTTGCGCGCCCGGATGCAGGAGATCGAGGCGATGCACGCGGCGGCCAAGCCGGCGCCGCATTTAAGCGACGAAGTGGCCAATGCCATCGCCAGCGATGACAGCACGATCTGAATTTTTTATGTGGGCGGGGTGCCCTCACCCCGCAATCAACCTCAGTGCGGGGTGAGGGCACCCCGCCTACAGAGAGCTGATAAAAAATCCCCGCAGCGTGCTGCGGGGATCGTGAGATGAAACGGTTTTTCCGCTCAATTCCGGCCGGACTTGCCCGCCGGTTTCTTCGCCTTGCTCTCGACGAATTCGCGGATGACTTCCATCCGCTTGCGCTGGCGGTCTTCCTCGTGAATGTCCTCGACCGAGCGCTGGGCCTCGTTTTTCGACAGGGCCTTGCGCATCTTCGAGAGCGCGATGTTCTGCAACTGGCGCACGCGTTCGCGGGTGACTTTGAATTTCCGGCCGACTTCCTCGAGCGTGAGCTCGTCCTTGCCGTCGAGGCCGAAGCGCAGGCGGATGATCTCGGCTTCGCGCTTTTCGAGCGAGCCGATCATCGCGCGCAAATCCGCGTTGGTGTTCTTGCCGCGCAGGTTCTCAAAGGGACTGACCGCGTTCTCGTCGCCGACGATGTCGCCGAACGAGGCCGAGTCGCCTTCGTCGCCGATGGGCGCGTCGAGCGAGGTCGGGCGGACGCTGACGGATTTCAGGTGCGCGACCTTGCTGGTGGGAATCTGCAGCTCGCGCGCCAGCTCCTCGTCGGTCGGCTCGCGGCCGAACTGCTCGGTGAGGGACATGGCGGTCTTGCGCATCTTCGAAATTTTATCCACGAGGTGGACGGGCAGGCGGATGGTCTTCGACTGGTTGGCCAGCGCGCGCTTGATGGATTGTTTGATCCACCACGCGGCGTAGGTCGAAAGCTTGCCGCCCTTGCGCGGGTCGAAGCGCTCGACGGCCTTGACCAGGCCGATGTTGCCCTCGCTGATCAGGTCGAGCAGCGGCAGGCCGAAATCCTTGTAGTCCATCGCGAT
>DATMLS010000031.1:0-71676 GCA_035569995.1 Opitutaceae bacterium | reverse complement strand
GCGGGTGCACGATCATATGTACGGAGGCCAGGCCTGCTGGATGCCGATGGTCCGGCTCGAGCTCTGGAACGGTGCGCGGGGCGACCGCGAGAAGAAGGCTCTGCGCGAATTTGAACAAGTCCTGCCTGAACTCGAAGTGACCGCCGAGGTCTGGGATGCGGCCTATGATCTTGCCCGCCGGGCGCGGGCAGCTGGCTTGACCATCCCGGTTGCAGATTTGCTTATCGTTGCCTGCGCCCGCTACCATGGAGTCGCCATTGAAACGGCGGACGCGCATTTTTCCGAATTGGAAAAACTGTAGGCTAACTATCCTGCAGGAAGCGGCTCGGTTGAGCAGCATGGCCCCAATGTAGCCGCCCCCGTCAATCTTCGATCACGGTGTCGGCCGACGGGCTTTTGTCATCGGGCTTGCCCTGAGCTTGCCTGCCCTGAGCTTGTCGAATGGGTCGAATGGGGTCGCTGGGAAAATGCGCGGCGAGCAGTTCGCCGGCGCGCGCGATGCCGTGAAGCAGGCCTTCGGTAAACTGGCCCTGTTTGAAATGACCGGACATGGCCGCGGTCAGTTCGGCCCAGAAGGCTTCGCCGCATTTTTCGTGCACGCCCTGGTCGCCGATCACGGCGAAGCGATGGCTGCGCGGCGCCACGAAAATCAGCACGGCATTGCGTTGGGGCGTGCGGTGCAGGGCGAGGCGCTGGAATTCCTTGCCCGCTGCGGCCACGGGATCGTCAACCTCGCGGTTGCTGACCAGCACGCGGATCTGCCCGGAAGTTTTTTTCTCGGCGTCGGCAATCGCGGCCACGATGCGGTCGTGCTCGAGTTGCTTGAGAAAATGATGCGGTTTCATGGATCGTGGATGTTTACCAGCTTCCGCCTGAACCGCCGCCACCGAAGCTGCCGCCGCCGCCCGAAAATCCACCACCACCACCTCCTCCACCGAAGCCGCCTCCTCCACCAAATCCGCCAAACCAGACCATGCTGCTGCCCGAACTGCCGTAAAGACGCGCACGGCGGCGACTGGACCAGATGGAAAATGCGATCAAGGCGGCGAATAGCGCAAACTTGAACAAGAGGGCATGATATTGGCTGATTGAATCACCCACGGTCTGGTCCGTACCTTTATATTCGCCGCGCGTGGCCTGCATGATGGCGGTGACCGCGGCGCGCAGGCCGCCGTCGTAATCACCGGCGCGGAAGCGCGGCTTGATTTCGTTTTCGATGATCTGGTGGCACGTCGCGTCGGGCAGCGCGCCTTCAAGCCCGTAGCCTACCTGGATGTAAGTCTGCCGGTCATTGATAAAAACAAACAGCACCACGCCGTTGTTGTGGACTTTCTGGCCGACACCCCAGCTTTGCGCGACGCGCACGGTGTAGTCCTCGATCGAGGAATCGGACTGCATCTGCGGGTAAATCGCGACCACGATCTGGTTGGAGGTGTCGCGCTCGAACTGCGTGAGCTGCGCATCGAGGTCGGCCGCCGTGCCGGATGAAACGGCGCCGGCGTAGTCGTTGAAATAATGCTCGGGGGCCGGCGGAATGACCTCGCTCGCGCGGGCGAGGGTCGCCGTCAGCGCGAAAGCAGCGAGCAGCGCAGACGGCCACCTGAACCAGGACGAAACTGAGGCGAAGCGCGACACGCGATCAGTGTTGGGTGGCCCCGGCGGGCTGCGAAAAATCGAACTGCACCTTCGGTGCGGTTTCGGCGCCGGCCGTCGCCTGGAAATAGGGATGATCCTTGAAGCCGAAGGCGGCGGCAAAGAAGACGGCGGGCACGCGCTTGATGGCGCTGTCGTACGCCTGGACGACATCGTTGAAGCGGCCGCGCTCGACGGAGATGCGATTTTCCGTGCCTTCGAGCTGCGCCTGCAGCGTCTGGAAATTCTCCGTGGCCCGGAGCTGGGGATAGTTCTCGGAAACGACGAGCAGCCGCGACAGCGCGGAGGTCAGCTGGCCCTGCGCTTGGTCAAACTGCGCCAGTTGTTGGGGATCGGTCGGAGCCTTGCTCGCGTCGATATTGACCCGGCCGACGGACGCGCGCGCGTCGGTGACGGCGATGAGGGTGGATTTCTCGAAGTTGGCTGCGCCGGAGACGGTGCTCACCAAGTTGGGAATGAGGTCGGCGCGACGCTGGTAGACGTTTTCCACCTGGGCCCACTGGGCATCGACTCCCTGCTGCAGGTTGACGAGGCTGTTATAGGAACCGACGGCATATAGCACGAGGCCGAGGACGAACACGGCGATGACGCCAAGAGTGATGAGGAGAGTTTTCATAAAACGCAAAAAGGCTAAAGGGGTTTGCCCCGCGACACAAGCGAACCGGCGTTACAAGAACGGGTTTTGTTTCCAATGGGGCCATCGCTTGCGGGTGGAGCGCGGCGTCCCGACGCGCTTGGGCTAATCAATCCTTAACCACAAAGGCTCAAAGGACACGAAGCCAAGCTCCTTGAGCTCTTTGTGTCTTTGTAGTGAATCTATTTGAGCACGTCGGGACGCCGCGCTCCACCTCGGATCACCTCGCCCGTTCGTTCAATGTCCTCAACGCGCTTGTCTTTTCCCTGTCATTACGGGCGAGGAATCTCAACTTGCAACCTGGTGGCATGTTGTTAAAGTCCAACAGGCGCCCAAGGATTGCTCCAGTGAAGCAGAAGCCTGACCAGCCGCCAAACCTGGCGTCGGAGTTTCCACATGTATGCCAATATTCATGTCTCCTTCGATGAGCGCATCATGACGATTGCGTCAGACGGAATTTGTTCAGCCGATGACATGGTTCAGGGCATCAACGAATATTACCCATCCTCCGGTGATCGGTTTATCCTGTGGGATCTGATGCGAGCCGATCTTAGTTCCTTAACCGAGGAGGGTTTTGGGCGCATCGCATTGGCTGCCCTGAAAACCCTTCCTCCGAGAGAGTCGCGAAGGACGGCTATTGCGGTGGCGAATCGTTCGAGTTACTTAATAATGACCAAATATATCAATCAGGCCGTATCCACGCGGGTGCCTGCTGAATATTCTGTCTTTACCAACTTCGCCGCCGCGAAACAATGGCTTGAGAAGCGGTGAACACTTGAGACGATTGCTCAGAATGACAAACAGAGTGAAGGCACGGCTCAATCGGTGGATTCAGGGATAAAAATCTCCTCGACCGGCTTGCCGAAAAGTTTGCTGAGCTTGAACGCGAGGGGGAGGCTCGGCGCGTATTTGCCGGCTTCGAGGGCGATGATCGTTTGTCGCGCCACGCCGATTCGGTCCGCCAGTTCAGCCTGCGACCAATCGTACCCGGCGCGCAGGACTTTGATTTGGTTTTTCATTTGTAGCGACGGCGGAAGAATAATGCTGCGATGGCGAAGCTGATCATAAAAGTAAAATAGGCCCATTGCGCATGCGGTTTCGGATATCCCGCGCGTTCAAGAAACGAGTACATCAACGCAATTAATGCGGTTGCACCGCCGGCGATCGCAGATGACTCGACTATAATCTTCCGGTTTAGCTCATCCGTGCGGAGCGTATATCGGACGGCTGCGACAAAAAAGAAAACGAAGGGAATCACTGACAACAATGCGTCGACGATGGTCCAGTGTCCTCTATTGCCGTGAAATATCCAGAAAAGGGATATGGCGGTACTAGCGGTTATGAAAATTGCGATGTCAGCATGATACCGTCGACCAGCTCGGGCGGTTGGGTTAGTTGAGCTCAGTCCTTCCGAGCAGTGCCGAATTCGGGCGAATCGAAATAGCGCGAGCATTATTACCAGTGGTGGAACTATATTCCGCCAGCGTTCATTCGTCCCGTGCCATGGCCAAAATATGGTAATCGCAATGACGACCGTTATTACTGCTAACAATAGGCCTGCTTCGACGCGAAACCGGCGGCGGGCTGGGGTAGTTGGATTAACTGTGTTTGTCATGACGGTCGGATAGTCCTGTGATGATTACAAAATGTCAATCATAACGTACATTTAGTACGTTTAAACGGACTATAGGCATAAATCCGAATGACGAATGAGGAATGGCGAATGACCAACTACCAACTACAGCCGCCCTCACCACGCGTAGCTGCGGCGGACTTTGAGCGGCTGGTAGAGTTCGGGCGAAAGTTCCAGCAGGAAGCGGCTCGGGGTCATCAGCATCGTGGGGCCGCCTTTGGTGTTCACTTTCGGGAAGCAGAGATAGAGTTCGTCGCGGGCGCGCGTGACCGCCACATAAAAGAGCCGGCGTTCTTCCTCGAGGTCGCCGCTTTCGATGGCGCGGCGGAGCGGGAACATGCCTTCGGCGAGACCGATCAGAAAAACCACGCCGTATTCGAGGCCTTTCGCCTGGTGAACGGTCGTGAGCTTGAGCGCGTCGGCGTCGGGATCGATCCGGCGGTCGCTGACCTCGGAGTTGAGCAGCATGATTTGCGCGAGCATTTCCTGCATGTCCTCGAAGCGTCCGGCAAAACCGATGAGCGACTTGAGGTCATCGAGGCGCGAGACGTAGTTGGCGTAGGCGCCTTTCAAATAATCCCCGTACCATCCGTCGATCGCGAGTTCGACCGCGTTGTGCGGCTTCAGGTTTTTCATCGTGTCGCCGACCTGCTGGAGCGAGGCGGTGAGCTTGGGCCATTCCTCGCGCGCGTCCTTCGCCACCTTGGCGGCGACTTCGGGCGAGGCGAGGGCATCGAGAAAATTCATCGACCGGGCGCGGGCGAGTTCGAGCGCGGCGGCGTGGATCTTTTGCGCGCCCTTGTCGCCGACCTTCGGCAGCAGCACGGCGAGGCGCTGCCACGCGGCGGTGTCGGCTGGGTTATAAACGAAGCGCAGCAGCGCCACGAGGTCGCGGATGTGCGCCTGCTCGAAAAAACGCACGCCGCTGGTGATGACGTAGGGAATTTGCAGGCGCGAAAGTTCGAGCTGGATGTCGAGCGCCTGGAAATGCGCGCGATAGAGCACGGCGATGTCGCCGAGCGAGCGGCCTTCCTCGACGAGGCCCTTGACGCGCTGCACGATGAACGAGGCCTGCTCGCGCCCGTCCATCGACTGCACGAAATACGGTTTCTCCTGGTTGGATCGCGTGGCGTGCAGCTCCTTGTCGAAATGGCGGCCCTTAGGCTGGGCGGCGAGCACGCCGTTGGCGAGGGCGAGGATTTGCGGCGTCGAGCGGTAGTTCAGCTCGATGCGGTGGATGACGGTGCCCGCGTGCCGGTCGGGAAACGTCATGATATTCTCGAAATTCGCGCCGCGCCACGAGTAGATGCACTGGGCGTCGTCGCCCACGGCCATGACCTGGTGGTGCGCGCCGACGAGGTCAACGAGCTGCGACTGCAGCGTGTTGGTGTCCTGGTACTCATCGACGAGGACGTGGCGGAAACGGTTTTGCAGGTAGGCGGCCACGTCAGGCGCGCGCTGCATGAGCTCGAGCCACGACTCGAGCAGGTCGTCGTAATCGACGACATTCTGGGTGCGCTTGGTCGCGGCGTATTTTTTGGCGAAATCCGGGATACGGTCGATCAGGCCGTCGTGCTGCGGAAAAAAGCGCGTGATGATTTCGGGCAGCGGCAGCTGGGTGTTGCGCGCGAGCGAGATGATCGAATGCAGTGGGCCGGGCCGCGGGTGGGTCTTGTCCTTGAAAAATCCCTTGTCGATGCCCTCGACCGCATCGCGCAGCAGGCCCTCGGACTCATCGGCGTCGAGGATGGTGAAGTTGCGCGACAGGTTGACGGCCTCGCCGTGGATGCGCAGCAGGCGGTGGCCGATGGAATGGAAGGTGCCGCCCCAGAAGCGGCCTGGGTCGAGGCCGGTGAGGTCCTGCACGCGATGGAGCATTTCCTTGGAAGCTTTGTTGGTGAAGGTGAGCAGCAGGATTTCGCCCGGTCGCACGCCCTGCGAGAGCAGCCAGGCGACGCGATAGGTGAGGGTGCGCGTCTTGCCCGAGCCCGCGCCGGCGAGCACGAGCAGCGGCCCGGGCGGCGCGGTGACGGCGGCGAACTGCTCGTCGTTGAGCTGGGCACGAAAGTCGATGGGGGGAACGCCGTCGGGCCCGTGCTGGTTTTCGAGAACAAACTCCATTTGAGGCATCAACCCTCACGCAAAGACGCAAAGGCGCAAAGGGAATTTTTAGTTTGCATGAAAGAGATCTGATGTGGGCGGGGTGCCTTCACCCCGCGATCGACCCAGTGCGGGGTGAGGGCACCCCGCCCACAATTTAAAAGCCGCGATCAGCGGCCTGCTACTTCTCGTAGATTTTTATGTTCTTGAACCGGGCTTCCATTTTGTCGCTGGCCTCCTCCTGCGTGTAGACGCCGCATTTGAAGTAATGGGAACTGCCGCCCAAGTCTTTGGCTGTGAGGACCTGCACGCCGTCGATAAAGATCGCAATAATGTGGGTGTCGTCGTCGTGAACCACATTCAGGTGGAACCAATGGTCGTAGATATTCGATTTCACCGTATCGGAATGGTAACGCATCAGGTCGCCGTCGTCGACGCGCAGCTGCAGTGAGCTCGCATGGCCGTTGCTGCCGCCGAAGATCTGCATGATCGACACGCCCGAGGTGCCGGCGGGCACAAAGACGTCGGCCTCGAACATGTGACTGCCCGATTTATAGTTGTTATCGATGCGCATTTCCGTGCGCGGGAGCGTGGAACTGTCCTTTTGGAAGGGCTGATCCGTCTTGTGGACGACAAAATCGTACACGCCATCCTTGATCGTGTAGCGGTCACCCTGCTTCAGATCGTAAGGCGACTGGATGGTGAACTTGAGCGGTTGCTCAATCCATTCGGAGGCAAAACCGGCCGAGACCGACAGGAGTGAACCGGCGCACAGGGCGAGAGTTTTCAGGAATTTCATGGCGATGGTGGCGGTCACAACAAGACGAGGTCGTCGCGGTGGACGACTTCAAGGTGTTTGCGGGTTGAATAAAGCACGCGCATCTCGTCGCTTTTTTTGCCGGCGAGGTGGGCGGCCTCACTGCTCGAGAACGCACTGGTGCCGCGGGCGATCACGAGGCCATCGGGCGCGGCAATGTTGACGACATCGCCGGCGGCAAATTCGCCGCTGACCCCGGTGATGCCGGCGGCGAGGAGGCTCGCGCCGCGTTCGCGCAGCGCGGCGGCGGCGCCAGCGTTGACCTGCAGCGTACCGACGGGGCGTTGGTACCAGGCGAGCCAGCGCTTTTTTTCCGTGAGCGGCAGCCCGCTGGGTACGAAGAATGTGCCGGGGCCGCGGCCGGAAAAAAGTTTTTCCAGGATGTCGGGCTCCGCGCCGCTGGCGATGAAGACGCCGCAGCCCGATTTGGTCGCCAGCTTGGCGGCGGAAATTTTTGAAATCATGCCGCCGGTGGCGGTTTCACTCGTGGTACCGCCGGCCATGGCCTCGATCTCCGGCGTGATTTTCTCGACGACCGGCACGATTTGCCTGGTGCCGCGCAGGTCGACGAGGCCGGGCGCGGTGGAGAGAATGGCGAGGTGGTCGGCCTCGATCAGGCTGGCGACGAGCGCGGAGAGCGTGTCGTTGTCGCCAAACTTGATTTCGGCGGCGCTGACGGTGTCATTTTCATTGATGATGGGCACGACGCCGTAATCGAGCAGCTGGCGCAGGGTGGCCTTGACGCCGAGGTGGCGCTCGCGGGCGCGGAGGTCTTCGTGGGTGAGGAGGACTTGGGCGACGGTGAGGCCGAGCGGGGCAAAGCCGCGCTGCCACGTCTGCATGAGCAGCGACTGGCCAATGGCGGCGCAGGCTTGTTTGCGGGCGAGCTCGCCGGGGCGCTTGGCCAGGCCGAGCGCGCCCATGCCGAGGCCGACGGCACCGGAGGAAACCACGAGCACCTCGGCGCCGCGGGCGCGGAGCGCGGCGATTTGCGCGCAGACGGCGGCGATGCGCGGCTCGTCCAGCTGGCCGACGCCATGGGTGAGCACGCCGGTGCCGAGTTTGATGACCACGCGGCGCGGGCGCGTGGAGGCGAGAGGCGAGAGGCGAGAGGCGTTAGACGAAGACATGGGAAAAGGCCTCTAGCCTGGTGCCTGAAGCCTCAGGCCTGCCGGTTGAGCGCAGCTCAAACGGCCAGCAGCTCCTTCTCCTTGTGGGCGAGGTGGTCGTTGATGTCCTTGGTAAATTTGTCCGTGAGGGTCTGCACTTCCTTTTCGCTGCGTTTCATGTCGTCCTCGGGCAGGGCGGCTTTTTTGAGGGCTTCGAGCGATTCGCGGCGGACGTTGCGGACATGCACGCGGCCGTCCTCGGCGAGCTTGTTGGCGGTCTTGACAAACTCGAGGCGGCGTTCGCGGCTCATGTCGGGGAGGGGAATGCGCACGGTCGCGCCATCCACGATGGGATTGAAGCCGAGGTTGGCCTGCTGGATGGCCTTCTCGATGGCCTTGAGTAGGGATTTGTCCCATGGCTGGATTTGGATGAGGCGGGCGTCGGGCGTGGAGATGGCGGCGCATTCCTTGAGGCGCATGTGCGAGCCGTAGGCTTCGACGGAGACGCTTTCGACCATGGCCGGCGAGGCCTTGCCGGTGTGGATGGTGCTGAACTCGTGCAGCGTGTGTTCGAAGGCCTTTTTCATCTTGGCCTGCATGTCGTTGATGATGGGGTGGGACATGGTGGTGGTGGGTTGTTAAGTCGAGAGTCTAGAGCTGAGAGTCCAGAGGCCGGAAGTCGAAACTTGGGCTTGGGCCGCTCTCGACTCTGGACTCTCGACTTGGGACTAAATTCAGTTGTGCACGAGGGTGCCGACTTTTTCGCCGAAGATGGCGCGGCGGATGGCGTGTTTGTCGCTGAGGTTGAAAACGAGAATGGGCACGTTGTTGTCGAGGCAGAGGGAAAACGCGGTCGAGTCCATGACATTGAGGCGCTGCTTGAGCGCGTCGAGGAAGGTGATGTCGTCGTATTTGACGGCGTCGGCGTGCTTTTTGGGATCCTTGTCGTAAATGCCGTCAACCTTGGTCGCCTTGATGATGATGTCGGCGTGGATCTCGCTGGCGCGGAGGGCGGCGGTGGTGTCGGTGGAAAAGTAGGGATTGCCGGTGCCGGCGGCGAAGATGACGACGCGGCCTTTTTCAAGGTGGCGCACGGCGCGGCGGAGGATGAAGGGCTCGGCGATCTGGTTCATCGGGATGGCGCTTTGCACGCGGGTGGTGACGTCCATTTTCTCGAGGCAGTCCATCAGCGCGAGGGCGTTGACGACGGTGGCGAGCATGCCCATGTAGTCGCCGGTGGTGCGGTCCACCCCGCGTTTTTCCCCGGTGAGGCCGCGGAAGATATTGCCGCCGCCGATGACGAGGCAAATCTGCACGCCCAGGTCATGGATTTCCTTAACCTGCGTGCAAACATCCTCGAGCGTGGCGGCGTCGATGGGATCGCCAGACTTGCCGCCGCGAAGGACTTCGCCGGAAAGTTTAAGGACGATGCGCTTGTATTTGGCCCGCGGATCCACGGTTCTCGTGTCGTGCATGGCCGACAGGTAACGGACGGCTAAACGCCTCGTCAATGCCTGAGATGATTTTGATGCAGGCGGATGCAACCCCTGCCGCATTCCCGCCTTGACCCCTGCCGCCCGCGACCCAGCTTACTGCACCTTCACATTGCCTGGTGGTGTAATGGTAGCACAGGTGACTTTGACTCACCTAGTCATGGTTCGAATCCATGCCGGGCAGCTCTTCGACTCCGGCCTATCGGCCTGCGCTCAGAGCAGGCCATTCGACGCGGGCCTCGTTACACTCGGCCCTTGCTCATGGCCTGCGGCCCGCGTCGAATGGGCCCGAGCCGAGCATTGGTTGTTGCTGTTGAACTAGAGCATGTCTCAGTTTTAATAATCAACCCCATGCAGTATTATTCCAGACACTTGCTGGAAGGAATGCGACTTATCAATTGGTTCGCGTACCTTGCTCTACTGCTGTTGACGGGCGTTTCAGCGCATGCACAATGGAACTATCCTCCAACCAAGACCGTTGATATCACCGACACGTATTTCGGGAGGACCTACCAGGATCCATATCGCTGGCTGGAAGACCTAAGGAACAAGGATGTTCAGGGCTGGTTCAAGGTGCAGGCTGAACTGACGGATGGCGTGCTGGCGAAGATTCCGGGACGGGACGCCTTGATCCAAGAGTGGATGGCCTTGGACAAGCTTAAGCCTGCAACGTACCGCAGCATTAAATACGAACATGGCCGCGTCTTTTATAAAAAAACCCTGGGCGGCGAAAACATTGGCAAGCTCTTCTTCCGCGAGGGATGGAATGGTGCGGAGAAACTTCTTTTTGATTCTGCCAAATACAAGGCCGGCGTAACCACGACAATTCAGAGCTTCGTTCCTTCCTTTGATGGCCGTTACGTGGCCATCGGATTCTCCGCGGGCGGAGCCGAATACTCGGAGATACGAATCCTGGATGTGGACCGTGGAACGTTGCTGCCCGAAAGCATTTATCCTTCCTTCGGGCCCAATGGATGGACACCCGACAGTAAATCCTTTTTCTACGGTGCGGGTAAGGTGACCGATACCAAGAGCCTTGACATCAAGCTGAACCGCAAGACTCGTGTCCACAAGCTGGGCACCGGGGTCTCGACGGACATCGACTTTTTCAGCAACGAAAGCAACCCGGAGCTGGGGATCACCCCGAAGGAATTTCCCAAGGCCTATTTCGACGAATCCTATCCTGATTACATCTTCGGAATAGCAGGCACCGTGCAAAACGAGATGCGCATCTTCTACGCCCCTATCTCCGAGATGAAGCACGCGAGGGTCAAATGGGATGTGCTTTGCCAGATTTCGGACAATCTGGTCCGAGGCATAGAGTTCTATGGAGATTACGTCTATGCGGTGACCGATGTGAACGCCCCGAGGTACAAACTCGTCCGGACCAGCGTGAAGCATCCTGACTGGAAACACGCCGAAACCGTCATTCCAGAAAGTGCGGATTCCATCCAGTACATCGCCAAAAGCAAAGACTACCTGTTTGTCGTGTATTCCAATGGGATTATTGGCCGCATTGTGAAATACGGTCTTTCCACAGGAAAATTATCCGAGATCAAACTGCCCGCCTCCGGCAGCGCATATATTTCATGTCCAAACTGGCAGACCAACCAGTGCATCGTGGCCATTACCTCCTGGGTTTTTCCGACAACACTCTACGACTTCGACGCGGAGAAGGAGACCTTCGCTAAGAGTATCTTCAACACCGACGTTTCGTATCCCGGATTCGAGAATCTGGTCACCGAGGAAGTCGAGGTGCCAGGGCATGATGGCGTCATGATCCCGCTTTCGATCATTCACAGGAAAGGCATTCCACTCGACGGAAGCAATTGCTGCATTCTGGAGGGCTATGGCGCCTACGGATTCAGCATTTCCCCGTATTTTAGCATATTTAATTCCATAGCTCTGCGGGGAGTGGTGATTGCAATCGCCCATCCCAGGGGCGGAGGCGAGAAGGGCGAGGCTTGGTACAAAGCGGGCTATAAGACCACCAAGCCGAATACATGGCGGGACTTCATCTCCTGTGCTGAGTATCTCGTGAAGAAGGGATACACCAGCCCTCAAAGGCTCGGAGGCACTGGCACCAGTGCGGGTGGAATCCTTATCAGCCGCGCGATCACAGAGCGCCCGGATTTGTTTGCGGCAGCGGTTTGCAATGTCGGATGTGCTAACGCCATGCGCATGGAGTTCAGCCCAAATGGCCCTGTCAATATCCCCGAATTTGGCACCGTAAAGGATCGTGTCGAATGCCAGGCCCTTTATGAAATGGACGGAGTCCAGCATGTCCAGAACGGGGTGAAGTATCCTGCTGTTCTTTGTGTCGGCGGATGGAATGATCCTCGGGTGGCTCCGTGGGAACCAGGAAAGTTTGCCGCCGCCCTGCAGAACGCGACCGCATCAGGAAAACCCGTGTTGATGAAGGTCAACTACGACGATGGCCACTTCACAGAAGAGAAGATCGTGACCTTTAAGAATTTTGCGGGGCAATTTGCGTTCCTGCTTTGGCAAACCGGCCAGAAGGATTTTCAGCCGGAAAAATAAACCCTAGAGGAGCCTAACTGAGTCGGCCGCTCCCTCGGGTGTGGCCAATTTGAGCGAAAGAGCGTATCAGCGGACGGAGCGTACGATTCGCCAGGTTGCAGCCTCCCAGAATGACAAAAAAGAAAACATTGTTTTACCTGATGCTCTGAATTCATCTTGCAGCCACCAAACATGATGCTGTTTTTTCACAAGCTGCTGCCAATTATCGTGCTGCCGTTGGGCTTGGCCTGCGCGCTGTTGCTGCTGGCGTTTTTTGGGGAGAAACAGCGCAGGCGGCTCATCCTCGCGGCGCTGGTGCTGCTCTATGTCGCGAGCATGCCGGTGGTGAGCGATGCATTGATCGGCCGGCTCGAAGACCGCTATCCGGCGCAAACCATCGCGGGTTGCGCGCCGGCCGATGCGGTGATCGTGCTGGGCGGCATTTTGAGCCCCAACCACGCTGGCCTCGATTTCCCTTCGTGGGGCGAAGGGGTGAATCGTTTTACGGTGGGCGTGGCGCTCATCCGCGCGGGCAAGGCCGGGGCCATCGTTTTTTCGCGGGCGTGCTACCCGTGGGAAAAACCCCGCGTGACCGAGGGAGAGCTGCTGCGGGTCCAAGCCATCGCCATGGGCGTGCCGGCGGAAAAGATCGTCCTCACGCCGCTCGTGGCTGATACCGCGGATGAAGCCCGGGCGGCGGCGGTGCTGTGCCGCGAGCACGGCTGGAAACACGTGCTGCTCGTGACCTCGGGGTGGCATATGCCGCGCGCCGTGTGGCTTTTTAAACACGCCGGCGTCGATTTCACGCCGTTCCCGGTCGGGTTTCAGCGCGACTCGCGCCGGCCGCGGACGTTGTTGGATTTTTTGCCGCACGCGGATGCGCTGGCGACAACGGAGACGGCGCTGCGCGAAAGCTACGGACTGGGTTACTACCGGATTTTTGGACCGCGGTAGGCGCGCGATGCGCGCAACGCGCATCGCGCAAATCACAAACGCCAAGATCCAAACGCCAAAAAAATTAGAAATTCAAATTCCGGTATATTTACCGTCAGCGACTATTTGGAATTTTTTTGGGATTTGCCGTTTGGCGTTTGAGATTTCCCGTCAGACGGGATGAAGGGTGCGAAGAAGGCGGATTGCGCGGGGGGAAAGCGGCCCTGGATGAATACACCGTCGTCGCGGTGCTCCTGCGCATGGATGTGGCCGAGCTCATGGAGGCGGGCGATGACGTCGTAGCGGTCATGCGGCACGAGGAGATCGGTGGCGCCGAATTCACCCGAGATGAGCCCGGCGCAGCGGCCGACCAGCGTATCGAGGCCGGCGCCGGTCTTGGCGGAGATAAAGAGCCCGTCGGGCGCGAGGGCGCGGGCGTGCGCGAGCATGGCGGGATTGGCGCGGTCGGTTTTGTTGAAGACCGTGAGCGTCGGCCGGTTGTCGGCGCCGAGTTCGGCGAGGACGCCGAGGGTGGTCGCGTGGTGTTTCTCGAAGTTGGGGTTGGTAACGTCGAGCACGTGAATGAGAAAATCGGCGACGATGACTTCCTCGAGGGTGGCCTTGAACGCCTCAACCAGGCCGTGCGGCAGGCGGCGGATGAAGCCGACGGTGTCGGTGATGAGGAGCTTCTGGTTGTTGGCGAGCAGCAGTTGGCGGGTGGTGGGGTCGAGCGTGGCGAAGAGTTTGTCCTCGACGAAGACCGATGCGCCGGTGAGGCGGTTCAGCAGGGAGGACTTGCCGGCGTTGGTGTAGCCGACGATGGCAGCGGTGGGCAGGGGCACGCGGAGGCGGCGCGCGCGCTGCACGCCGCGTTGCCGCACGACTTCGACGAGCTGCTCCTTAAGGTGCGCGATGCGGTCGCGCACGATGCGGCGGTCTTCCTCGAGTTGGGTTTCACCCTGGCCGCGCGCCCCGGTGCCGCCGCCGCGCTGGCGGGAAAGATGGGTCCAGGCGCGCTTCAGGCGCGGCAGGGAATATTCCTGGCGGGCGAGGGCGACTTGCAGGATCGCTTCGCGGGTGTGGGCGCGGTCGGCGAAGACTTCGAGGATGACTTCCTGGCGGTCGATGACGGCGAGCCCGGCGAGTTCCTCCCAGTTGCGCTGCTGGGCGGGGGAAAGATTTTCATCGAACACGATCAGGTCGGCATTATCGGCCCGGGCGAGTTCGACGAGGCTGTCGGCCTTCCCGCTGCCGATGAGCAGCGCGGGCGTGGGCGCGCGCAGTGCGACGAGCGTTGAACGCACCACGGCGATACCCATGGTCTCGACCAGTTCGCGCAACTCGTCGAGCAGCTCCTGGCCTTCGCCGGGCGGCATCTGGGGCGTCTGCACGCCCACGAGAAATGCGCGCTCAAGGCGGGATTTGGTTTCGACGGGTTCGATCACGATTTATTTGCGGGAACCAACCCTACACCGCGCACATGGACGGAGTCAAACGACGTTCGGTACCGGTGGTCATTCTGAGTTTTTTTGTTTTCAGGTTTTTGGCGTTTGGCTATTGGCGTTTGTGATTGCTCGGGTCAAAATGCCAATTTCCTGTCAACCTCATGAAAAGCATTCTTTTAGGGTTTGCGGCACTTTGGATGTTCGCCGGGGCAGCGCTGGCGGTGCAATCAATCAACCAGCCGTTTCCCAAGTTGAAGCTCACGGATGGGCGCGTACTCGAAAATGCCCGGCTTAAGGCGTTTAACTCGGACAGTGTGTTCGTGCGGGATGACGACGGCATTGTCCAGGTGCCTTACAAACTTTTCCCGGCGGAGCTGCAGCCGCAACTCGCGAAGGCGCGGGCGGCGGAAAACGCTCCGCCCGTCCCGATCCCTGCTTACGGGGGCGGGTCTCATGCCGATCCCGTGATCGCGAGTCCGGCCGCGAGGGTGAAACGGCCCTTCCCGCACGAGACGCTCGGCGTGGGCAACGGCTGCTTTGTCGAGTCGGTTTGCTTCTACGATCACTATCAGGAAATCTTCGGCGCGGATCCCTGGGTGCGCGTGCTGCAATGGGGCGCAAAAGAAAACGATGTGACGGTGAGCGGCCATGCGGTTGCGGTTTTCGAGCTAAGAGAGCAATTGTGGGCGTGGGATGTTAACTTCGGGTTCATGCCGCTCAATGTGCCGCTGGATTCCAAGGGTGACATTGCGCAGGTCGCGTCGCCGCTCGTGACGAAATATCCCGGCATTGTGCCGCAGCATCTGGCTTATCGGTGCGATGTGGCGCCGCAGCCGCCTGAGACCCATCTTCCGGAGGTGCTGGCCACCCATGAAGTGCGGGCATTTCGCGACGCGACGCTGGCGGGTGCGCGGCTGGGCGCGCACCGGCCGGTGAACGTCATGCAGTTCTCCTACGTCGATGACAGCGGCGCCACGCTGCAGAGCGCGGCCACCGTGTTTATTTTCAACGGGAAGGTGTGCATCTATTTTCCCGAGCACGGCACGTTCCCGTTTAATTTGCCGAACTTGACGATTTTCAACCTGCAGCAGCTGCAATGGGCGATTCGCAGGGTCTATCCGGGCGCGTACGACCTGAAGTCGCTCAATTATCCCCAACCGGGACACGTCAGCGCAGACGGGCAAAACTAGCCTGGAGCAGGTCGAGATCGCCGGCGCCCTTGGTGCGTTCGCGGGCCCGGGCAATCAGATCGGCCTCGAGGCGGTTCTTGGTCGGGCGTTTCACCTCGTAGAAAATCCCGAACGAGCCCGGCCACGGTTCCGTCGCCAGTTTGTAGGCGGCGAGTTCATCGGTGGGATCGTGGCGCGACGCGTCCTCGGGTGTGCCGTCGTTTTTCTTCAATTCGATGTTGCGGAACGCGCCGCCTTTGCGCGGGTTGGCGGCGTCGAACGCGCCCGCATAAAATTCCACGCATTCGGAAAGAATTTCGACGACGGAGAAACCATCGTGCTGCGCGGCGCGCGTCATCATGTCGATCATGTGGTTGACCTGCGTGGCGTGGCTGCGCGCGATGAAGGTGGCACCGCTGTTGACGAGCGTGCGCATCGGGTTGATCGGCTGGTCCATCGCACCGGTGGGATCGGTCTTCGACTTGAAGCCGATCGGCGAGGTGGGCGAGGTTTGTTTTTTCGTCAGGCCATAGACGAAGTTGTCCATGATGACGTAGGTGAGGCGGACATTTTTGCGCGCGGTGTGGACGAGATGGTTGCCGCCGATGGAAAAGCCGTCGCCGTCGCCACCGAAGACGAAGACGTGGAGATCATCGCGGCCGAGGCTGATCCCCGCGGCGAACGGCAGCGAGCGGCCGTGGATGAAGTGCCCGCCGTGGGTGTTGACGAAATAGGGAAAACGCGACGAGCAGCCGATGCCGGCGAAGGTGACGATGTTCTCGTGCGGGTACTGGAGTTTTTCCAGCACGCGGTAGAACGCGGCGAGCACGGCGAAATCACCGCAGCCGGGGCACCAGGTCGGGTGGTCGGCGGTGAGGGCTTTTTTTGTGACCGGGACGCGCGGGGCGCTCGCCGGCGCCCCATTCGACGGGTTCGACTGGCTTACCGCAGACAAGCTCAGGACAGGCAGGGCTTCAGTGGGTATGGATGGGACGGCGGTGGACATGGGTTGAGGGATTTCAGGTTGCTCAGGCGTGGCTTTTTCCGTTTGAACCGGTGGTGGTTTGCAGGCGCTTGATGCCTTCCACGATTTCGCGAACCTTGAAGGTGAGCCCGTCGGTTTTGGCGATGCTGCGGATGGCGGGATTGGCGTAGCGGGCGCGCAGGAGCGTGGCGAGCTGGCCATGGCCGTAAAGGCCCTCGTCATTCATCTCGACGACGCAGATGTGACGGTAATTGAGGAAAATTTCCTCCAGCCCCGGCGGCAGCGGGTGCACATGGCGCAGGTGGACCTGGCCGATTTTTTCGCCGGCGGCGCGCAGGGTTTTCACTGCATCGCGGATGGGGCCGAAGGTCGAGCCCCAACCGACCACGAGAACGTCGCCCTTGGCCTCGCCGAAAACTTCCGGCACTGGCAGCGAGGCGGCGAGCCGTTTGATTTTCTCGCGGCGTTTCGCGGTCATCTTGGTGTGCAGCTCGGGGCTGCCCGTCGGGTGGCCCATTTCGTCGTGCTCCAGGCCGGTGACGACCGGATAGACGCCGCTGTCCATGCGCGAGCCCGGTGGCGCGTGGCGGGTGGTGCGTTCGAGCGGATAGGGTTTATAGTCGGCGCCGCGTCCGGAAAGGTCGGGCTTCGGGTCGGCCATGAGTTTCTTCAAATCGGGTTCCTCAAACGCCTCGATGCGCGTGGCCAGCCCGAAGTCGGAAAGGATCAGGACGGGTGTGCTGTATTCGCGGGCGATGCGGCCGGCTTCGATGGCGATGTAGAAACAATCCTCGACGTCGCGCGGCGCGAGCACGACGCGGGGCGCGTCGCCGTGGCTGCCGTAGATGGCCTGCAGCAGATCGCTTTGCTCGACGTTGGTCGGCAGGCCGGTGCTGGGGCCGCCGCGCTGGACGTTGACAACGATGAGCGGCATCTCGGCCATGACCGCCCAGCCGAGCGCCTCCATCTTGAGCGAGAGGCCGGGGCCGGAGCTGCCGGTGACGGCGAGGTGGCCGGAGTAGGAGAAGCCCAGGGCTTGCGACACCGCGGAGAGCTCGTCTTCCGCCTGCACGAAGACGCCGCCGTATTTCGGCAGCTCGGTGCGAAGCATTTCCATGATCGAAGACCACGGCGTGATGGGATAACCCGAGCCGTGGCGCACGCCCGCGGCGAGCAGGCCGTAAGTCAGGGCGGTATTGCCGTCCATTGTGACCTGCTGACGCTGGCCGGCGGCGCGCGGATTTTGGTCGAAGCGGTAGCAGTGGCCGAGGAGATTCTCCACGGGCATCGCATAGCCAGCGTCGAAGGCCAGCATGGCGTTGCGCACGATGTCCTCGGCGCGGCCACCGAATCGTTCCGTGACGAGGGCGCGGAGTTTTTCCACGTCGAGATTGAAGGCGCGGGCCAGCAGCCCGAGCACGAAAATATTTTTACCCTTGTCCTTGGTCGCACCGCCCACGGCCTCAACCGTGAGGCTGGTGATGGGAATGCCGACGGCGGTGAAGCGCTTGTCCTCGGGGTCGGGCTTCACGTGATCGCTGTCGTACACGAGCACGCCGCCCGGGCGCAGGGAATGGATGTGCGCGTCATAGCTGTGTTGGTAAAACGCCACGAGAAAATCCGCATGATCGCCGGCGGAAAGGATTTCACCCGTGCCCATGCGCACCTGGAAGATCGACGGGCCACCCGAGATGGTGGACGGGATCGTCATGTAAGTCATGACGTCCTGGTCGCTGCGCCCGGCGAGGCGCGCGAGAAAACCGCCGATGGTTTGGATGCCATCTTGCGAATTGCCCGCAAGGCGGATGACCGCATCGGGAACCGTTTGGACTAGGCTGGCACCGGGGGTTACGGCGCCAGCCGTGGGGAAGTTGGAACCAACCATGGAGCCCACTAAATTGTGGGGCAAAACGGGTGGTGTCAACGATCCGACAGGGCCCGACAGGGCCTTTTTAGGCAAAGAGGAGGGCGGGCTCGTCTCGCATGACTTGTTGACCAGCGCTGACATAGCGCGCGGCGAGCTCATCGAGCACCTCGTCCACGGCGCGATCCTCGACATAATTGGTCAACGCGTACTGACGAAGATTGTCCCAATAGCTTTGGAAATATTCCCGCTGGATCTCGCCCACCGTTTCCCGGGCGGTGGTGGCACAGGAATGGAGGATCAGCAGTTTGTTTGCGAGCAGCGGGCGCATGTCGATTTCCTTGGCCTGCATTGCGACCAGGGCATCGACGTTGGAAAGCAGCGCCAGCCGTTCCATCCATTGAACCAAACCGGAGATGGGCGGCGCGTGCACGCGCACTTTCTCGTAGATGGTTCCGGCGATGACATGCCGGAGATGTTTGGCTGCGGCATCCAATTGCAACGAAGCGAGGTCCACATTTTCGGCGCAAAGGCGCAGCCCGGACAGGGCCTCCGCGCGTGGATTGAAAGACGCGTATAAATTTGTCTTCGACCCGACCAGGGCCCGGGTGGCGTGCTTAAATTCGCAGACGAAGGCCAGCAGGCAATGGCCGTAAGGATTGACCTCCTTCTCCCAAGTACTGATGGCGGAGAGAACCTCCGCGCTGAAACGATAATCCTGCGATGCCCCCTGCAAATGATCGTGCAGCTTCGTGTGTAGTGTCGACTGCACCCAGTCTTTAAGGGTGTCGATTCTCGCGAGGCGTTCCTTCAGTGAATCTTTCGGCTGACCGGCCGCTTCATCAGGGCTCTTCCGGCAAAGCGTAAGGTAAGCTTCGTCGCGTAACAAAAGAGCAATTTCATTCGAAGGCGACATGGCTTAATCGGGTGACATAGTAGGTGTTAGACCCTAGTAAATGTCAAGATTTTTGGGTTGTAAAATCAGGCCTCGGCGCAAAAGCAAACGGCCTTAAAATTAATTTTTATTAATCATAACATTCTATCTATAAATGTTTAAAATTATCATTAATAATAATGTTAAAAACTTTTTATCCCCAGAGTTTTTGCCGGTCATTCGCTTTACTAGTATTTTACCCTAGATGATCGGCTGGGAGAGGAGTCCCGTTCGAAACGAGTCGTCTCAACCTGGTTTGAAACCACTGATGCATGCGAATGGCTGCTGAAGGCGGCGCAAATTTATTGCGTATTGGAAAATCCATTACGCCGGCTCGGCGAGAAGGCCGTCCAGGTCGAGCGGGTGGGTGAACATCGCCACGCCGCCGTCCGGCGAGCGGGGCCATTGTTCACGCGGACGGTCCCGGTAAAGTTCCACGCCGTTGTCGTCGGGGTCGCGCAGATACAGCGCTTCGCTCACCCCGTGGTCGGCTGCGCCGTCGAGCGGGATTCTCGCGCGGCGGAGGCGGCGCAACGCGTCGGCCAGCAGCGCGCGGGTGGGATAAAGTATGGCGACGTGATACAGCCCGGTCGTGCCCGGGGCCGGCGGGTTTCCACCGAGACTTTCCCAGGTGTTGAGTCCGATGTGATGATGGTACCCACCGGCGGAAATGAACGCGGCCTGCGAACCGAAGCGCTGCATGAGCTGGAAGCCGAGCACGCCGCAGTAAAACGCGAGCGAGCGTTCCAGGTCGGCGACCTTGAGGTGCACGTGGCCGATGCTGACCCCGGCATCAATGGGCGGTGGATTGATTGATGGCATGGACGCAGCATGTCACCACCGGTCAAAAAAGCAAAAACCGTCGGATTAACCACAAAGGCGCAAAGAACACAAAGCAGAGAAATCTAATCACTTTGGATCGAGCTTCGTGCTCTTCGTGCCTTTGTGGTTAATCATTCAAACGGGTGAAATAAAAAGCCCCGCGTCGGGCGACGCGGGGCTGAAAGGGCGAACCGGGAAATGTAGCGACGTTACTTTTTCTTCGCGGCCATGAGATCGGCCACGGCCGCTTGCGCGGCCGCGAGGCGGGCAACCGGCACGCGATAGGGCGAGCAGCTCACGTAGGTCAGGCCGAGCTTGTGGCAGAACTTCACCGAATCGGGATCGCCGCCGTGCTCGCCGCAGATGCCGAGCTTGATGCCGGGGCGGGTCTTCGAGCCTTTCTCGATGGCGATTTTCATCAGCGCGCCGACGCCAGTCTGGTCGATCGAGGCGAACGGGTTTTTCTTGATGATCTCGGATTCCTGGTAGGCGCCGAGGAACGAGCCGGAGTCGTCGCGCGACATGCCGAGGCAGGTCTGGGTGAGGTCGTTGGTGCCGAAGCTGAAAAACTCGGCGGTCTGCGCGATCTCGTCGGCGGTGAGCGCGCCGCGCGGGATCTCGATCATGGTGCCGACGGAGTAGGTGAGCTTGATTTTCTTCTCGGCCTGCACGGCCTTGGCGACTTCGTGGACGAGCGCGACCTGCAGGTCGAGTTCGCGCTTGAAGCCGACGAGCGGGATCATGATCTCGGGTTTGGCCTTGATGCCTTTTTTCTGGGCGTCGGCGGCGGCCTCGAACACGGCGCGGGCCTGCATGGCGGTGATCTCGGGATACTTGATGCCGAGGCGGCAGCCGCGGAAGCCGAGCATCGGGTTGAACTCATGCAGCTCGTGCACGCGGTGCATGATCTTGTCCACGCCGATGCCGAGTTTCTGCGCGAGATCGACCTGCTGTTCCTTGGCGTGGGGGAGGAATTCGTGCAGCGGCGGATCGAGGAAGCGGATCGTGGCGGGAAAGCCTTTCAGTTCCTTGAAGATGCCGAGGAAATCGGCGCGCTGGTAGGGCAGCAGTTTCGCGAGCGCCGTCTCGCGGTCGGCGAGATTGTCCGCGAGGATCATCTCGCGCATCGCGTCGATGCGGTCGCCCTCGAAGAACATGTGCTCGGTGCGGGTGAGGCCGATGCCGACCGCGCCGAAGGCGACGGCGTTGCGCGCCTGCTCGGGGGTGTCGGCATTGGTGCGGACGGAGAGCTTGGTGACCTTGGCACACCAGGCCATGAGCTGCGCGAAATTCTGATAGGTGCGGCCCTTTTTCGCGGTGGCGCTGCCTTCGATGAAGCCCTGGATGACCTCGGAGGCGGCCGTCTTGACCTCGCCGGCGTAAACGGTGCCGGCGGTGCCGTCGATCGAAAGGTAGTCGCCCTCGTTGAAGGTGTGGCTGCCCACGGTGAGCGTGCACTTGTCGTAGTCCACTTGGAGCGCGGCGGCGCCGCACACGCAGACCTTGCCCATCTGGCGGGCGACAAGCGCGGCGTGGGAGGACACGCCACCGCGCGCGGTGAGGATGCCCTCCGCGGCGATCATGCCGCGGAGATCCTCGGGCGAGGTCTCGATGCGGACGAGGAGGACTTTTTCGTTTCTCGCGGCGGCCTCGACGGCGCGCTCGGCGTTGAAATAAATTTTGCCGGTGGCGGCGCCGGGACCGGCGGGCAGGCCGGTGGCGATGACCGTGGCGGCCTTGATGGCGGCGCGGTCGAAAATCGGGGCGAGCATCTGGTCGAGCTGGTCGGCCGGCACGCGGGTGATGGCGGTCTGCCAGTCGATGACTTTTTCCTTCACCATCTCGACGGCGATGCGGGCGGCGGCGACGCCGGTGCGCTTGCCGTTGCGCGTCTGGAGCATGAAGACCTTGCCCTCCTGGATCGTGAACTCGAAATCCTGCATGTCCTTGAAGCGGGTCTCGAGAACCTTGCGGATGCGCTCGAGCTCGTGGAGCGAGGCGGGCTGCTTTTTGGCGAGCAGGGCGACGGGATCGGGCGTGCGGACGCCGGCGACGACGTCCTCACCCTGCGCGTTCATGAGAAATTCGCCGTAGAAAACTTTTTCTCCGGTGGCGGGATCGCGGGTGAAGGCGACGCCGGAGCCGGATTGTTCGCCGGTGTTGCCGAAGACCATGGCCTGGACGTTGACGGCGGTGCCCCACTCGGTGGGAATGTTGTATTTGCGGCGGTAAACGATGGCGCGGTCATTCATCCACGAGCCGAAGACGGCGCCGATGGCGCCCTTGAGCTGTTCCCATGGGTCGGCGGGAAAATCGTGGTTGGTGCGTTCCTTCACGAGGGACTTGAAGCGCCCGATGAGGTCCTTGAGATCGGAGACCGTGAGCTTGGTGTCCTCAATTTGATGGTTGTGGTAGCGCTCTTCCTTGAGGGTTTCGATGACCGTCTCGAACGGCTCGTGGTCTTCACCGGGGCGTTTCTGCACGCCGAGGACGACGTCGCCGTACATCTGGATGAAGCGGCGGTAACAATCCCACGCGAAGCGCTCGTTGCCGGTGGCGCGGACGAGGGCAAGGACGGTGTCGTCGTTGAGGCCGAGGTTGAGAATGGTGTCCATCATGCCCGGCATCGAGTCGCGCGCGCCGGAGCGGACGGCCACGAGGAGAGGGAAGCCGGTGGCGTCACCGAACTTGTAGCCCATGATCTTCTCGATCCTGGCGATGCCGTCGGCGATCTGGGCCTGGAGTGCGGTGGGATAGGTGCGCTTGTTGGCGTAGTAGTAGGTGCAGACCTCGGTGCTGACGGTGAAACCCGCGGGCACGGGGAGGCCGATGCGGCTCATCTCGGCGAGGTTGGCGCCCTTGCCGCCGAGGAGCGCTTTCATCGAGCCGTCACCGTCGGCTTTGCCGGCGCCCCACGAGTAAACGTATTTGTGCGCCTTGGCGGGCTTTTTGGTGGTGCGGGATTTTTTCACTGAGGTCTTGGCCATGGATCTGATGGGTGTTGGTGGTTGAAAAAATAGGAGCGCAGGGATGCGCAGCAAAGGCTAAGGCAAACAGCCCGCCGCGGGCGGTGTCAACGGCACAAACGGCGGGGTGGCCCCCACCTTGAACATTCAACATCCAACATTGAACGCCCAACATCCAATTGTCCGATACCGACAATTACCAAATACTAACTACCACCCCATCACTTCTTCGATTCGCGATGGAAGCGCAGCACGACGCGAAACATCTGCAGCGCGAGCCAGAAGACGCCGGTCAGGCAGGAGGTCGCATAGGCCGATCCGATATTAAGCCACAGTGGCGTCGTGGCGGGCACATGCGATTTCAGGATCTGGAAGAAAAAAATGAAGAAGGCCACCAGCAACACGGCGTCAAAAATGAGGCTGCCGCGGGTGACGAGCTTTGGTTTGGAATCAGCCATGGGTTCAGGAAAGAGGAAGAAAGGCCGGTTTGTCCAAATAAAATTTGGCGGAGCGCGATCTATCAGCAAATGCGTCAAAAGTCTTCAAAGGGGGCTTTCCCGGGCCCACGGAAGAGGGGGTTTCTCGCGGCCGAGGCTTATTGCATAAATTTGGCGGGAATTTAGCCGCCCCTGCCAGGCACCTTTTCTTGATTTTTGACGTTTGTGGCGTTGCGTCGCGCCGCAAAATGGACAGAAAAGCAGTCCTCCATGGTTAAAATCACCGGTGAATATCAGGGCGACCTTCATTGTGCGGCGACCCACGGCCCGTCCGGCAGCAACCTTACGACCGATGCCCCGCGCGACAACCAGGGCCGCGGCGAGGCTTTTTCTCCCACCGACCTGGTGGCCACGGCGCTCGGTACCTGCATCGCCACCACCATGGCGATCGTCGCCCGTCGGGAGGGCCTCGAACTGCGCGGGCTCAAGTTTGAGGTGACCAAGGAAATGTCCACCGATCTCCCGCGTCGCATCGTCCGCCTGACCACGCATCTTTGGATGCCATTTTCCACCAATGCTGCGTCTGTCGGCTTGCTAGAACAGGCCGCACATGCTTGTCCTGTTCACCAGAGTCTTAACCCCTCGGTTGAAAAACCGGTCATTTTCCATTGGCCAGCATGACAAACCCTCCCCACGGGAACCTTCCAGTATCTGGTGTGCCGGAAGGCATTTCTACGGAAATGTTTCCTGCCGTCTGGGAAAAACTTCCCTTCGGTCTCTGCCTGGTCGATGAGCGCGGCGCCATCGTTACGGTCAATCCGGCGTTTGCCGACCTTCTCGGCTACACTCGCGCGGAGCTGGTCGGTGCCATGTTCACCATGCTTTTCCCGCCCGAGGCCTCGGTGCAAGGCCTGGCGGCCCATGCGGCGTTCCTGGCCGGCGACAACTCCGCGCTCAAGACTTTCGGCGCCATCATCCACAAAAGCGGACGCGCGCTTTTCGCGCATACCACGGACGCGCGGATGACGCTGGCGGGCCGTCCTTACCGGTTGTTCTCGCTGATCGACCTCGCGCGCGAAGCGCAGACCGAGCCGCAACTCCGCCAGCTCCAGCGCGCCGAGAGTTTTGCCGCCATGGCCTCCGAGGTGGGCAACGATTTCAACAACCTTCTCTCCATCATCCTTGGTTACACCACGTTCTTGCAGGATCCCGCGGTCGATTCCGGCCGCGCGGCCACCGCCATCGAAGGCATCGAGAAAGCCGTCGCGCGCGCGGCCAACCTCATCAAGCAGACGCTCTACCTCTCACGCAAGATCGAGCCCACCTTCCAGCGGGCCCAACTTGGCCAGCTCGTCGAAAATTTCTGCCAGATGATTGGCGACAGCTATGGCAAGCAACTCACCCTGATTCGTTCCGTCGAGCCTGCGCTGCCCCCGGTGGCAATTGATCTTTACCAGATCAACCACCTTTTGCTGAACCTGTGCCAGAAATCACGCGATCTGGCCGGTCCCGGCGGCCGCCTCGAGTTTGCGGTCTCGGCGGTGTCCGGGGCGGAACTGAGCAAAAAATTTCCCGATGCCCGCGAACCCAAATATGATCTTCTGCGCATTCGCCTGACTCCGCCCGAAACCACCGACGAGGATACGCTTGAAACCTTCAATTCCGCCGCGCTGGGCCTGACCGAGCGCGTGCGCGACCTCTCCATCCTTGCCGTGCACAGCATCATGGGCGTCCATCGCGGCTGGCTCGATGTCAGCGCATTCCCGGGCGAGCTCGCCTTTTCACTTTATTTCCCTGTTTCACCCGAGCTCGCAGCCGAACCGGCCGTGCCGGCCACGACGACGGCGGCGCCCGCGGCCCCGCGCGCGGAACGTGTCATCCTGCTGGTGGACGACGAGGAAACCCTCCTGCACGCCCTTAGCCATGTCCTCGAGCGCAATGGCTACCGCGTGTTCAAGGCGCGCGACGGCATCGAAGCCGTCGAAGTGTTCCGCCTGCGCCACGCGGAAATCGGTCTCGTCCTTTGCGACCTTGGCCTGCCGCGCATGAGCGGCTGGGAGGCGTTCATGAAAATGCGCGATCTCGTGCCGTCGGTTGACGCCATTTTCATGAGCGGCCACCTCGAGGAAAATCTCCAGGCGGAAATCATCAAGTCCGGTGCGCGCGGTTATTTGCAAAAACCCTTTGCGATCTCGGAAGTCCTGAGCGCGGTCAACCGCTTCTTCACCGCCGGCAGCTGAATCGGTTTAAAATCCCAGCCGAAGAAACGCTGGTTTACGACCGATTTTGGTAGGGCCCGTTGCCCTCAACGGGCCGACTTGTCCGCCATAGCCCTGAGCTTGTCGAACGGGGCGAAGGCGGAAACCAACGGACGGCGACAAGTACGAAGCCTTGTCGGCTGGGGCAGCCGCCCCTACCTAATTTAAACGAACAGCGTGCTACCGCCCGCCCACAAAGCGATAGGTCGTGTTGAAGATCAGTTGGATTCTTTTGGAGACAAACAGGCGCACCGTCAGTTTTCCCTGGGTCGCATCCTGCGGGATGGCGCGGCCGATGATGGATCTCGTCTCGCCATCGGAGTTCTCCGCGTGGCCCTTGAACAGTACCGTCTCGCCGCGCGCCAGCCGCCGCAGATCATCGTCGCTGGCCTCAATCGTCATTTGCCCGTGCTCGCTCCAGAAAAAAAACGGAAACACGGAAGCATTATAGGTCGACACGTAACTGGCGGACGTGCGCGTGAACACGGGCATGCTTAGTTTCACGTAACCGATGTAAATCGAAGTTTTGACCGGTTCGATCGCGGCTTTGTTGTAGCGCGCATCCAACGGGGCCGCGCCGTGCAGCGTCACGGCCCAAACGGACAGGAAAAGCATCACTTTCAAGCAACGCGGAAGCATATGGCGTAGAGTGTGCGCATGCCGTTGCTGCAGGCAAAGCATCTTTCGCGTTGCCCCGCGCGCTGCGGTGTCGATGCTTCGCCCATGGCCAAGAAAGCCCAAGCCACCTGGGGCGGCCGCTTCACCGCGGGTCCCGCCGAACTCATGCTGCAATTCAGCGAGTCCGTGTCCTTTGACTACCGTCTCGCGTCGTTCGACATTGCCGGCAGCAAGGCCCACGCCGCCATGCTCGCGCACGTCGGTCTCCTCACGGCCGCCGAGCGCGATGCCATCCACGCCGGGCTCGACAAAATCCTCCGGGAAATCGAGGCCGGCCGGTTTGCCTGGGACATCAAGCTCGAGGACGTGCACATGAACATCGAGCAGGCTCTCGCGAAAAGCGTGCCGGCCGCCGCCAAGCTGCACACCGCGCGCAGCCGCAACGACCAGGTCGCGACCGACATGCGCCTCTTCTTCAAGCACGCCTGTGCCGTGCTCGGCGAAAAACTCCGGGCCGTCCAGGGCGCGCTCCTCGCGGTCGCCGAACGCGAGCGCGACGTGCTCATTCCCGGCTATACGCACCTCCAGCGGGCGCAGCCGGTGTATTTCGCGCACCATCTCTTTGCCTACCTGGAAATGTTCCAGCGGGATCGCGAGCGCCTGGCCGGCGTGGCCGCGCACGCCAACTTCTGCCCGCTCGGCTCCGGCGCCATCGCCGGCACCACGCTGCCCATCGACCGCGAGTTCGTCGCGCAAGCCCTCGGTTTTGTCGATGCCCGCGGCCGGCCGCAGGTCACGCAAAATTCCATGGACGCCGTCAGCGACCGCGACCTCTTTGTCGAGTTCGCCACCGCCTGCGCACTCGCGGGGGTGCATTTCTCGCGCCTGGCCGAGGACTTCATCCTCTGGAGCAGCACCGAGTTCAAGTTCATCGAGCTGCCCGATGCTTTCTGCACCGGCTCCTCGCTCATGCCGCAGAAAAAAAATCCCGACTCGCTCGAATTGGTGCGCGGAAAAGCCGCTCGCTTGCAGGGCAATCTCCACACCCTGCTCGTCCTCGTGAAAGGCCTGCCGCTCACCTACAATCGCGACCTGCAGGAGGACAAGCCGCCCGTCTTCGACAGTTTTGACCAGACCGCCCTTTGCGCTGACGTACTCGCCGGCACCGTGGCCGGAGTCACCGTGCATCGCGACCGTTGCGCCGCCGCCGTGGCCGATCCCGCGCTGCTGGCCACCGACCTCGCCGATTACCTGGTGCGCAAAGGCGTGCCGTTTCGCGAAGCGCACCACGCCGTCGGCGCGATCGTGCGCGTGGCCGAGCACAGCGCCGTCCGGCTCGACCGGCTGACGCTCGACGAAGTGCGCGCGGTGCATCCGGCCTTTGACCGGGACTGGGTCGAAGTCTTCGACCTCGGCCGGGCCATGGCCAGGCGCGCTGGCACCGGCATGCCCGGCCCCGCGCAACTCAAGAAACAATTCACGCGCTGGCAGAAGACCCTGAAGTAATTTTATCGCGGAAGCGCGAAAAAACGGAAGCGCGAAAAACAAACCGATGCCGTTGGTTGAGGAAGAACTTTCCGAGCGAATCCTGGGTTGTTGCATTCGAGTTCATCGTGCACTTGGCCCTGGCTTTCTTGAAAAAGTTTATGAAGAAGCTGTGTCGATTGAGCTGGCCAAGGCCGGGCTTTGCTTTGAGCGCCAGAAAACTGTTCTGATTTTCTACGATCAAAATCCAATTGGAGAGCATCGGTTGGATTTGCTGGTAGAGTCCCGTGTCGTTATCGAACTCAAGGCCTGCAAAGAGATCGAGGATGTCCATCTTGCCACGGCGCGATCCTATCTCAAGGCTACCGGACTCCAGCTTGCCTTGGTTTTAAACTTCGCCAAGCCCACGCTCGAAATCCGGCGCGTGGTTCTCACCGGTTGATTCCGCGCTTCCGTTTTTCCGCGTTTCCGCGATTACCTTTCAGCGATGCCGAATATTCGCATTCTTCCCGACCGCGTCGCCAACCAGATCGCCGCTGGCGAGGTCATCGAGCGCCCGGCCGCGGTGGTGAAGGAGCTGGTCGAAAACGCCCTCGACGCCGGCGCCACGCGCATCGAGGTTGAGTTTCGCGCCGGCGGCCGCGCGCTGATTTCCGTCGAGGACAACGGCGCGGGCATGATCCGCGACGAAGCGCTGCTTTCGCTCGAGCGCCATGCGACCAGCAAGATCGCCGAGGCGGCCGATCTCGACCGCCTGGGCACGTACGGCTTTCGCGGCGAAGCGCTGCCCTCCATCGCCAGCGTTTCGCGCTTCACGCTGCAGACCCGCACGGCGGCCGACCACGCCGGCACCGAAATCCTCGTGAACGGCGGCAAGTTTGTCCATGTGCGCGACTGCGGCCGTCCGTCCGGCACCCGCATCGAAGTCGCGCAGCTCTTTAACTCCGTGCCCGCCCGCCGGAAGTTTCTGAAGACCGACGCCACCGAGTCCGCCCACATCATCCAATGCGTGCGGCTCTACGCGCTGGCCAGCCCGCGCGTGTCGTTCACGCTGACCGAGGACGGCCGCGTCATTTTCCGTTCGCCCGAGTGTGCGACGTTGGCCGAACGCGTGGCGGAAATTTTTGGCCGGCAAATCGCGGAAGGGCTGCTGCCGCTGGCCGCGAATGAGGCGGACATGCGATTACACGGCCTGATTGGCCGGCCCGGCATTGGTCGTGCTACACGCCATGAGATGATCACGTTCATCAACGCGCGCCCGGTGGACAGTCGCACGCTCAACTACGCGCTGATCGAGAGCTACCACGAGTCGCTGCCCAAGGGCCGCTATCCGCTCGCATTTGTTTTTTTCGAATGCGACCCCGCCGCGGTCGATGTCAACGTCCACCCGGCCAAGCGCGAGGTGCGTTTCCGCAGCGATACCGCCGTCCGCGGTTTTGTCATCCGCACCGTGCTGCAACACTTGCGCGATCTGGGCGCGGCCAGCGCGCCCGCGGCGGATCACCCGAGCCCCGCCCCGGGAATTCTTCCGGCGCCAGCCGGCTTCGCCAACAGGGTAGGGTCCCCGTCGATGGCGGCCATGGCGGCGCTGCCGCGCCGTGAAATCCTGCCCGCGCCAACTTTTCCGCCCGCCGCGGCCCGGGTTTTGCCGGCGTCGCCGGTGGAAAATCCCCCGCCAAAGATCGAAAGCGTGCCGTGGCGCTTTCTCGGCCTCGCCCACGGCGCCTATGCCCTGTTTGAAACCGCCGCCGGCCTTGTGCTGCTCGACCGCCGCGCGGCGCATGAGCGCGTGTGGTTCGAGCGACTGCTGGCGCAGTTTCACCACGGCTCGATGGCGAGCCAGCGGCTGCTCCTGCCCATGCCGGTCGAGCTCGACCCCATTGCCACGGCGCTGCTGCTCGACCGCCTGGAATTCCTGCACGGCCACGGGCTCGAGATCGCCGCATTTGGCCGCAATTTTTTCCGCATCGAGGCCGTGCCCGACTGGCTCGAGCCGGCGGATGCCGAGCCGTTTTTGCGCGACCTGCTCGGCGCGCTGCGCGACGGCCGCCTGCAGGAAAAGAATCCCGATCTCGCCCGCGATGAATTTGCCCGTCTCGCCGTCGCGCGCGCCATCCGGCTGCCGGCCGTCGCGAGCGAAGCCGAGTCGCTCGCCCTCGTCGCCCAGCTTTTTGCCACCCGCTCGCCGCTCACCAGCCCGGCGGGCCGGCCCACCTACGTCGAACTCAACCACGGTGAACTGGCGCGCCGGTTTCAAAAATAACTGCGGCCGCAGCTCGCCCATCGGCGAAAAATTTGTTCAATCCTCTTTACCACATGCCATCCGCCTCCTCCGAAAAAACGAAAAAATCCGGCTCCGTGAAAAAAACCGGGACTGACGTAGTGCCAGTGGAGCTGTCTGGACGCCCACACGTCGACTCGCCCACGGAAATCCTGCGCTCGCTTATCCTGCGCCATTTGATTTCCACGCTCGCGCGCGACACCAACACCGCCACGCCCCGCGACTGGTGGGTGGCCACGGCGCTGGCCGTGCGCGACCACATCCACGAGCGCATGATCGAGACCCAGGGCGTGCACAACGGGAATAATGTCCGCCGGGTTTACTATTTTTCGCTCGAATACCTCATGGGCCGGCTTTTCGGCAACAATCTCCTCGCCACCGGCCTGTTCGAGTCCGCGCGTGACGCGCTGACCAGCCTCGGGCAGGATTTCGATAATGTTCGCGAGTGCGAGGTGGACATGGGCCTGGGCAACGGCGGCCTCGGCCGGCTCGCCGCCTGTTTCCTCGACTCGCTCGCCACGCTCGATTTTCCCGCGCTCGGCTACGGCATTCACTACGAGTTCGGCCTTTTCAAACAGGAATTTGTCAACGGGTACCAGGTCGAGCATCCCGATAACTGGATCCTTTTCGGTGATCCGTGGGAAGTCGTCCGGCCGGAATATACCCAGGAGGTCCACCTGTATGGCCGGGTTGAAAATATCTTCGACGACCGCGGTACCTACCACCCGCGCTGGGTTGACACCAAAAAAATTCTCGGCGTGCCGCACGACATTCCCATCGCGGGCTACGGCACCAAGACGGTCAACCTGCTGCGCCTCTGGGCCTCGAAATCCACCGAGGAGTTCGATCTCACCATTTTCAACCGCGGGGGCTACGTCGAGGCCGTGCGCGAGAAGGCCGTCGGGGAAACCATCTCGAAGGTCCTTTATCCGAACGACAGCACCGAAAGCGGCAAGGAGCTGCGCCTCGTCCAGCAATACTTTTTTGTCGCATGCTCCCTGCGCGACATTATCCGCCGCCATCTGCGCAACCCGGCCAACTCCTGGGCCAATCTCGAGGCCAAGGTGGCCGTTCAACTCAACGACACGCATCCCACGATCGCGATCGTCGAGCTCATGCGCATCCTCATGGACGAGCAGAACATGGAGTGGGATCCCGCGTGGGCCATCGTTAAAAAAGTCTTCGCCTACACCAACCACACCCTCCTGCCCGAGGCGCTCGAGCGGTGGAACGTGTCGCTCCTGGAACGCGTGCTTCCGCGCCACCTGCAGATCATCTACGAGATCAACTCCCGTCTGCTTAAGGAGATCGAGCTCAAGTGGCCGAAAGATGGCGGCGGCAAGAAACGCGCCTGCTCGCTCATCGAGGAAGACGGCGCCAAGAAAGTGCGCATGGCCCAGCTCGCCGTCGTCGGCTCGCACGCCGTCAACGGCGTCGCGGCGCTGCATACGCAACTGCTCAAGACCCGCCTCTTCCCGGAATTCAACGAACTTTATCCCGGCAAGTTTCAGAACAAAACCAACGGCATCACCCCGCGCCGCTGGCTCCTGAAGAGCAACCCGCGCCTGGCCGACCTCATCACCCAAAAGATCGGCGACGGCTGGCCGCGCGACCTGGACCGGCTCCGCAGCCTCGAAAAATTTGCCGATGATGCCGGCTTCCAGCGCGAATTCATGGCGGCCAAGCGCGCCAACAAGGTCGATCTCGCCGCGGTCATCCAGCACGAATGCAATATCTCGGTTTCGCCGGACGCGCTCTTCGACGTGCAAATCAAGCGCCTCCACGAATACAAGCGCCAGCATCTCAACCTGCTCCATATCCTCGCGCTCTACCGCCGCCTGCTGCAAAACCCCGCGCTCGCCATCGCCCCGCGCGTTTTCATTTTCGCCGCCAAGGCCGCGCCCGGCTACGACCTCGCCAAAAACATCATTCGCGCCATCAACCTGGTCGCGCTTCGGATAAATTCCGACGAGCGCATCGGCGATAAGCTGAAAGTCGCCTTCCTGCCCAACTACCGCGTTTCCCTGGCGGAAAAAATCATCCCGGCCGCCGATCTCTCCGAGCAAATTTCCACCGCCGGCAAGGAAGCCTCCGGCACCGGGAACATGAAGCTCGCCCTCAACGGCGCGCTCACCATCGGCACCCTCGACGGCGCCAACATCGAAATCCACGAGGAAGTCGGCGACGAAAACATTTTTATCTTCGGCCTGACGGTGGAGGAGGTCGAGGCCCTGCGCGCCCGCGGCTACAATCCGCACGATTTTTATAACCGCGATGAGGAACTGCGTGCCGTCGTCGACTGGCTCGGCTCCAATTTCTTCGCGCCGCATGAAGACCACGCCTTCGCCCCGTTGCACGACAGCCTGCTGCGCGGCGGCGACCCCTTCATGGTGCTGGCCGACTTCCGCGCCTATTGCGACTGCCAGGCGCGCGTCGATGCGGCCTACGGCAACCAGGCCGCATGGGCCCGCATGGCCATCCTCAACACTGCCCGCGTCGGCAAGTTTTCCAGCGACCGCACCATCCGCGAATATGCGCGCGACATCTGGAATCTTCCCCAGGTGCAGGTATAGTTGGCCATTGGCATCTCAGATTTAAAATTTGAGATTTCAAATCTAAGAAATTCGGCGTTCGGAGCTTCCTACTTGGGTGTTGGGCGTTCGATGTTCGATGTTGGACGTTCAAGGAGCCGTGCCTGTGCTTGCGCAGATGCGGGGAGCCCAGCAGTCTGAACTGTCATGCCTCTGATGGCTGAAAACTCCAAAGTCATCAAATCGCCCGCGTGCCGGGCCTCGCGGCGGCAGGATCTTGCGCGCCGGGCGATTCTCTGGAGTTCCCTCGCTGTGTTTATCCTCGCCCTCGCGATTGCGCGCGTGTCGCTGCCGCTGGCGGTTGGCGTGATGGTCGGGATCCATTTCTTTTTTTTCCTGGCCTCGCTCTGGCCCAACTCGCGCCTCTGTGTGCCGGTCGCCACGCGTTTTGATACCCGCGAACGAGAGGTGTGGCTGACGTTTGATGACGGCCCCAACCCGCAAGAGACGCCGCGGGTGCTCGCGCTGCTCGCGCAGCACCGCGCGCGGGCGACGTTTTTCCTCATCGGGCGCGAAGCGGAAAAAAATCCCGGGCTGGTGTGTGAGATCCTGGCCGGCGGCCACGCCGTCGCCAACCATACGTACACGCACCAGGCCGTGCTTTTTTGGGCGTATCCGCCTTCCCGCTTCGCGCGGGAGATCGATCGTAGCACGGAGGTCCTGACTGCGGCCGCGGGTGTGCCGCCACGGTTTTTTCGGGGGCCGGTCGGCTGGCACCCGCCGTTGCTTTATCAGGTTTTGTGCCGGCGCGAACTGCAACCGGTCGGCTGGACGGCCCGCGGCCTGGATTATGGGGATCATAATCCCTCGCGCGTGGCCGGGCGTTTGCTGCGCCACCTGCGACCGGGGGCGATTTTTATGCTGCATCCGGAATGCCGCAACCGTCGGGGAGAAAACAGCAGCCTGTCGGCGCTGGAAATCGTGCTGCGCGAGATCGACCGCGCCGGCTACCGCTGCGTCCTGCCCTCTTTCGCTCAAGTTACGGAGGGCAGGACGCAGCGGTAGCCGGCGCAATTACAGATTACAAATTCCAGATTGGAAAGGTTGGTAATCATTATCACCTTTTTCCGCGGATTGTGCGGATGGTCGCAGATCGAAAAAACCAATCTGTAATTTGTAATTTGAGATCTGTAATCAGCGCAGCATTTTTAGCCGGCTTGCCGGCTAAAAATGCTGCGCGATGGCGTGGTAAACCTGTTGTTCCTGCGCCAGGCCGCCGGACACGCCGCAACGGATCCTCACGCTCGTGTAGGTGGTGAAATCTTTTAGCTCCACCGAGATCAGCGTGTCATGGGCATCGCGGGCGCTCAGTTCAATCTCGCCCGGCGTTTCCTTGTCGCCGACCTGCAGGTAGCCCAGGTCCTTGAAGGCTTTTGTCACGGCTGTGTGCACGCGTTCGAGCGATTGGCCGGGCTTCGCAATCAGGTAACCCAGTTTATATTCGCCGACGACCGAGCCGTCGTCACTCAGTTGCACGGTGGTGCAGCTGGAAAACAAGCCCACCGCAACCAACGCGGTGCCGGCGACCAATAATTTAGGGGAGGGGATAAACGAATGGATCGCTTTCATCATGCCATGGCAGACCAGTGCTTTGGCCGTCAGTTCCATCTTGGATCCCATGGATTTAGCGAAGGAGGTGCGGGCTTCATGTCTCAATTTTGAGACAGCTTCTACTCGATGTAGCGTTTCAGCACGGTGGCCATCTCGCGCAAGTTCCGCCGGGCGTCTTCTTCGTGGCCCAGTTCCATGACGCAGTGCTGCAGGTGGTCGTTGATGATTTTTTCCGACAGCGATTTCAGCGCCCGGCGGGCCGCGATGAGCTGATGCAACACCTCCGTGCAATCGTAGTCGCCATCGAGCTGGCCATCGATGGCCTTGAGCTGGCCGATGACGCGGTGGAGCCGGAGTTTCAGGGCCCGGCGGTCCGCCTCGGGATTTTCAGGATGGTGGGACACGATGGGGCAAAATAAGCCGGGGCGGCGGCGAATGCCACTAAATTTTGGGTTTTACATAATATAGGGGGTAGGGGTATGGTGTATGCATGACTTCTTTCCCGGAACTATTGCAGCATGGCTCGGCGTGGGTGTTCTTTCCCACCGCCGTCCTGATCGGCGCCCTGCACGGCCTGGAGCCGGGCCACTCCAAGACGATGATGGCCGCCTTCATCGTGGCGGTTCGCGGAACCGTCCTGCAAGCCGCGCTGCTCGGGCTGTCCGCCGCGGTTTCCCACTCGCTGGTCATCTGGGCGATCGCGGCGATGGCCTTGAGCTTCGGCCAGCAATGGAATGCCGAGACGACTGAGCCTTATTTCCAGGTGGTCGGGGGAATTCTCGTGATCGCGATGGCCGGCTGGACGTTTTGGCGGATGAAGCGTGATCAATGCGGGCATGTGCACCATCACCATGACGAAGCCAAGGAAGTCCAGTGTGAGCTGGGCATCGGTCAATTGCGGGTGATCGAGGACGGCGTGCCTCCGCAGTTCAGGTTGGAGCTGGCCGAGAATGAAGTCCTGTCCGCAGCCAGCGTGGAAACCATCCGTCCCGACGGGCAGCGGCAGCTGTTTCGCCTGAGTCGCAACGGCAACGTTTGGGAATCAGCCGAGCCCATCCCGGAACCGCATGAGTTTCGCGCGGAGATTCATTTGGTGGGTGCTGCACAAATGAACACGGTGAAGGTTGAATTTCGCGAGGACCACGATCACGCGCATGCCGAGGACGATGATGCCCACAGCCGCGAGCACGCAGCGGACATCGCCCGCCGGTTTACGAACCGCACCGTCACCACGCCGCAGATCGTGCTATTTGGCCTCACCGGCGGATTAATGCCGTGCCCGGCGGCGTTTTCTGTTCTCGTGCTCTGCCTGCAGCTCAAAAAATTCGCGTTGGGGTTTTCCCTCGTGATCGCTTTCAGCTTGGGACTGGCGCTGACGCTCGTGAGCGTTGGCGTGGTGGCGGCATGGAGCGTGGGTCAGGCCAGCCGCCGTTTCTCAGGGTTTGGGAAATTTGCGCGCCTGGCTCCCTATCTTTCGCTCGCGGTGCTGCTGACGCTGGGAAGCTTTCTTTTCATCCGGGGTTTGAGCCATTTCGTGTAGTATCATCCATGTTCATCGCCGGGTGCGTTTACTTCCAGACGGTGATGTTCCACGTTACCACGACGTAGCCCAAAAAATGATGCGGGTGCGAATTGGTCCAGTAAATGGCCGGGTTGATCGAAAGGTCGGGGGTAAAATTATAGACCACGCCCAACGTCAGCGAATTGGCCGAGCCTGACTGGAAATCGGTGGCTACTGCGATTTTGTCCGAGAGCAGACGTTTATAACCAAGCAACAGCTCCGTTTCGCGATTCGCATAGATGGCGCCAGCCACAAAACGGTCTTTATCCGTGTAGTAACCGTATTCCAAGAATGGCTGCGCATCGCCACCGCGCGTGGACCAGTTGAGGACGCCGGCGGTCAGCAGGTGCGGCCCTTTTTGGAGTAGGTTGAATTCCGTGCTGAAAAAACCTTCGTTGGGCTTCAGGCCTTGGAACCAAGCCACTTCAAATCGTGGGGTGAGACCGAGCTCGAACTGAATTTCCTGGCTGTTGCCGATGGCAGGATGCTCAAGCTGGGCGCTGAGACCGAGCACGCCCGTGGGTTGGATCTCCGGCGTGACAATCTGGTTGAGCCCCACGATGGTCGCGTGCGCGACCGGTGTGAGCCGCAGGGCCGCGAGGATGATCAAAGTAACGCCTGCCTTGAGCGAAAGGGATGTCTTCATCAGAATACTGGCCATCGCATCGAAAAGACTGAATTATTTCAACGTGAGAAGTTTCGTTATGTCCCTGGCCTTGCTCGGCGTGTGGCCGTTGATGACCGCGCGCGCCGCCCTCCCGTCGTTGCCGCTGATGAACGGCACGTTGTCGGGTGTCTGGCACCTCGATCCTGCTGCTCCGGCACTGGCGTGGCGCATGACGCTCCGGCCGGCGGGTGCCGGGGCGGTGAATTTGGAGTTTTCCGTCGAGGGCCAGGATGCGCATTTGGACGTGCAGGCACATTTTGATCCGGCCACAGGCGAAGGCACCTGGCAGATTGTGAAATGCAGCCTGGATCTGGCGTCGTGGTCCGCGGCCCTGACGGAAAATGTCCCGTCACTCGCCAGCTGGCAGTTTCGCGGCACGCTCGCGATTGAGGGCCACGGCACGATCAAGCAGGGCGTCTTCGACGGGATGGCCACGCTGGAACTGGCTGATGGTGGAATGGAGAATACGGAAAAAAAGAGCTCATGCGATGGGTTGGCGTTGCGCATCACCCTGGCGGGCTTGCAGCCCTTGTGCACGGAGCCGGACCAAGTGCTTTCCGTGCGCACGGCCCAATTTGGCGGCGTCGAGTTGCACGATACTAAAATCTCCTTCGGCTTGACGCCCGACGGCCAGGTGCACGTGGGTTCCCTTGATAGCACCGGTCTGGGTGGAAAATTTTCCGCCGATCCTTTTACCTTCGCCCTCAAGCAACCTTCGATTACCTGGGTCGCCACGGCCCGGAGGATCGATCTGGCGCAACTCCGGGACGTGGTGGATCCTGGACATTTGAGAATAAACCAAGCCGAAGGCCATGTCAGCGGAAGGCTCACCGTGCATCTTGACCACGGAAACCTGACGATCGGGAAAAGCTCCCTGGTTTTGCCCAAAGGCGAGATGGCCCAGGTTGTCCTCCAATCGTCGCCGGGATTATTCTCCCGTATTCTGTATCAGAACAAAAAAATTCGCGTAAACTATCCGGGCCTGGCCCAAATCGAGCTCGGCAAAATGCCGCTGGTGATGAAAACTTTCCGCATCAGGTTTTATCCGGACGGCGAGCAGGCGAGCCGTACGATCTTGATCCAACTGGAGGGCGGCTCGGCGGATCCAAAATATCCGGCGCCGGTCGTCATTGATATTAACATCCACGGCCCCGTGCAGCAACTGCTTCACGGTGCCTACGCCATGCGTCGCCAACTGCAGCAATGAAAAGTTGGTTGTCTTGCGAAATCGACCGCCCTATTTTTTACCAATGAAATGCCGTTTGCTAATTTGTACCGCCGTCTTGCCATTGGCCGGTTGTGTGAACGTCAAGCCCATCGAGGTTAAGCCCATCCACGTCACCGTCGATGTGAATGTGAATGTGAATGTGGACAAGGATCTCGATAATTATTTCGACGACCTCGACAAAAAATCCACCACGATTGCTCCCGTCGCCAAGCCCGCGGCGCAGCCCGCACCGGCGCCGGCCACGCCATGAAGACGGCTCGGTTTTTCAGGATTTTGCTGGCGGTGGGGATCGCCTTTGCCGCGGTTGGCCGGACGCAGGCCCAGACGCCGGCTGGCCCCATTCCGCTTTCAGTTTTGCGAAAGGACCAGGAGAAGCGCCTGCCGGCACTTGATGCGCTGAAAGCCGGCGGCGTGGTCGGCGAGAACAATCAGGGATTTGTCGAGGTGCGCGGCAATGGCGGCGATTATGCAGCCAATCTGGTCGCCGATGAAAATCATGATCGCGCGGTGGTTTACACGCTTTACGCGCGCAAGTATAATATGGCGCCCAAGCAAGTGGGTCTTCGCCGCGCCAAAAAAATTGCGGAGAAATCCAAGCCCGGAATCTGGCTGCAGGCGCCGGATGGAACGTGGTACCAGAAAAAATAAAGCTGAAGGGCTGAATGCTGAAAACTGAATCTTTTTGATTCATGGTTTTTAGCCTTCAGCTTTTAACTGTTCAGCCTTCAGTTTTCAGCTTTCAGTCTTTTTCATCCATGACCCTCGACGAACGACTGAAAAAATTCCTCGGGAAAACTTCCGACACGGCGCGGGCGCTTTTTGTCGCGCCCAATGCGACGGTGTTGGGCGACGTCGTCCTCGGCCCGCAGAGCAGCGTGTGGTATGGCGCCGTGCTGCGCGGCGACATCAACGAAATCCGGGTGGGCGAGGGCACCAACATCCAGGACAACGCCGTCGTCCATCTTGCCGATGACTTTGGCGCGTATATCGGCGCGTGGTGCACCATCGGCCACGCGGCCATCATCCATGCCTGCACGATCGGGGACGAATGCCTCATCGGCATGGGCGCGACCATCCTCGACGGCGCGAAGATCGGGGCCCGCAGCATGATCGGCGCAAATTCGCTCGTGCCCCAAGGCATGGTCGTGCCGCCCGGCTCGCTGGTTTACGGTTCTCCGGTGAAAATCACCCGCCTGCTCGCGCCCGAGGAGCAGGCTAAATTGCGCGGCTGGGCGGAGAAATACGTCGAAGTCGCCAAGGCGCATGCGGCGCGACCGAAATCTTAAAAGGTAGGGCGGATTATCCCTAATCCGCCGATTTCGTCATCGGCGCGTTAAGGATAACGCGCCCTACCCGCGCTGCCGCGCGAAAGAGCCGCGTTTCAGGCCGCCTGAACGATCCGCACGCTTTTCACTTCGATGCGTTCGATGGGCTGGCTTTTTTCGCCACCTGATCCGCCCACCGGCACCGTCGCGATGCGTTCCAGCACGTCGTCGCCGGCGATGAGCTGGCCGAAGGCGGTGTATTGCTTGTCGAGGAAGCGGGCGTCGCCGTGTACGATGAAAAACTGGCAGCCGGCGGAATCGGGGTGCGACGAGCGCGCCATGGAGATGACGCCGCGCACGTGCGGCTTGGCGTTGAATTCGGCATTGAGCTTGTAGCCGGGATCGCCCGTGCCGGGCATGCCGCGCGCGCCGGCTTTCGTGTTCGGGCAGCCGCCCTGGATCATGAAGCCTTTGATGATGCGGTGAAACGCGGTGCCGTCATAAAAGCCGGACTTGGCGAGTTTCTTGAAATTCTCGACGGTCTTGGGCGCGACGTCAGGCCAGAAGGCGAGGGTCATGTCGCCGTAGCTGGTGGTGATGATGGCGGTTTCCTGGACGGGTGCGGGAGTGCTCATGGGATGGCGAGCGAACCGCGACCCGCGCCGCGCGGCAAGAACCAAGTTGGGGCATTATCGCCGAATCCATTTTACACGAAGATCGCAAAGAGCGCGAAGCCCCGAAAACCAGTCCCTTCGCGGTCTTTGCGGCCTTGGTGTAAAATCCTGATCGTTACCCTCACGCCGGGAACGCCTCGTCGATCAATTCGCAGAAGTGATGGATCAAAAACAAATGCGCTTCCTGCGCGGCGGAGCCGCTCGCGCCGGGCACGATGAGTTCGCAGGTGGCGAGGCCCTTGGCTTTGCCGCCGCCGCGGCCGAGGAAGGCGATGCTGTCGAGGCCGAGCTTTTTTGCCGCGGCGAGCGCGGCGAGGATGTTGGCGGAGTTGCCGCTCGAGGTCAGGACAACGAGAAGGTCGCCCGGCTGCGCCAAGGCGGGGAGCTGGCGCGCAAAAACCTCGTCGTAACCGTAATCGTTGGCGATGCAGGTGAGCAGCGAGCCGTCGGCGTTGAGGGCGATGGCGGGCAGGGCGCGGCGGGACTTGGCGTAGCGGCCCACAAGCTCGGTGGCGAAATGCTGCGCCTCGGCCGCGCTGCCGCCGTTGCCGCAGAGGATAAGTTTTTTCCCGGCGCGCAGCGTGGACAGGATCATCTGCCCGGCGCGATCGATCTGCGGGCGGATGCCCGCGAGCGACTGGAAAGTTTTCAGGGTTTCGGCGAGTTGGGCGTCGAAAGTCATCACTTAACTTACAATAGAAGTGCGACGGGGAAGGCGAAGGAATTTTTAAACGCAAATGATCGATCCGTTTTAACCGTGGATGAACGCAGATAGACGCGGATCACTGTTTTGAACCACTTATGATCACTTATAGGCACTTATTGATTTTTGACCACGGACTGACCCGGATGTTAATCGGCTGTGGAAAATAGCTGTAGGCCGTCGGCCGTGTGCTGCGAATGCAGCACAGTTTTTCAGCAGCAAATCCGCGTTAATCCGCTTCCATCTGCGGTTAAAATATCAGTGATAATCAGTGCCCATCAGTGGTTAAAAAATCCGAATGTCAAAGGACCAACTCCTACGCAGTGGCTTGCCTCGGCAGCTATCTGTGGTGAAATTAACCCGTGTCCTATTTCGATCACAATGCCACGACGCCGCTGGCGCCGGCCGCGCGCGAGGCGTGGCTGCACGCGCAGGATGACGCGTGGCAGAATCCATCCGGTTTGTACGGTATCGGGGCGCGCGTGAAAGTGCGGCTCGAGGCGGCGCGTGAACAACTCGCACCGCTGTTGGGTTGCGCGGCGGCGCGCGTGGTCTTCACCTCCGGCGCGACCGAGGGCGCGAATGCCGTGTGTGCGCATCTCGCCCGGACGCTGCTGCCGGGCACTCTCGTGGCGGTCAATCGGACGGAGCATCCTTGCGTGCTCGAAGCGGCAAAATTTTTTCTCGGCGAACGGGTCGTCTGGCTCGAAGTTGATGGCAATGGTGTGATCGCAACGGGGCAGCTCGAAAAATTACTGGCATCCAAGGGTGTCGGTGCCGTGGTCGTGATGGCGGCGAATAACGAGACCGGCCTGCTGCAACCGTGGCGCGAACTGGCGCGGTTGTGCCGGCGGCACCACGCGGCCTTTTTCTGCGACGCCTCGCAGTGGCTCGGCAAGCTGCCGGCCGCGGGCCTGGGCGAGGCGGACTGGGTGATCGGCTCGGCGCACAAATTCGGCGGGCCGAAGGGCGTGGGTTTTGTGCTGGCCGCGGAAGGAGCGCAGGATTTTCACGCGCAGCATGGCGGGGGACAGGAACACGGGCATCGCGCCGGCACGGAAAATTTCCCCGGCGTGGCGTCGATGGTCGCGGCGCTCATCGAGGCGGAGACGAAAAAGGTTTTGCTCGAGACGGAGCGGCTGCACTGGCGCGAGACGTTTGAGCGGGCAGTGTCGACTGCGCTGCCCGGTGTGCGCATGGTAGGTGCGGGCGCGGAGCGGCTTTGGAACACGGTATCGCTCATCCTGCCGCATGGCGAAAACACGCGCTGGGTTGCGCGGCTCGACAAGCGCGGCTTTCAGGTTTCAACGGGATCAGCCTGCGCCACGGCGAAGGACGGCCCGTCGCATGTGCTCGCGGCGATGGGATGTTCGCCGGAGGAGGCGCGGCGCATGATCCGCGCGAGCGCGGGCTGGGAAACGACGGAGATGGACTGGACGAAGCTCGTGCAGGCCTTGGCTGAAGTCAGCGTCGAGGTGAAGCCGGCCGAAGCGGTCATTAAGATTTAGGGCATACGCGACCCATGCGCCTCAGCTCATTAACGCTTCGGCATTTTCGCAATGTGGGCTTTTCCACGCTCGAATTTTCCGGGCGTCGGCATTTCTTGGCCGGCGCGAACGGGCAGGGGAAGACCAATCTGCTCGAGGCGGCGGGCTTTCTCACGGCGTTGCGCTCCTTTCGCGCGACCGACAACCGGTTGCTCGTCGGCCACGGCCAGACGACCGCCGCCATCAGCTGCAAGCTCGAGCACGAGCGGTTCGGCGATACGCATGTGATCATCAAGCTCCGCCACGAAGGCAAGGAGCTGTGGTGCGACCAGGCGCGCGTCACGCGGCTGGCCGACCACCTCGGAAAATTTCCGACCGTGGTTTTTTCGTCACAGGATCTGCAGCTCGTCCGCGGTGCGCCGGCCGGCCGCCGCCGCTGGCTCGACCTCACGCTGGCGGCGATGGATGCCACCTACCTGCATGCCTTGCAGAAATTCACCCGCGCGCTGGCCGGAAGAAATGCCCTGCTGAAGTCGGGCCGCGCGGCGGACAAGGAACTCGCTGCCTTCGAGCAGATCCTTGCGCCCGCCGCCGCCGAACTCATCACGTTGCGCGCCGTCGGGTTGCAGGCACTCGGAGCGACGTTGCGGACGGCGTACGCGCAGCTCTGTGATTCCGGCGAGCCGGCGGATCTCATCTACGATCCCAATTTCGAGGAGCCGTCGGCCGAGTTGTTGCTGGCGCGGTTCGAGGCCGGCCGCGCGCGCGATGCGCAATTTCGCACCACGATGGTCGGGCCGCAGCGCGACGATTTTCGTTTTACCGTGCGCGGCACGGAGTCGAAGGACTTTGCCTCGGAGGGCCAGCAACGCTCGCTTGTGCTTGCGCTGCGGCTGGCGCAGGCGGCGTGGTTCCAGGAAAAGAGTGGCGTGCGCCCGGTGCTGCTGGCCGACGACGTGTTGGGTGAGCTTGATCCCGCGCGCCGCGACCGTTTCTGGTCGGCCATCGATCCCCAGTCGCAAGTCATCGCCACCGGCACCAGCCAGCCCGACGCCGGGCTCGGCGAATGGCAGGTGTTTGCAGTCGCAAGTGGGGAGTTCACCGAAAAGGCTGATGGCATGGAGACAAACTCGTGACACTCGAGCCCTGGCAATGGGCGCTGGCCATTTTTGCTGCGTTCCTCGTGGGTGTGTCCAAAACCGGCATTGCCGGACTGGGAATGCTGTTTGTCGTGATTTTCACCCAGATCATGCCGGCGAAACAAGCGACCGGCCTCGTGCTGCCGCTGCTCATCTTTGGCGACATCATCGCGGTGGCATCGTACTGGCGGCACGCGCAGTGGCGTTATCTGGTGCGGTTGGTGCCGTGGGCGGCGCTGGGCGTGGTGGCCGGTTATTTCACGTTGGGGCGGGTCGACGACCGGCAGGCCAAAGTGCTGATCGGCGCGATCATCCTTGGCTTGTTTACGCTTTATCTGGTGCGTCGCGGGCGCGCGGGTGGGGAAGAACGGGAGTATGGCTGGTGGCTGGCGCCGCTCATCGGCATGCTGGCAGGATTTACCACCCTTGTGGCCAATGCCTCCGGGCCGCTCATGGCCATGTACCTGCTGGCGATGCGACTGCCCAAGATGGAATTCGTCGGCACCGGCGCGGTGTATTACTTTGTGCTCAATTTTATGATCAAGGCGCCCTTCATGGTGCATCTCGGGCTGATCAATCCGGCGAGTTTTAAAATGAACCTGCTCCTCGCGCCGGCGGTTTTCCTGGGAGCCTTCATCGGCCGGAAAATCCTGATTAGAATCGACCAGAAGCTTTTCGAAGGCATCGCGCTCTGGCTGAGCGCCGCCGGGGGATTGATGCTGATTTTAATGAAGTAGTTTTTTAACCGCAGATTACGCCCGACGTGTCGGGGATAAACCCCGACCTACAATCCTATTTTTTCACCACAAAGACACGAAGGACACGGAGATCGGATAAGAGGAAGTCATTTCTTTGCGTCAGTTCTTCGTGACCTTTGAGGCTTTGTGGTTAACAACCCTTATCATGGCGCGAATGAACGTCAGGCAAATGTGGAAGGCGAAGATCGAGGGCCGGGCGCGGCCATCCGCCAGCGCGCCGGACGGCCCGGGCGCGTTCACCCTGAAGCGCACGCCGTTTACGGGACAGGTGCTCGGCATCGATCCGTCGCTGCGTGGCACCGGGCTGGCCTTGATTGAATTCATGCCGGGGCGCCAGCCGGTGCTGTTGCGCTGCCAGACGGTGAAGGTGGCGGCGAAACATCCGATGCCCTACGCGCTGGGTGAGATCAACCGCGCGGTGGCGGACTTTCTCGACGGGGCCGCGGTCTTTCACGTGGCGCTGGAGCAGACGATCTTCGTGCAGAATTTCCAGACGGCGCAGATCCTGGGCGCGGCGCGCGGGGCGGCGATCGCGGCGGCGGCGTTGCGCGAGTTGCCGGTGTTCGAATATGCGCCGCTGCGCGTGAAGCAGGCGGTGGTGGGCGCGGGCCGCGCGAGCAAGGAGCAAATGGCACGTAGTGTGATGGCGATGCTCGGCCACGGCCGCACCCTTGCCCCCGACGAAGCCGACGCCGCCGGCGTGGCGCTCTGCCACGCACTGACGTGGAGAGGATGAGGCCAAAGGCTGAAGGGCTGAAAAACTGAAGAACGCCCTGCCTTGTGTAGCCACAATAGATCACAAGGAACACAAGGGTGGCCTGCTTCTTTTATAATCTTTGTGACCTTTTGTGGCTAAAATGGTTTTTAAAGTAGGCCAACGGGATCAGGTTTCCATGAGTTAAATCCCAATCGATCTTGCCGCCGGCATTTAACTGCGAGAAACCTGACTCCGTCGGCTTTCCCTAACTGTGAAAATTCTTTTTATCGGCGGCTCCGGCGTGATCAGCCGGGCGGTGGCGCACCAAACCCTTGCGGCCGGTCACGAACTCTGGCTGCTCAATCGCGGCCAACGCCGGCCCATCGACGGTGCGCGCCTGCTCGTGGCCGACGTTTCCGATCGCGAAGGTTTGCGCGCCGCGCTGCGCGGCCACACCTGGGACGTGGTGGTGCAATGGATCGGGTTCGTGCCCGGGGACATTCGCCGCGATCTCGAGCTCTTTCGCGATACCGCCCGCCAATATATTTTTATCAGCTCCGCCAGCGTTTATGAAAAGCCGCTTTCGCATTATCTCGTCACCGAATCCACCCCGCGGGCAAATCCGCATTCGGAATATGCGCGCCTGAAGATCGCCTGCGAGGAAGTGCTCGAAGCCGCGCGACACACCATGGGTTTTCCGGGCGTGATCGTGCGCCCTTCGCTCACGTACGGCGATGACCATATTCCGCTTGTCCTGAATGCGCCGAAACAGAGCTGGACGGCGGTCGATCGCCTGCGGCGCGGCGCACCGGTGATCATTCCGGGCGACGGAACCTCCCTTTGGACCATCACGCACAATACCGACTTCGCCCGCGGCCTGGTCGGGCTTTTCGGCCAGGCCGCGACGCTTGGAGAGATCTTTCACATCACGTCCGACGAAGTGCTGACCTGGAATCAAATCTTTCAATTGACCGCGCAGGCTGCGGGCGTGGCCGCACCGAAGTTCGTGCACATTCCCTCGGATTTCATTGCCTCATGTGTCCCGGCCGTGGAGGGCACGCTGCTCGGCGATAAGATTTACTCCGCGGTTTTCGACAACACCAAGATCAAGCGTTTTGTTCCCGGATTTTCCGCCCAGATGTCTTTTAGCGCCGGCATCCGCCGGGCCGTTGCGTGGTTTGATGCCGATCCTGGCCGTCGCCAAATTGATGGTGCGACCAATGACCGCTGGGACCGGCTTGCGCTGGCGTATGAAAAGGCCCTCGCCCAAGCCAAAGCGACCTTTGTCGGTGGAGAGATTTGAACCGCGAATGAACGCGAATAAGGACAAGGTCGGAGAAGGCGGTATAAGTGCCCATCAGTGGTTCCCAAAATGACTCGCGTTCATTCGCGGTTAAAAATAAAGGCAATAAAGAGCAGGACGGGCCGGAAACGCTGCTACATTCAGGCATGGCAAAAGCTGGCATGGGCTTGACGAAAGGTAATACCCGGCGGTATTACTGGATCATGGTCGTCAAAACGCTCAAGATCCCGGAAAGTCTTGCCACCCGCATCCAGCGCCAGGCCCGGGCGACGAAGCGCACGGTCTCCGCCGTCATGCGCGACGCACTGGAGCGCGGCCTGGGCGAAGACGCCGGCATCGACATGACCGAGGCGCTGAAAGGCGTAATTGGCAGTGCCAGCGGTCCCGGCGACCTCTCGACCAACAAAGCCTATTTTGCCGGTTATGGACGCTCGCGCCCTCGTTGACACTGGCTTCCTGGTTGCGCTCGTCGACCGCAAGGACGCCTGCCATGCCTGGGCTGTCGCCATCGCGAAAGGCCTGCGTGGCCCCTGGCTAACCTGCGAAGCCTGCATCTCCGAAACCTACCATCTGCTCGGCCAGATTGCCCCGACTGAGTCCTTGAAAATTTTGACCATGCTGGAAGGCGGGGCGTTGCTGTCCCAACATCTCCTCCCCGAGCAACTGGTGGCGGTCCAGGCCGAAGCCGCGCGTTATCACGGGCGCCCCGTCGACTTTGCCGATGCCTGTTTGATGGCGCTGAGCGACGCCGCGCCGCGATTGCCCATCGTCACCGTGGATAAGGCCGACTTTGCCGTGTATCTGCGTGGCCGGCGCTCACGCCGCCTCGTGACGCCAGAGTAAAATTCGTGCTCATCCGCGCAATCCGCGGAAGAAACAGACCCCAAGCCCGGAATTGACCACGGATAACACGGATTTACGCGGATAAGTGAAGTTTTTAGCAGTTCGAAAAAAGAGGCATGCGAGGAAGATGAATCCGTGGCCAAAAAATACGGGCTTAAATCAAAGCCAGGCAAAATCTCGCGCTACAATGGGAGGATGAAAAACAAACGTACCAGTGCTTCGGCGTTGCGGGAACAACCGCGGCTACCGTATCCGACCGTGCCCAGAAAACACCCGGGCAACCCGGCCATTAAATCGGAGGAATACATCATCCCTGAGTCTGACAAGGGAAAGATATTGAAAGAGCTGTGTCCTTTTCGCGATGTTCCCAAGCTATCAGCCAAGCTTTTGGACATTGAGGAAAACAAGCGCTTCGTCGTGAAAGACTTCAAAGTTGTGCGCGAACTGGGGAGAGATTGGTTGGTCAGCCCTTACTATTATTCGAGTGGTGGGACGGTCATCGATTGGTGGTGAGCTTAATCCAGTTAACCACGGATGGGTAATAAGGAATGAAAATGAAGATTGACGGTGAGGTATCAATTGATACCTTTGTCTTGTGAAGACGTCCCATGGTTGCGCCCATTCCAGCCGATTGGCGGCACGCGGTGTGCCGAACTTTGTCTTCGCACTCGCTGACCAGTATTCTCATTCGCCAGCGCGCTCGGCGCGATTGGCAGTCGCTCTTCCCGGGGACATTTCATCATGAAATGGTCGATGTGTTTATAAAAGCGTTGCGGAATCCCCAACAGACCGGACGACTTGTTGTCACGATGGACGAACCCGGCATCGTTTATGAATTCATTTTCGAGCATAAAAGCCGGGCCGTTTATGGAAAGGTGAACTTACAGCCCAACGGGGATGTGATCATCTATTCCGCGCATCGGCCATTAAAAGGAGAATCTTTATGAGCAATCCCCCCAACAACTGGGAAGCAATCGAAACCGAAGAAGAGGTCATAATCCCGACCTATGATGGCAAAGGCATTTCTGATGTCATCAAGGTCAATGTTCCTGCCTTCCGCGATCCAAAGACAGGAGAAATTTATCTGGCTGAAAAAGCACTGCAGATACTCGATGACATCAAGGCGCGGCACATGGGATTAATAAGCCGGGAAGAGCTCAAGCTACTCCGCGCGCACCTTCGTTGCACGCAGAAGGAACTCTGCGCGCTCCTCCAGATCGGCGAAAAAACCTGGACCCGCTGGGAAACCGGCCGCGAACGACCCTCGCGGTCGATGAATCTGCTTCTGCGCGCACTGAACGAAGGCCGCATAAGTGTCCCCTGGCTGCTGGCCCAGCGACCCAAAACCAAACCGTTTGAGCAGAAAAGCGGGATAGGCCGGACCTGGCACGTTCGACAAAAGATGAAACCAGAAGGGGCCGCTCGCGTTTTGGCGCGCTGATGTTTGGCGCGGCGGACAAGCTCGATACCGTCATGTGCCGGGCCAATGCCGACACGCGCGTCGTGATCCTGCACCTTGCGGCGTTGACGGCGCTCGACGGCACGGCGCTCAACGCGCTGGATACGCTGCAGGAAAAACTCCACCGCCACGGCCGGCACCTCGTATTGAGCGGGCCGCACACGCAGCCGTATGCCCTGATGGAAAAAATGGGTTTCCTGGAACGCGTGGGCCGCGAGAATGTTACCGCGGACCTGGATGCGGCGGTGGCGCGGGCGAGGCAGTTGCTCGGACAGAAATAATCCACTTGGGCCCATGCGGTAAACCCAGCGAGGATTTTTTTGCGATCCTTGCGATCTTTTGTGGCTGCTTCATCGGTTTGATTGCGGCTCCGCCGCGCAAAAGTTTGCTCCACGTCCCGAAGATTTTTTGGCAGATATTTTAGCCACAAAAGATCACAAAGGGCTCAGAGAAAATGTGTGTTTCGGCAACGGACGTTCCCTCTTTCATTCCGAGTGCAACGAGGAATCTCGTTTGTAACATAATACGTTACAAAATGAGATCGAGGGTGCTCTGAGCCTCAGCCGAGCACGGTTTTCAAAACCTTGCCGAGGTCGGTGACGCGGTACGGCTTGGTGAGGTACCCGCAGAATCCCATGTCGAGAAAGCGCTTGGCCATCTCGTCGTTGTCGTAGCCGCTGGCGACGATGGCGCGCACATCGGGATCGAGTTCGCGCAGCTGCTTGAACGTGGCCTCGCCGCCGGTGCCGCCGATGACGGTGAGGTCGAGGATGACGGCATCGTAGGGGCGGCCGATGTTGAGGTAGCGGCGGTAGAACGTGGTGGCCTCTTCGCCGTTGTGCGCGATGTCGAATTTGTAATCGAGGCTGGTCAGCATGTTGCCGGTGAGCTCGCAGATTTTCAGGTCGTCGTCCATGAAGAGGACGCGGCCGGTGCCAAAGCGGAGGGTGGGCGCGGCGCGGGCCTCGACCTCGGGCGCAGTGGCGGCGGGCGGGAGAAAAACCGTGAAGACCGTGCCTTCGCCCACGGTGGAATCGACGCCGATCTGGCCGCCGTGCTGCTGCACGATGGAGAGCACGGTGGAAAGCCCGAGGCCGGTGCCGTGTTTTTTGGTCGTGAAGAAGGGATCGAAAATTTTCTGGAGATTCTCGGGGGCGATGCCGGAGCCGTTGTCGCGGACTTCAAACTGGACGTAATTGCCGCCGGGCAGCGGCGGGACCTGGTCGTCGGCGAGGGCGACGTTGACGGCGCGCAGCTGGATTTTCCCGCCGGCCGCGTCTTTCATGGCCTGCACGGCATTGACCACGAGGTTTTGAAAGACTTGCAGGATCTGCGAGCGGCTCACGAGCACGGGCGCGGCGTCGGGCGGCGCATCGATGGAAATCAACACGGAGGAGCCGGCCGAGGCGATGCGCGCGGCCTCGTTGAGAATATCGGCGGGCGCGACGACGTTCTTGGCATTGGTCCCGCCCTTGGCGAAAAGCAGGAGCTGCTTGGTGAGCGACTTGGCGGCGAGGCAGGCTTTTTCGCTGTCGCCGAGCGCGGAATAATCCCGGGTGTCCTTGGCCAGCGAGACACCGCCGAGGATGGTGGTGAGAAGATTGTTGAAATCGTGTGCGATGCCGCTGGCGAGCAGTCCGAGGGACTCGAAGCGGTTGGTCTTGATGAGCTCGTCCGGGCTGAGCGTGAGCTCGTCCGGATTGCGGAAAACAAAGATGAAACCCTGGAGGTGGCCGGCGGCATCGAAGGACTGGCGGGCGATCCAGACGATGGACAGGGGTTCGGCGCCGGCGGCGGTGACGAGGGCATGCTCGGCGGAAAGGCCGAGCGGCTCGGTGGCGGCCATCACGCGATCGAAGGCGTCATCGGCGGTGGAGAGGTCGCGGCGGACAAGCTGGAAAACTTTTCCCACCGCCTGCCCGACGACGCCTTCGGCGGAACAACCGATGAGCTGCGCGGCCTTGGCGTTGAGGGATATAATTCCTCCTTCGGCGTTGGTGACGATCACGCCTTCGGTGAGGGCGGAGAGCGCATCGGTCACGAGCGCGGAGGCAAGGGAGGTGTCGCCGGCGGCGGGAGCCGGGGCAGAAGCGGCAGCTTGAGCTTCAGCCGGCCGTGCGAGGTGGAAGCCGATGACGCGCTGCAACTCGCCTTTGTTGGAATACTGGCGGGAGGCGCCGAGCAGCACGGAAATGAAGCTGCCGTTTTTGTGACGCAGGAGGCCGGGTTCGAGGTAGGTTGTTTCGCCGGGGTGGCGCGCCACAAAGAAGGCGGCAAGGCCGTTCACGGCTTCCGCCGCGGGCAGGGTGGCGCGAAACGTTTCCGCGGCGTCCGTAATTTCATCCCGGGCATAGCCGAGAAGCTGTTGCCAGGCCGGCGAGAGCCAGTAGCGGTTTTGGGCGAAATCGAGATCGAACACCCCGAGCGGGCCGTTGCTGGCGAGGCCCTGCAGGCGGTCTTCGCTGGCGAGCGCGATCTCCTCCTGTTCCTTGCGTTCCGTGATGTCGATGTGCAGCCCGGTTACGCGTTCGAGCACGCCGCCGGCGCCGAAAATTTGCACGCCGCAGCTTTGGATCCAGAGATAATGGCCGCGGCGGTGCTGCATGCGGAATTCGAGCGAGAAGGCGCGCGCGGCGGGGGAGGTGCGCTTGGCGATTTGATCGGGCGCGGCGGCGGAATCGTCGGGATGGAGCAGCTTGAGCCACGTGTCATAGGTGTTGGCCAGCTCTTGCTCGGTGAATCCGAGGATTTTTTTCCATCCAACGGAGTAATAAATCTGGCTGTCCTTGAAATTGAGGTCGAAGAAGCCGAGGGAACTTCTTTCAGCCAGTACCGCGAGGCCGGCCAGCTCGGTGGGCAGGGCGGCGGCCGAGGCGGGCGCGGGTGCGTCCGCCGGCATCACATGCGCCAGGTAGGCGGGGGTGCCGCCGGAAATTTTTTCGAGGCGCACGGTGACTTCACGGTGCGCGCTCTCGTGCGGTTGCGCGGTGAGCGCGACCGATTTTTCGAGCGCCGCGGCGAGGAGGACTTCCCATTGGGCCTCGAGCCAGTCGGGTTCGCGCGAAGTGACTTCAAAGAAAAACAGATTGGGAAAGGCTTCCCCGACCAGCTCGGTCTCACCTGCCTGCCAGAGCTGCCGCGCCATCGCACTGGCCAGCGTGATGCGGCCGGCGGCGTCGAGCGTCAATATCGCCACCGCTTCAGCCGGTGAGGCTTGGGCTGATGGGGACGGGGCAATGGATTTGAGGTTCTGGCTCACTGGGCGCGAAATAAAGTCGACAGCTTTTCATGCGAGGATGAAAGACCCATCGGCGAACGCTGCCATGGGGAAGGTAGATACCCCGGCTTTGTAAAATAACAACTTATTAATATACTTACAGTGCACTTGCATTAGTTCGGGTCGGCGGGCCGGAAATCCACGCATCAATGTGTCCGGCAAGAAAATCAATAAATTTGGGATGATCGTTGAGGCAGGGAATATGGGTAAAGGTTTCACCCCCGGCCGTGAGGAAGGCCTCACGCCCGGCGATGCGAATTTCCTCGAGGGTCTCAAGGCAATCGGCGGTGAAAGCCGGCGTGATCACCAGGAGGTTTTTTTTGCCGGCGCGCGGCAGGCGTTCGAGTTCGCGGTCGGTGTAAGGCTCGAGCCAGGGCTCGCCGGCGAGGCGGGACTGGAACGAAACCGACCAGCGCGCGGGATCGAGGCCGGCGCGGGCGGCGAAGGCGCGGGTGGTGTGGAAAATCTGCGCGCGATAGCAGGTGGCATGGGCGGGCGAGCAGGTTTCGCAGCAATCGGGCGCCGTCATGCAATGCACGCGCGAGGAGTCGGCCTTGCGCAGATGGCTGACCGGGAGGCCGTGATAACTGAAAAGGAGATGGTCGTAGGGCTTTTCCAAATACGGCCGGGCCGAGGCGACCAGCGCGTCGATGTAGCCGGCCTCGGCGTAAAATGGCGGCACCACGGTGAAACGCGGCGCGGGCGAAAACTTTTTGGCCTCGGCAAAAACCTTGGCCACGACGGTTTCCCAGCTCGACATGGCGTAGTGGGGATACTGCGGGAAAAGCAGGATGTCGTCGACGCCGGCCGCCACGAGCTGGGCCAGGACGGACGCGATGGCCGGCTGGCCGTAGCGCATGGCGAGCGCGACCGGCACGGACGTGCGCGCGGCGAGCTTTTCCCTCACCTGGCGCGAGGTGGCGATGAGCGGCGAGCCGTCCGGCGTCCAAACCTTGGCGTAGGCGTGCGCCGAGCGCTTGGGCCGGGTGCGCAGGATGAGGCCTTCGAGGAGCAGCCAGCGGAGCGGCGCGGACAGATCGAGCACGCGCTCGTCGCCCAGGAATTCGCGCAGGTAGCGGCGCACATCGGGCACGGAAGGCGAGTCGGGCGAACCGAGATTGACGAGAAGGGCCGCTTTTTTTGCCATGCTGGAAAAAGCAAGTAACAAGTAACAAGGATCAAGTATCAAGATTAGTCAGCAGCGGCCCTGAGCATGTCGAAGGGCCGCGGACTTTCTTGGTACTTGCTACCTGTTACTTGAGTACGCTACCTGGCGCGCGACGACTGGATCTGGCGGATGAGGCGGTGCGTGTTTTCCGGCGTGATGCGATCGGTGACGACCGTCGCCGGGTAGTTGTGCTCGATATCGAGCCTCAGGCCGTCCTCTTCGCCGGGCCGCACAAATTGCTCGACGAAATCGAGTCCGCCGCGCGAGCGCAGCCAGCCATAATAAGAGTCGATGTCGTCGGACTCCACCACGATGTCGAGCCGCAGAAAAACCGAACAATAAAGCGTGAGGTCCCGGTATGAGAGAAACCACGTGGGCGGATTCACGAGCTGGTCCCGGATGATGAGTGTCATCGAGCGAAGCGTTTCCTTCCTGTAGCAGTAGTATTGCCAAATTCATTATAAGGCGAAGAAATTTTATCCAAAAATCCAATCAATGGCATCAGGGGATTCTTGCCTTTTTCGGCGTGGGCCGCCGTGCTGGTGATGGACGACAAATTTTTATGATCACTCCGCGCAAACCTGTAGTTCTCATTATTCGCGATGGCTGGGGCCGGAACCCATTTCCCGAGCAAAACGTTTTCAATGCCGTGTACCTCGCAAAAAAGCCCTGCGATGACCTCCTGCACAAAAAATATCCACACGCCCTGGTCTTGGCCGGCGGGTACGCCGTCGGTTTGCCCGAAGGCGTGATGGGCAACAGCGAGGTCGGCCATGAGAACATCGGCGCGGGCCGCATCGTCGAGCAGGAGCTGCTGCGCCTGAACATGCTTTTTTCCAAGAAGCGCCTCGCGACGAATGCCGCGTGGAACAAGGTGGTCATGCACGTGCAGGCGCACCGCTCGCGTCTGCACCTCATGGGCATCGTGTCCGATGCCGGCGTGCACGGCATGCTTGAGCATCTCTACGGTATCCTGCGCCAGGCGAAAACGGACGGCGTGAAGGAAGTTTTTATCCACGCCTTTACCGATGGCCGCGACACGCCGCCGATGAGCGGGCTGGATTATGTCAAGCAGGTCGAGAAACAGTGCAAAAAAATCGGCCTGGGCCAGATCGCCACAGTGTGCGGCCGTTTTTGGGCGATGGATCGCGACAACCGCTGGGAGCGCGTGAGCAAAGCCTACTTCATGCTCACCGGGAAAGAAGCGGTGGCCACCGCGCCCAACGCCGAGGAAGCCGTGCGGCAGTATTACAAGCATCCGCTCACCGAAACGCAGAAGGGCGACGAGTTTGTCGCGCCTACGTGGGTGGTGGGCGCCGACGGCCAGCCCGTCGGGACGATCCGCGATGGCGATGGCATTGTTTTCTACAACTACCGTGGCGACCGCCCGCGCGAAATCACGAAGGCGTTTGTCCTCGATGATTTCAAGGGCTTCGATCGCGGCCCGAAGCTCAACCACCTCTGCTTTGCGACGATGACCGAGTACGAAGTGGGCCTGCCGGTGGACGTGATCTCGCCCAAGCCCGAGCCGTTGAAAGGCATTCTTGGCCAGGTCGTGAGTGATGCGGGCCTCGCGCAATTCCGCTGCGCCGAGACGGAAAAAAATCCGCACGTCACTTTTTTCTTCAACAATTACCGCGTGGAACCGTTTCCCGGCGAGGACCGGGCCTGCCCGCCGAGCCCGAAAGTGGCGACTTATGATATGGCGCCCGAAATGTCCGCGGCCGAAGTCACGAGACTCACCAAGGAAGCGATCCTTTCCGGCAAATATGGCCTGATCGTGGTCAATTTTGCCAATCCCGACATGGTCGGCCACACCGGTTCGCTCACGGCGGCGATCAAGGCAGTCGAGGTGACCGATCGCGGAGTGGCGGAGCTGCTCGACGCGATCAAGAAAATGAAGGGCCAGGCGCTGGTTTGCGCCGACCACGGCAACTGCGAGCAGATGTGGGATCCCGTGAACAATTGCCCGCACACCTCGCACACGACCAACCGCATCGAGGCGTTTGTGGTGGGTTCGAAGTTTGCCGGCAAAAAAATGCGGCTGCGCCGGGGCGGCCGCCTCTGCGACATTGCGCCGACCCTCCTGGAGCTGATGGGCCTCACGAAGCCAAAGGAAATGACAGGCGAAAGCCTGCTGCCGCATCCGAGGAAAAAGAAAAAAACCGCGAAGAAAACGACCGCGAAAAAGAAGAAGTGATGGGTGTGGGCGGGTCGAAGCTACGTGGATACCTCTGACGGTACGAATCATACTCATTCTCTTAATCGTTCTCGTTCTCTCGCTTTGAATCGATCAGGAGAACGATAACGAGTATGAGAACGAGAAAGATTGGATGAGCTTCGCTAAGTTTGTGTTTGCCCGTGGGCGGGCCGCTGCGTTTAGCTCGGCATTTACACGATTCGAATCCCCATGAAGCGAACCCATCATTGTGCCCAGCTAAACAAAACCGATCTCGGCGCCAGCGTGGCGCTGGCCGGCTGGGTCGATTCCATTCGCGACCATGGCGGCATCCTTTTCATCGACCTGCGAGACCGCAAAGGCGTCACGCAGGTGAAGTTCGACCCGCAGGTGAACCAGGATCTCGCGGCGCAGGCGGCGCAGGTGAAGCCGGAATCCGTCATCAGCGTGGTGGGCAAGGTCGTCCCGCGTCCCGAGGGCACGGTCAATTCTGCGCTGCCCACCGGGGAAATCGAAGTCGATGCGACCGCGCTGGAGATTTTAAACCTTTCCGAGACACCGCCGTTTCCGCTCGATGACGCCGGCGGCGACAAGGTCAACGAGGACCTGCGCCTCACCTATCGCTACCTCGACCTGCGCCGGCCGAAGATGCGCAAAAATCTCCAGGTGCGGCACAAGGTGGCCAAGGCCATCCGCGATTATTTTGACGCCAACGAATTCATCGAGGTCGAGACGCCCGCGCTGTTCAAGAGCACGCCCGAGGGCGCGCGCGAATACCTCGTGCCGTCGCGCATCCACCCCGGCCAGTTCTACGCGCTCTCGCAGTCGCCGCAGCAATTTAAGCAGATCCTCATGGTCGCCGGCGTGGAAAAGTATTTCCAGATCGCGCGCTGCTTTCGCGACGAAGATCTGCGCTCCGACCGTCAGATGGAGTTCACGCAGGTGGACGTCGAAGTGTCATTCATCGACCGCGAGGGCATCTACGCGCTCTTCGAGGGCATGTTGAAAAAAGTCTGGAAGGAAACGCTCGGCACCGATCTGCCCACCCCGTTCCCGCGCCTCGCGTTTGCCGATGCGATGAACCGCTTCGGGGTGGACAAGCCCGACACGCGCTTCGGCCTCGAACTGGTTGATTTCACAGAGACGTTTCGCAGTTCCGGGTTCAAGGTCTTCTCGGCCACGGTGGCGGGTGGCGGCGTCATCAAGGCGCTCAACGCCAAGGACCTCGCCGATCTCACGCAGGGCGAGCTCAAGGCCCTCGAGGAAATCGCGAAATCGCTCGGCGCGAAAGGCCTGGCCTTCATCAAAGTCGAGGGTGGCGAGTGGAAATCGCCCATCGTGAAATTTTTCTCCGACGCGGAAAAGGCCGTGCTCACGCAGCAGCTTGGCCTCGCCGAGGGCGACATGGTTTTCTTCGCCGCCGCGCCATGGGAGAAAGCCTGCGCGATCCTCGGCCGCATCCGCCTCGAGTGCTCGGCGCTGCTGCAGAAACGCGGCAAGCTCATCGTGCCGGCCAACCAGTGGAATTTCCTGTGGGTGGTCGATTTTCCGCTCATGTCCTACGACGAGGAAAAAAACCAGTATGTCGCCACACACCATCCCTTCACCTCGCCGGTGCCGGAGGACGTGGCCCTGCTCGACAGCGATCCCAAGAAAGTCCGCGGCCAGCACTACGACGTCGTCCTGAACGGCATGGAACTCGGTGGCGGCTCGATCCGCATTCACCAGCCGGGGTTGCAGAAAAAGGTGTTCGAGGATGTGCTGAAGATCCCAGCCGATGTCGTCGAGAGCCGCTTCGGTTACATGCTCAAGGCCTTCACCTACGGCGCGCCTCCGCACGGCGGCATCGCCTTCGGCCTCGACCGCATGGCCGCGCTGCTTTGCGGCACGACGAGCATCCGCGATGTCATTGCCTTTCCCAAGACCCAGAAGGGCCAGGATCTCATGGCGCAGAGCCCGACACCCGTCACCGCGAAGCAACTCAAGGAACTGCACATTGCGACGGTGATGCCGGAGTGAGGGTCTTATGGGTTTTGCATAAGAGATGCGGTTCGTCCCTATGATGAGGGCTTTACCTTTTTTCTCGGCGTCCAGTTTGGCATAAGCTTTGCTAAGTAAAACACGACAAACCGCTATGCGCGGCTAATTTGCTTCAAATCAGACAACCCTCCTGCTCCCGAAAATCACCCAAGAACGCTTCTTGTGCCGGGTCGTTGGAAAACCCATAAACACTTCACCCCCTAAACCATTCCACACGTATGAGACTCATCATTGCCATCATCAAACCCTTTAAACTTGAGGAAGTGAAAGAAGCCCTCGCCGAAATCGGCATCGAGGGCATGACCGTCACTGAAGTGAAGGGTTTTGGCCGGCAAAAGGGACATACGGAGATCTATCGCGGCAGCGAATATACCGTCGATTTCCTGCCCAAGGTGAAGCTTGAGATCGCGGTGAGCGACGACATCGCGAGCAAGACGGTCGACACCATCGTGAAGGCGGCCAAGACCGGCAAAATCGGCGACGGCAAGGTGTTTGTGATCCCGCTCGAAGAAGTGGTGCGCATCCGTACCGACGAGCACGGCGAAGCGGCCATCTGACCAACAGACCGTAGCAAAAGTTTGGAAGGGCTGGCGCTTTTTCAGCGCCGGCCTTTTTTGTTTTCGGGGTTTCCCACGAATCTGGCAGGGGAGAACCGAAACTTTCTTGCATCAGAATTACTTATCCTGTCGAGTCTTTCGGATAAGGTGATTTTATATGAACTCTCTGTTCCGCCAACTGAGTCGATTCTTCAGCGCGGCCTTGGTCGTTTGCGCCACGGCCCTAAATCTGCGGGCCATGGCTCCGCCCTCCATCCATGTGCCCACGCAGGAACAGCGGATCGCCGCCCTCGAGGCCTACGTCACCAATTCCGACCCCGGCCAAAGCCTGACCGGTGTTCCCGGTCCGGGCCACAACGCGTGGATGATGACCAGCGCGGCGCTCGTGCTCTTCATGACGCTGCCGGGCCTGGCACTTTTCTATGGCGGCTTGGTGCGCCGGAAAAACGTGCTTTCGGTGCTGGGCCAGTGTATCGGCATCGCCGGCCTCGTCACAATCCTCTGGTGGTCCGTCGGCTACAGCCTGGTTTTTGGCACCAGCTTTCACAGCCCGTTTCTTGGTGGCAGGGAATACTTTTTCCTGCACGGCGTCACCTCGGCACCCAACATCAATTACGGCTTCTGGGTCTCGCAAAATGTCTTTGCGATGTACCAGTTGATGTTCGCGATCATCACGCCTGCGTTGATCGTTGGCGCGATCGCTGAGCGGATGAAGTTCACCTCCATTCTCGTCTTCGTCGCGCTGTGGATGTTTGTCGTTTATTTTCCGCTGGCCCACATGATTTGGGGCGTCACCGGCTATATGAATGGCGTGTCGAACGCCCATTCGGCCATCAAAGCCATTGATTTCGCGGGCGGCACCGTCGTGCACATGTCGTCGGGCTGGTCGGCGTTGATTCTCTGCATGATTCTCGGGCCGCGCATCGGCTTCGGCAAAGAAAAGATGACGCCGCACAGCATGGTGCTTTGCATGGTCGGCACCGGCATGCTGTGGGTGGGTTGGTATGGGTTCAACGCCGGCTCGGCGGTTGGCGCGGACGGGATTGCGGCCAATGCCTTCACCGCGACGACCCTCGCCACTGCCGTGGGCGCGTTTACCTGGGGCCTCCTCGAGCTGATTCTCCGCAAGCATGCCTCGATCCTTGGCTTCTGCTCTGGCGCGGTCGCCGGGCTCGTTGTGATCACCCCGGCGTGTGGCTTTGTGAATAGTACCGGCGCTGTCATCATCGGCGTGTTCGCCGCCGTGGTGCCTTATTTCTTCGTGAACCAGGTCAAGGCGAAGTTCGGCTATGACGATGCGCTCGACACCTTCGGCGTTCATGCCATCGGCGGCACGATCGGCGCATTCCTCACCGGCATTCTGGCCGTTCCCGCCACGCTCGCGGATGGCACGCCCAATCCTGGCGCGGTGAATCCCAACCTGGCGGCCAACGTCGATTCCTACATCCACGGGGGCTCACTCTGGTTCGAACAGCTCAAGGCCATCGGCCTCACCCTCTGCCTGGCCATTGGCGGCACGGTGCTCCTCGCTTACCTTGTGAAAGCCGTCATCGGCCTCCGTGCCTCGCCCGAAGTCGAACGCCAGGGGCTCGATATCAACGAACACGGCGAAGAGGGCTACGTCGAAATTTAAACTACCAACCATCAACCCAATAATCCCCATGAAACTCATCATCGCCATTATCAAACCATTCAAACTCGATGAAGTGAAAGAAGCCCTGACGGCCATCGGCGTCGAGGGCATGACTGTCACCGAGGTGAAAGGCTTCGGCCGGCAGAAGGGCCACAAGGAAATCTACCGCGGCAGCGAGTACACGGTGGATTTTCTGCCCAAAATGAAAATCGAGATCGCCGTGACCGACGACATTTACGTCAAGGTGGTGGAAACCATCGTGAAGGCCGCCAAGACCGACAAAATCGGCGACGGCAAGGTGTTTGTCTTGCCACTCGAGGAAGTGGTGCGCATCCGCACCAGCGAGAGCGGCGATGTCGCGATTTGAGGCTGATATTGGTGGAGCGTGTTGTCCCTAACGCGCTCGGCCCGATCAATCCTTAACCACAAAGGCACGAAGGACACGAAGCCAACCCTCTTTGAGTTCTTTGTGTCTTCGTGGTGAATCAATCCGAGCGCATCGGGACGACGCGCTCCACCTGCCTTTTGGCGAGCTGAGCCGGTTTATGGCTTCTTGGCTTCTGAATTACCTGCCTCGGGCTTTTTCTTCTCCGGCAGGGCGCGCGTGGCGATTTCAGTTTTGATTTTTTCCAGATAGGCTGCGAACGGCATCACGCCTTCGTCGCCCCTGGCGCGCGAGCGCACACTGACCGATTGCGCCTCCGCTTCCTTCGCGCCGAGCACGAGGGTGTAGGGCACCTTGTCGAGTTCGGCCCGGCGGATCTTGGCGCCGAGCTTGTCGCTGTGCTCGTCGAGCGTGGCGCGGACGCCAGCCGCCTTGAGCTGGTCGAGCAGGCCGCGACCGTAGTCGTTGACCTTGTCGCTGATCGGCACGAGGCGCACCTGCTCGGGCGCGAGCCAGGCGGGGAAATCGCCCGCAAAATGCTCGATCAACACGCCGCAGAACCGCTCCATCGAGCCGAAGGGTGCGCGGTGGATCATCACCGGGCGGTGCGGCTGGTTGTCGGCGCCGATGTAACTGAGGTCGAAGCGCACGGGCAGGTTGTAGTCCACCTGCACGGTGCCGAGCTGCCACTCGCGGCCGATGACGTCCTTGATCACGAAATCGATCTTCGGCCCGTAGAACGCGGCCTCGCCCGGCTCCTCGGTGAACGGCACGCCGAGGGTCTTCGCGGCCTCGCGGCAGGCGGACTCGGCCTTGTCCCAGTTGGCGGACTCACCGGTGTATTTGTTCGAGTCAGGGTCGCGCAGGCCGACGCGCACGCGGTAATCGCTCATGCCGAGCGTGGTCAGCACGATCTTCACGAGCGCGAGGCAGCCGAGCACCTCGGCCGCGACCTGTTCCTCGGTGCAGAAAAGGTGGGCATCGTCCTGGGTGAAGCCGCGGACGCGGGTCATGCCGTTGAGCTCGCCGGACTGTTCCCAGCGGTAAACGGTGCCGAACTCGGCCAGGCGTACCGGCAGGTCGCGATACGAATGCGGCTGCGACGCGAAAATCTTGATGTGGTGCGGGCAGTTCATCGGCTTCAGCATGAAGCCGTCGAGCAACTGGTCGTTGGGCTTCACCCGGTCGGGCGTGATCGTGATCTTGCCGGTGCGCTGGTTGATCTGGTCGGCGAGCTGGGCGGAGACGGCCTCAAGGCGCACAACCATCTCGGCGCAGGAACAGCCCTCGTGGAGGAGCTTCGCCAGCGACTCGTTTTCGACGACCGGCGTGAACTGCGATTCCTTGTAATACGGAAAGTGGCCGGAGGTTTTGTAGAGCTCGAGCTTGCCGATGTGCGGCGTGAAGACCTGCGAGTAGCCCTGCTTGCGCAGTTCCTCGCTGATGAAGTTCTGCAATTCCTGGCGGATGATGGCGCCGTTGGGCGTCCAGAGGATGAGGCCCTGGCCGACGTCATCGTCGATGACAAAGAGCTTCAGGTCGCGGCCGAGCTTGCGGTGGTCGCGGGCCTTGGCCTGCTCAATGCGCTCGAGGTGTTGCGCGAGCTCCTCCTTGGTCGGGAAGGCGGTGCCGTAGATGCGCTGGAGCTGCTTGTTGTGCTCGTCGCCGCGGTGATAGGCGCCGGCGATGGAGAGGAGCTTGAAGGCCTTCAGCTTGCTCGAGTAGCGCACGTGGGTGCCCGCGCAGAGGTCGATGAACTCGCCGTTCTGGTAGAATGAAATTTTTTCGCCCTCGGGGATGTCCGCCAGGCGGCCGAGCTTGTAGCGCTCCTGGCCGATTTTCTTGATGATCTCGGTGGCTTCCTCGCGGGAAACTTCCTTGCGCTGGAACGGCTGGTTCTCGTCGGCGACCTTTTTCATCTCGGCCTCGATCTTTACCAAGTCCTCGGTCGTCAGTTTGTGGTCGAGGTCGATGTCGTAATAAAACCCGGTGTCCGTCGGCGGGCCGATGTCGAGCTTGGCGTCGGGGAAGATGCGCAGCAGCGCGGTCGCAAGGATATGCGACGCCGAGTGGCGGAGTTCTTCGAGGGGAGTCATCACGGGAAGTTGAAAGTTGAAGGGTGAAAGCGGAAAGTCGAGCGTCAGTCGCCCGGATTTTAGCCACAAAGAGCACAACGGGGGCAAGTCCTTCGTCTCGGATCGCCCGCGCGCCAATAGGCGCGGGCCGAAGGTAGGAGCGAGCTTGCTCGCGATCAGCGGAGATTTGGCCTGTAAGTACGTCCATCTCGCCTGCAAGCAGGCTCCTACAGGTGAATCTTTTTATCGAAAGTCGAAGGTCGGCGGATAAACGCTGCTAGAATGGGGCAACAAAGGCCTCGAATGAACTCGAAATCTGAGGAAAATTTATCAAAATAAACTACCGCCATGAGATCGTTGGAAAGACTTTTAATCTCAGCCAAGGATTTTCCCTTGGAAATAACGCTTTCGTCGGGAGAAAAGCACCTGTTGCCGCATCCCGATCACGTGCAAATGCACCCCAACACGAAAGACTTGGTGATCTATCCGGACACGGGACCCTTCTCCCTGGTGGTCAATCCGGAGCAAATCGTTTCGATCAAGCCCTTGCGGAAGAAAAATCGGGCGGCGTGACGAAGAAAAGGCTGAAAGACTGAATGGCTGAAGGGCTGAACAGACCAAGAAGACAAAAACGATATGAAAGAAGACCTTCACGCACTGCTGACGAATCCCGAAGTGTTTCCGGTTGAGCTTACGCTGACCAGTGGCGACAAGATCAGGATCGATCATCCTGACTATGTGCATTTTTCAGGAAAGCTGGGGAAGGTCTTTTTTTATCCGCGGGAAAGTGGCGGTGGGATTTTCGAAATGATCATGCCGGAGCAGATCGCGAAGATTCGTGCCAGGGTTAAAAAAGCGGCGGCGTGATGAAGAAAAGGCTGAAAGACTGAAGGGCTGAAAGGCTGAACAAACAAAGAAGCTAATAAGCCGTGGCAGGCCATTTTTTTAGTCCTTCAGTCTTTCAGCCCTTCAGTTTTTCCAGTTTGTAGCCGTCCTTGCCGTCGAGCATCGACCAGCCGGCGGCGGTCAGTTCCTTGCGGAGCGCATCGGCACCAGCGAAATCCTTGGCTTTCTTCGCCGCCCAGCGTTTTTCGGCGAGCTGCTGGGCAACGATAGGCGCGGCTTCGTCGGTTTTCTTTAACTCTAAACCTAGGACTTCGAGCACCTGCTTGAAGGCTAGGAAATCGGCGGCTGATGGGTCGTTTTTGCCCCAATTTGATATCGACGAAAATAGTGCGCCAAGCGCGGCTGGGGTGTTCAAGTCGTCACAAAGAGCCTCGATGACTTCAGAATAATGGGAGGAAGATTGTGTTGAAGCTGCTTGGTTTGAAAAAATCTGGAGTGAGTCGAAATGGCTGCGAAGTTTTCCCAGAGCGCTTTCTGCCGCGTGGAGTGAATCCAGCGTAAAATTGAGTTGTTTGCGCGGGTGGCCCATGAGCAGGGCGTAGCGCACGGCCATCGGCGAGTAGCCTTTCTCCACGAGATCGCCGAGCGTGTAGTAGTTGCCCTTGCTCTTGCTCATCGTCGTGCCTTCGACGAGCAGGTGTTCGCTGTGGTACCAGTGGCGCGAAAACTTTGTGCCGTTGCAGCATTCGCTTTGGGCGATTTCGTTTTCGTGATGCGGGAAGAGCAGGTCCACGCCGCCGGTGTGCAGGTCGATGGTATCGCCGAGAAGCGTTTTGATCATCGCGCTGCATTCGATGTGCCAGCCGGGCCGACCTTCGCTCGCGCCACGCGGGCCGGGCCATTTCACATCCCCGTCTTCGGCGGGCTTGTACGCTTTCCAGAGCGCGAAGTCGCCGACTTCATCCTTATGGTCCGCGTCAAAGACGGAGTTGGTCACCTTAAGTTCGCGCTCTTTCACCCGGGAAAGCGCGCCGTAGTTGGGAAACGAGCTGACCTTGAAATACACCGAACCGTCGGGCGCACGGTAGGCGTTGCCCTTCTGCATGAGCACCTCGATCATATCGACCTGTTCGCGGATGTGGCCGGTGGCGGTGGGCTCGACGTGCGGACGCAGGCAGTTGAGCGCGTCGCAGTCGGCGTGAAACAGGTCCGTCCACTTTTTTGTGATTTCGCCGAGCGGGAGCTTTTCTTTCTGCGTCTGGCCGATGGTGCGATCGTCCACATCAGTGAGATTGCGGACGTGCTTTACTTTGCTCGGGCCGTATTCGAGTTCGAGTAGGCGGCGGAGGACGTCATTGATGATGAAGGTACGGAAATTGCCGATATGCGCCGGGGCATAAACCGTCGGGCCGCAGTTGTAGAAACTGAAGACGTCCTTCGGATTGTTGGGGTCCGGCCGGCGGAGTTCGCGAATCTCCCGCGTGAGCGAGTCGAAAAGTTTGATGGGCATGAGGCTGAAAACCGCTAATCTTCGCTAATTGGCGCTAATAAAGGAGTTCTTTTCCATCACTTTTTTAAAGATTAGCGTGAATTAGCGATGATTAGCGGTTTAAGTTCATGGTCCTAGCCTGTCCATGCCCGAAAACTTCAAGCTCGATTTAACCCAGCGGCCGCGGCGGTTGCGCCGCACGGCCAGCCTGCGCGCGCTGGTCGAGGGCACGGTGCTGCGTCCGCAGAACTTCATCGCGCCGCTTTTTGTGGTGGAGGGCAAGGGCCGCCCCGAGCCGATCGCGTCGATGCCGGGGGTGTTACGCCGCAGCATCGCCGACCTGGTGAAGGAATGCCGCGCGCTCGCCAAGCTGGGCGTGCCGGCGGTGGCGCTGTTTCCCAAGCTTGAGGCGCGGTTGAAGGATACCGAGGGCAGCGCGGCGTTGCGCGAGGATGCCTTGGTGCTGCGGGCCGTGCAGGCGGTGAAGAAGGCCGTGCCGGGGCTGACGGTGATGACCGACATCGCGCTCGATCCTTACACGACGCATGGGCACGACGGCGTGCTGACGGCGGACGGTCGCGACGTGGACAACGATCGCACGGTGGAAATTTTGGTGAAGATGGCTGTGCTGCACGCGCGGGCCGGCGTGGATTTCGTGGCGCCGTCGGACATGATGGACGGCCGCGTGGGCGCCATCCGCCGCGCACTCGATGCCGCGGGCTGCACGCAAACGGGCATTATGGCCTACTCGGCGAAGTTCGCCTCGGCTTACTACGGGCCGTTTCGCGAGGCGGTGGGCAGCGCCAAGGCCGCCGGTACGCCGTCGCTCGACAAGCGCACTTATCAGCTCAATCCGGCCAATCGACGCGAGTCGTTCACCGAGATCGCGCTCGATGCGGCCGAGGGCGCGGACATCGTGATGGTCAAGCCGGCCGGACCGTATCTCGACATCATCCGCGACGTGCGCCAGCGCACGAACAAGCCGGTCGCGGCCTATCAGGTTTCGGGCGAATATGCGCAGATTCACGCGGCGGCGCAGCGCGGCTGGCTCGACCTCGAGGCCTGCCGGAACGAGTCGTTGCTGGCCATCAAGCGCGCCGGTGCGGACATGATCCTGACGTATTTCGCCAAGGACATGGCGGCAGCGCTGGGGTAATGTAGGCGGGGTGCCTTCACCCCGCATGGAGATCGATCGCGGGGTGAGGGCACCCCGCCTACATCTAAGACTTACTTTCCCCGCGACTTCTTGCGCGGCTTGTCGTCGCCTTTGCTGGCTTTGCCCTTGGGCGCATCCTCGTCGTCGTCGGAGTCGTCCTCGTCCTTATCGTCCTCTTTTTTCTCGTCGTCTTCGTCCTTTTCCTCGTCGTCGTCATCCCACTTGAGGGACGCGTCGTTCTTGAGGCGCTCTTCCTCTTCCTTGTCGAGTTCGGGCAGGTCGGCATCATCTACTTCTTCGGCGGACTTTTCCGGGCGTTCCTCGTCGGTGTCCCAGCCCTCGGGCACAAAATCGAGGATGGCGGTGAGTTCGGCGAAGACGTGGACGGCTTTGCCTTCGATGAAATTGGTGTTCTGGTCTTCGCGGATCTGGTCCTCGACTTCGTCGATGGTGAGCTTGGATTCAAAGTCGAAGAGATCGTTGAGCATCTTCACGCGGCAGCGGGTGAGGTGGTCGAGCAGGTCGGCATAGGGGCCGTTTTCCTCGTCGAGGTGGTCGGGCAGGGCGAAAAGTTTTTCTTCGGACTCAAACAGCGGCTCCTTCACGCGTTTGAGGCGCACGCGGCCGTGGCCCTGGTCCTTTTCGATGCGGAAAGAAATGAAAGCCTTCTCGAAGACGTCCTGGTCGAAGCCGTGGTCGCGGAGCGACTCGACGAGCTCGATGAGGTGGGCGACCTGGCGCGGGTCGATGATGCTGAGGCTGTCGACGTCCCAACGCACGGGATCGCTGACTTCTTCGACCCACCAGTTGTGGTCATCGCCGAGGCGCACGATGCACCATTCGAGAGGGTTGGTAGATTTTGGCATTGGTATCAGTAACGAGTAACTTCGATTGGAGCAAAAGGGCTGTCGATTGCGCGAGTCAAACCAGGAAAACGGTTTTTTGCCGATTTTTCCGAGGCTGCCTCCGCCGAGAGCCGGATTGGAAATTGAGCCGCAGCGTGCAAACGGGTCTTTAAAAAACAAGCAGAAAAAAATATTCGGGTGGTTTTTCTGTCAACCCGCCGGTCGAAATGCAGTGAGGGCGTGTCTTTGAACTAAAGCACGTGTTTTATTTCAAAGAAACGCCCTAAATTGCCCGACACTTGCATTTTTGCGGCGTGCTCCGCACTTTCGGGGGTATGGGTTGGTTCTACGAAAAAATTTTCCGTCGTGCATTTTTCCAATTGGACCCGGAAACGGCACATGAATTGAGCGTCCACGGGCTGGCGCTGCTCGGCGCCGTGCCGCCGTTGTGCCGGGCGCTGGAACATTTTCACCGGCTCCCAGCGGCACAGGGCCGGCCGGTCGAGGCGTTTGGGCTGAAGTTTCCCAATGCGGTTGGCCTGGCTGCGGGTTACGACAAGAACGCCCTGGCCTGGCCCGCCGCGGCCGCGCTCGGCTTTGGCCACGTCGAGGTCGGCACGGTCACGCGCCTTGAGCAGCCCGGCAACCCGAAGCCCCGGCTCTTTCGCTATCCTAGGCAGCAGGCGGTTATCAATCGCATGGGCTTCAACAACCACGGCGCGGAGAAAATCGCCGCGCATCTCGCGCGCAAGCCCGGCCCGGGCCGCCGCCGCATTCCCATTGGCATCAATCTGGGCAAATCGAAGGCCACGCCGCTCGACCAGGCCGTGGCCGACTACCTCGGCAGCTTTGCGCTGCTCGCCGACCACGCCGACTACATCGTCATCAACGTCAGCAGTCCCAACACGCCCGACCTGCGCAAGCTGCAGGAGGAGGATCGCCTGCGCGAACTGCTTGCCGCGCTGTCCGCCGCCAACCGCGACCGCGCGGCGCAGCCCGGCAAGACGAAAAAGCCGTTGCTGCTCAAAATTGCGCCTGACCTTTCCTTCCGCCAGATCGACGACGCGCTGGGAGCCATCGCCGAATTCGGCTTCGATGGCATCATCGCCACCAACACCACGCTCGAACGGCCCGGCTCCTTTGTGCACGTCACCCAAGCCGGCGGACTGAGTGGCCCGCCGCTGCGCCGCCATTCGACGGAAATCATCAATTACATCGCGCGGGCGACCAACGGGCGCCTGCCCATCATCGGGGTGGGCGGCATCAACGACGCGGCCTCGGCCGGCGAAAAACTCGATGCCGGTGCGACGCTCGTGCAGGTTTACACCGGGATGATTTTCCACGGACCGTTTTTTGCCATCGACGTGGCCCGGGCGCTCAGCGACCGGCAGAGGATTGGTTAAGGCGTTTAAGGTAGGGCGGGTTATCCCAACCCGACGCTGCAAATTTGCTGCTACTCTGGCAGGGCATGATTGCGAAATCCTTTATTCCCGGCCTGGCCAAGCCGCTTTACCTAAGCCGGTTCTTTTCCGAACCGGTTTCGTCGTCCATTTAATGTCAGAATTGACATATGCCGGAATCAATATAAAGGTTTCATGTCTCAAGCCGGCAAGCCTCTCGTCTGGATGGAAGGAGAAATCAAGACTCCGCCGTTTTCAGGGGCGGGTCGGATTGAGGCCGGTGTGCTGTTGCGGCGATTGCAGCAGGGCGAAAACCTCGGCCTGCCGCATTCACGTCCCATGCCGGTCATAGGATTGCGTTGCCATGAGCTTCGCATCCGCGATGAAAACAACAACTGGCGTATTTTCTACCATCTCTCGACCGATGCCGTGGTCATTCTCGGCGTGAACAATAAAACGACCCGGAAGACTCCCTCAACGGTGTTGGAGAACTGCCAACGACGGTTAAAACACTACCTGTCCATCCCATGAAACACGAAAAGAAGCAACGGCTCGAGGCTACCGGATTCAAGGTGGGCTCTGCCGATGAATTTCTGGCCCTTGCTCCGGAAGAGAGCGCCCTGGTTGCTTTGCGGCTGTCTTTAGCCAAGGCGGTGCGCCGCCGCCGCTTGAGGTTGCGCTATTCGCAGGCGGAACTGGCGCGCCGCATCGGTTCGAGCCAGTCGCGGATCGCCAAACTGGAAGCTGCGGCACCTGACGTATCCATGGACCTTCTTTTCCGGGCGTTGTTTGCAACCGGCGCCAAAATGCGCGCACTCGACAAAGTTGTCGCCGCGGCGTGATGCGATCAAAAAAGAGGCGTGGTTTTTACGGGGTGAGGGTACCATGCCTGCAATTGCAGAAACGGTTTCGTGTTATCGCGTAATCCGTGGTGGACTGGGCTTCCCGGCCGCTTAGATGATCTTGCACGGGATCAAGGCGTCTTCATCGATCCCGTAAACGGCACAGAGCCGGTGATAGCCGTCGGCGATCACGACCTTGCCGTTCGATGCGTCCCTGACGAGCAAGAGAGGAGACAGGCTCTGGCCTTTTCGGATTTTTTCCCAGTCTTTATCGACGTGGGAATTGCTCACGCCCAGCAAGGAGAGCCGGGACGCCCGGAAAATATCCTTGGCCTTGAATTGCACAATTGGGGCGCGTTTGAGCTGGCTGCTCATCTTGGCCACCTGCTCCTCATTATAAAGGAGGCTGAGATAGGATTCAGCCGCCGGGTAGTCGTGCACTTCCACGTCGGAAAGCCACGTGATCTTTTTTGGCTTTGCTTTTGTCATGGTGAGAAAGGGGACACCTGAGTGTTTCCCATTCCATGCGAACGGGAAGGGGAATTAGTCTAAATGGTCGGGCTGGTGAGATTCGAACTCACGACCTCTTGCACCCCATGCAAGCGCGCTACCAGGCTACGCTACAGCCCGAACAGAAGAAGGGTCAGCTAGCGGCAACCGGTGAAACGAGGCAAGAGCGTTTTTCGCCGTGAGCAAAGCCTTTGCCTATCAGACTGTAACTGTCGGTTGAAATTTCCCCCAAGCCAGTGCCTAATGGCGGCTGATGAAAGTCGTTGAGGCCCAAAAACGCATTGCCGAGCTCCGCGCCCAAGTGGCCCGGCACGACGAGCTTTATTACCGCCATGCCGGGCCGGAGATCTCCGACTTCGACTACGACCGGCTCAAGCGCGAGTTGGCCGACCTTGAGGCCAAGTTTCCCGACGCTGCCAAAGCCGCGGGCGCCGACTCGCCGACGGCACGCGTGGGCGACGACCGGCTGGAGGGTTTCACCACCTACCGGCACCGGCAGCCGATGCAAAGTCTCGACAACACGTATTCCGAGGCCGAGTTGCGCGAATTTCACACCCGCCTGGTGAAATTGCTCGATCGCGAGGAACTCACCTACGTGATCGAGCCGAAGATCGACGGCCTGGCCGTCAGCCTCACTTTCGAAAAGGGCAAATTCGTGCGCGCGGTCACGCGCGGCAACGGCGTCGAGGGCGACGACGTGACGGCCAACGCCCTCACGATTCATTCGCTTCCGCGTGAGTTGAAAAAAGCGAAAGGCGCGCCGATTCCGGCGGTGATCGAGATTCGCGGGGAGATTTTCATGACGCTGGCGGAATTCCAGCGCATCAACCGCGAACGCGAGGAGGCGGGCGAGCCGGTCTATGCCAATCCGCGCAATCTCGCCGCGGGCACGCTCAAGCAGCTTGATCCGCAGGAGGTGGCGCAGCGCAAACTCGAGATCGTGCTCTACGGTCTGGGTTACTGCGAGCCGGCCGAAGCCGCCGGCGAGACGCAGAGCGGCTATCATGCGCAGGTGCGGGCGTGGGGACTGCCGACCGTGGAAAAAATCTGGACCGCGCGCGGCGTCGACGAGATGTGGGCCGCGGTGCAGAAACTCGACCAACTGCGGCACAATTTCCCCTATGGGACGGACGGCGCGGTCATAAAACTCGACTCGCTCGCGCTCCAGCGCGAGGCGGGCAGCACGAGCAAGGCGCCGCGTTGGGCCATGGCCTACAAATTTGCCGCCGAACGCGCGGAGACGCGGCTGCAGGCCATCACCATCCAGGTCGGCCGCACGGGCGTGCTCACGCCAGTCGCGGAGCTTGAGCCGGTGCAACTCGCGGGCTCGACCGTCGCGCGGGCCACGTTGCACAACCGCGACGAGATCGCGCGCAAGGACATCCGCGTGGGCGACTACGTTTATGTGGAGAAAGCGGGCGAAGTCATCCCGGCGGTGGTGGCGGTGAACCTGGCGCGCCGCACGCCGGAATGCGTGACGTTCGTTTTTCCAAAGAAATGCCCGGCGTGCGGCACGCCGGTGGTGCAGTTGGAGGACGAGGTCGCGCTGCGCTGCCCGAATTACGACTGCCCGGTGCAGGTGCGGCGGCGCGTGCAGCATTTTGCCTCCAAAGCCTGCGTCGATATCGAGGGCCTGGGTGAAGCGATGGTGGACGCGTTCGTCGAGAAAGGCTGGGTGAAGAGCGTGGCGGATATTTACCGGCTGCGGCGCGAGGACCTGCTGACGCTGGGCAAGAACGTCGAGAAATCGACCGACAACCTCCTCGCCGCCATCAAGGCGAGCAAGCACGCGGAGCTGTGGCGTTTCATCCACGGGCTCGGCATTACCCACGTGGGCGCGGCGGCGGCGAAAGACCTGGCGGTGAGGTTCGGCAGCCTCGATGCGCTGGCGCATGCAAAGTTCGAGGATTTTATCGGTGAAAAGAAATCGAGCCTGATCGAAGGCATCGGCGGGACGATGGCGCAGGCCATCATCGAGTTTTTCAACGAACCGCGGAACCGGGCGCTCGTGAGCGAACTGCTCGCGCTTGGCGTGTCACCAGCCGCGCCCGCGCCGCGCGCCGCGGTGGGCACGGCGCTGGCGGGAAAAACATTTGTGCTCACCGGCACGCTGCGTTCGCTGACGCGCGAGGTGGCGACGGCACGCATCGAAGCCGCCGGCGGCAAGGTGAGCGGGAGCGTCAGCAAAAAAACCAGCTATGTGCTCGCGGGCGCCGAGGCGGGCTCAAAGCTGGAGAAAGCCAAGGCCCTCGGCGTGCCGGTGATCGACGAGGGTGAGTTTCTGCGAATACTAGGGTGATTGTAGGTCGGGGTTTATCCCCGACATGTTGGGCGTAAAGCCCAACCTACAAAATTTCGATCAACGCTGGGCAATAGGTTCGCGGGCGTCGGGTTGCGCGTGCTCTCTGAAGATAACGTGGTCGAGCGAAAGCCGGCCCGCGCCGCTGATGCAAATCACGCAGAGCAGGAAGAGCACGAGCGCCGAGAACTCGAGCGACTGGCCGAGCGCGAAGAGGCCGTCCGGCCGGTGCACGATGAAGACTGCGCCGGCGAGGATGGGAATCTGCACGAGGGCGGCGAGGCGGGTGAGCAAGCCAAGGGTGAGCATCGCGCCGCCGACAAAGTGCGCCAGGGCGACATAATGCAGCAGCGTGGCCGATAAGAGCCAGGTTTCACCCGAACGAGAGAGCATGTTTATGAAAAAATCCGTACGGACGTTCCAGATGAGCAAAAGGCCGCGGGCGAAGAGACCGAGGCCGAGGTAGATGCGGATGCAATCAAGCCAGAGTTCGCGGCGCGACTCCGCCCATGTCGTGAGGTCGTGGAGTTTTTGCATAGTCGTCTCCTGGGGTAGAGAGGTTGGCAGCCGGCGGGCGACATGTCCGCCGGACAACGCAAAATAGCTGAAATAATGCCAGAGTCAACCGGGTGGGGCTGTAGGTCGGGCTTTACGCCCGACATCCGTCTTCGCTAGAGCAATTCAAGATATTGTGCACATAAGCACAAAGGTGGAACGCGGCGTCCCGACGCGTTTACTTCAAGTTTTCCATTTGAGCGCGTCGGGACTGTATAGACCGGGGACATGGGTGACACACGTACGGGGACATGGGTAACACTTGGGGATGCCCTGGATTACCTCTACACCCATGTCACAACGATTCGAGTTCGTCGTTTTAGCCAGCAAGGCTGGCA
>DATMLS010000030.1:0-46314 GCA_035569995.1 Opitutaceae bacterium | reverse complement strand
CTGGCGGAAATTGGTGCCAGCCTTGCTGGCTAAAACGACGAACTCGAATCGTTGTGACATGGGTGTAGAGGTAATCCAGGGCATCCCCAAGTGTTACCCATGTCCCCGTACGTGTGTCACCCATGTCCCCGGTCTATACAGGGGTCAACGCGCTCCACCCAAGCTTGCTCAATGCAGCATACCCATGCGGCCACAATATTTTAACTGCTTTAGCGAAGCAGGCCCGACGCGTTCTGAGCGCGCCCGGCCGCCCTCGCCAAGGCTTCGGTGGCCTCACAAACCAATTCCGCTCGCCATGGCTTTAGAGCGGTTTAAAAATAATATAGCCACGAAAGATCACAAAGAACACAGAGCAAAACCTTTCTTTGAGCTCTATGTGATCTTTTGTGGCAAAAAATCCGGCTGACCGCTTACCAAATCAATCGCCGCGCATGAGCCCCGCCACCTCCGCCCAACGTTTCACGCGCCTGCTCTGCGTGCTCGGTCTCGCCGGGCTGGCCGCGCTCACGCTCGTGGACAAGGGCGCCACGCGCATGTATTCGTGGCCCTGGTGGCTGGCCTTCTGGTTTGTGCAACTCGCGCCCGCCGCCGCGCTGCTGGTGCGCACCGCTTTCGACCCGCGGCCACTCGCCTTGCCGGCCACCGCGTGGCGCTGGCCGCTTGGCCTCCTCGCCGCGGTTGAACTCGCCGCCGCGCTGGCCAGCCCTTTTCGCGCCCAAAGCCTGCCCGCCGCCGCCACGCTGCTCGCCGGGCTCGCCGCCGGTCTTCTTCTCTTCGACTCGCTGCAGGCCGACGCCGCTGAAACCAAGGCCCGCCTGGCCACGCTTGAACGTGCGCTTGGTTGGTTTTTTGTCGTGGTGCTCGCCGACAGCCTCGGTTCGTGGCTCTTCAGCGAGATCGTGCCCGGTTTGCGGGCCGGGCAAATCGCTTCGCTGCATGCCCTCTTCAATCAACGCAACGAACATCCACTCGGCCACTCCAACTATACCGGAGGGCTGGCCGTGTTCATGCTGCCCTGGTTCAGCGCGCGCATCGCTCACACCCGTGGCCGGGCCCGCGCCGGCTGGGTGGCCGCCCTGGCTCTGGCGTTGTTCATGCTCTTCACCAGCGGCAGCCGCGGCGCCGTGCTCGGGCTGGCCGGCTTGCTGCTCACCGTACTCGCGCTGGCCTGGCGGCGCGACCGTTTGCGGACCAAGCACGCCGTGCTGCTCGCCGCCGCGGCCGTCGCACTGGTCGCGGTATTCGCGCTGGCCAACCCGCGCATCCGCGATCTCCTCGCCCAAGAAACTTCTTCCGCGCCGCCCGACGACAGCGCCGTGCAACGCTCGGCGATGTTTACCGCCGGCCTGCGCATGGGTTCCGACCGGCCGCTGCTCGGCTGGGGCCCGGGCGTCACGCCGCTCGTTTACCCGCGCTATCGCGCGCGGCTCGATGGCGGGGTCGAGACCGCCCTGGAGCTCCACAGCACTCCCGTGCAAATCTGGGCCGACACCGGCGCGCCCGGTCTCGCCTGCATTTTGGCGCTGGCCGCGCTGGTGGCCTGTTCGCTGTGGAAAAAGCCTGCGCCGGCCACGGCTGGGCTGGCCCTCGTCGGCTATGGCATTTTTGCGCTGACCGATTTCCAACTCGACGTGCCGGTGTTCATGGCTTTGGCCGCCGCGTGCATCGCCGCATGCGCACCACCCGCCGTTAGCTTTGCCGCACCGCGCGTCCGCGCCGCGCTGGGGCTGGCAGTCATCACCGCCGCCGTGCTCATCAGCGCGCTCGGCCGGGAAGACCCGACACCGGCGCTCAACATCGATGCGCTCGCGCTCGACCGCAATCCCGCGCAGGCCAGCCTCGCCCGGGCCTTGTTCGAGAAATCCCTCGCGCTCAATCCCGGGCAGGAAATCGCGCATTTCAACCTCGGCTGGCTGCTCCTCGTGCGCGACCCGGCCGCAGCTGAGAGTCACTTCCTCGCCGCGGCGCATCTCGTGCCGGACAAAGGCGGCGTTTATTTTGGCCTCGGCCTCGCCCGCCTGAACCAGGGCCGCGCCAATGCCGCCGCCCAGGCGCTGGCCCTCGAATGCCTCAATGATCCCATCTTTGTCGCGTCGCCGTGGTGGCGCACGTCTGCGCTCGCGCCGCTGCGCGCGCCCACCGCCGCGCTGGTCGCACAATATTATCGCGAGCTGGCCACGCGCCTGCCGCCCGAGCGCTGGCCCGGCGCAGAGTTGCGTTACACCTCGGCGCTCAGCGCCTGGTTATTTGGCGAGCTCCCGGGCCGCGCCGTCGCCGCGGTTGCCACCACGCCCGCCCGCCGCGATTTTTTCGCGCAAGACCCGGCGCCCGGCCCGATCCTCACCGCGCCCGCGCGCGTTTACCGCCGCGGGCGCTCCGGTTATCCCGTGCTCATGCGCAACCTCGATCTGCCGATGCCGGTGGATTTGTTCGACGTGCATGAAAATGCCCTGGCCACCGGCTCGCTGGCGTTTCTTTTCCCCCGGAAAAGCTGGCTGCCTTCGCCTCTGCTGCTCGAATTTCTCGACAATCCCCGTCCGTCGACAAGATAGCAGCAGACTAGAGCATATTTTAGCCACAAAAGATCACAAAGAGCTCAAAGAAAGCGGGCATATATTTCAGCAGCTGATTTTTCACTGCTATTATGTGGCATGGAAATCAATAATCTCTGCGACAAGGTGAGGGAAACAGCTTACGCCATCCATGTTTACCATGGGCATGGCCATTTGGAGAAGATCTATGAAAATGCGCTGGCCCATCGCTTGCGCAAGGCCGGGTTGTGCATCGGACAACAAGTTCCCCTGCTGGTCCGGGACGAAGATGGCACTGGACTCGGAGACTACTTGGCCGATTTGTTTGTGGAGAACGAATTATTGGTCGAGCTCAAAGCCTGTAAAACATTGGCTGAGGAACATACCGCGCAATTGCTTGGTTACTTAAAATTCTCCCGTCGAAACCACGGTCTGCTGATTAATTTTGGCAGCTATAAGTTCGAGATCAAAAAATACGTGCTGTGATCGGAAACTTATCTTTGCGATCCTTGTGATCCTTCGTGGCTAAAACATCTGCCATGAATTCTTCGTGGCTCGGAAGAACAGCCAACGGGATGAGGTGGCCACAAAGAAAACCTTCGAAAACATATGTTTTCTTCGCAATCCTTTGTGACTACAGTATTTTGTAAACCACTCAACCCTTGCCACGCGCAGCCTCCAATAGCTTCCGCGAGACATTTGTGCCCCTCGCCCTCCTCGCGGGTGACACCCTCGTCACCTTCGCCGGCCTCTCGCTCGGCTATGCGTTGCGCTACATGTCGCCGCTTGGCCGCCTCGGCCTCGCCGTGCCCGATGCCACGTTCGCGCGCTACCTGCCGCTGCTCCTGCTCGGCGTCGCCCTGCTCATTGGCGCGTTCGCGCAACTCGGCCTCTACGACAGCCGCCTGCTCCTGCGTCGCTACCAGAATCTCAGCTCAATTTTTAAAGGCGCCACATTCTGGCTCGCCGCCTACCTCGGTGTGTCGCTCGTGATGGAGTTCAACCCGCCCATCTCGCGCCTCTTTGTCGTAATCGCGTGCCTCTGCGTCGTCGCCCTGCTCGCCCTCTGGCGCGCGCTGGTGTATTTTGTTTTGACCCGGCCGGCCCTCCGCGCCCGCCTGCAACGCCGGACCGCTCTGCTCGGCTGGAACGAGGGCGCCCGTGAACTCGCCGCCGAGCTCATGCGCAGTCCCGCGCATCCGCTCGCGTTCGCCGGCCTCGTCACGCTGCCCGGCGACCCGACGCCAACCGCGGGAAACATTCCCCTCCTCGGGCCCGCGGCTGCGCTCGATGATATTTTTTCCCGCGGAGCCGTCGATCTCCTCATCGCCACGCGGCTCGACCTGCCCCGCGACGACATGCAACGCATCATCGAGTGTTGCGAACGCGCCTATGTGGAATGGAAGGTCATCCCGACCGCGTTTCCGATTTTTCTCAGCGGCCTGCGCCTGCAAACCATCGGGCGGCTCCCCGTGCTCGGCGTGGACGAGCTTCCGATCACGAAACTGTTCAACCGCGCGCTCAAGCGCCTCGTTGACATCTTCGGCGCGCTCATCGGCCTCGTGGTTTTTGCGCTGCCCATGCTCGTGCTCGCCGCGCTGATCAAGCGCGAGTCGCCCGGCGGCCCCGTGCTCTTCCGCCAGACCCGCGTCGGCGACGGGCACCGCCCGTTCAGGCTTTACAAGCTCCGCAGCATGACACCCGACGCCGACGCGACCGATGCCGCGCACCAGAGCACCGGGCGGGACGATCCGCGCCTCCTGCGCCTCGGCGCGTGGATGCGCCGCTGGAACCTCGACGAGCTGCCGCAATTTTGGAACGTCCTTTGCGGCGACATGAGCCTGGTCGGCCCGCGGCCCGAGCGGCCCTACCACGTCGAGCAACTCTCACATTCCATTCCCCATTATCTCCCGCGCCACCTCGTGAAACCCGGCATGACCGGCTGGGCGCAAGTTCACGGCCTGCGCGGCGACAGCGACCTCGCCGCCCGCATCCAGCACGATATTTACTACATCGAAAACTGGTCGCCCTGGCTCGACGCGCAAATCCTCGCGCTCACCCTCATGCGCTGGAGAAACACGGCCTGATCCACGGCGTTGGCGTTGAGCGTGTGCGCACCAGCGGCCAGGTCCAAATTAAGCGCCCATGTGCCGCCGCCAGAGTTCGCCAGGCCCTTAGCGATGCGTCAGCGCAGACGCGCGACGCGACGGCTTGGCCGCAAACAATGCGTCGGTCGTGCGCTGCAAAAGCACCTGCTGCTGCGCGAAGCTCAGGCCGCGCAACTTGCGCCCGGTCTGGATGCGCCAGCGACGCGAGGCCGCCACTGCGTCAAAACTTTTTTTCTTCGTAGCCATGGATCAGAAAAGTTGGCGCTACTATGCGCAAGGACGGGTAGCCTTGCAAGAGATCACCGAGGTATCGAGGTAAAGCGAGAGCGCGTGCATCCACCTACTTTAGCGCGATTTCCAGCCCGATTTTTCTTTAATCTAATCCTTAGAAACCTGTCATCTTCGGATCGGCCCCGCTATGATTGGCTCGTCGGTGCATTTCCTGTCCCATCAGCATTCGCACCTCGCGGGAAAGCGGCCCCATGGGGAGCTTGGGCTGAAGCGACGGCGGCAAGGCCCCCTGCAGGCGCGGGTCATGTAATACCGCCAGCATCAGGGGCATGTTGAAATGAGGGACATTCAACTGTGGCTGCCCGATAAATACCCTCCCATCGCCGCTCGCCTGGAAAGCCACCATGACTCTCACCGGCGCCAGGCGATCCTCCATGCGAGGCTGCACGATGCCACGCCACGCCTCCAGCGAAACGCCGAGCCAGCCGAGAAAAAGAAAAGCCCACCACACCGCCGCCAGGACGCGCGCGCGTAGCCGCCATGGACCGAGCGCCTCGGCCGCCAGCACGATGGCACACCAGGCATTCGCCAGCGGCAGCAGCACAAGAAAATCCACATACCGCGACGGCACGATTCCCGCCTGGAATTCCGGGGCGCCACCACGAGCCCACGCCATCGCCAGGGCGTTGGCTACGGCCCAGCCTCCCAGTAAAAGCACAAAATCTTCCCCTGTCCGCGGCTGCCGACGGCGGGCCATCCGGCCCATCACGACCAACGCGAGGGGAAGATTCAACGCCAGCGCGGCGAGCGGTTGGTCCGTGTGCGGCCAAGCCGCCGCTCGCATAAACCCAACGGTAAACTCCTTGAGCGAACCGGCATGCCACGACTCCAGCACTTTATTGGCCGGCACGGATTTTATCAACACCACCGCCACCGCCAGCAAAACCAGCGCCGGCCAAATGCTGCGCCATGCTCCCGCCAGCCGTCGTCTTTCGGTGGCGTGCAAAACTGCCAGCCCGAGCAAGGCCACCGGGACCAGCTCGCCCGCGCCCAACGAGAACATGGCCGCCAGGCCCGCGCTCATCCCCCCAATAAGCTTAACGCGAGATCGCTCTTCTGCGCCCAACCAAGCAAAGGCCACGAACGAAAATATCAGAGCAAAATAAGTATTCGATTGGATTCCGCAAAGCGCATTGAACCAGGCTGCCAGCGGCAGACCGGCCAGCGCGACGCCGGCCGCGAGGCCACCTTGCACTTTCCAGTTCGTGCTGCCACGGACCAGCTCACGCACGAGAAATCCCACGGCCAAAGCGTGCAACCCCGCCCCCGCGGCCATCTGCAGCAAGGGGTCCCACTGGCCGTTGAGCGCGAACAGCGAAAGATCGAGCAAATACGTCCAGACGAGGCGGTGCTCGTTGTGCGCTTGGAATAAAGCACTCAGTCGCAGCGTACCGTCGCGCCACGCCGGATAGAGCCAGAGCCCTTCCACGTCCCATTGGTCCCGAAAAGGAATATCCGTTCCCGCCCGCGCCACCAGCCACCACTGCGCGGCCAGCACGATCACTCCCGCCGTCGCCGCCCACAGCCAGACCGGCCGATTACTCGGGATGATTAGCCCGCATCCATCACGCTTTTTCATCGGATAATTTTTGCCACTAAAGATCACATAGATCTCAAAGAAAGGTTGTTCCCTGTGTTCTTTGTGATCCTTCGTGGCTACACTATTTTCGAACTGTTCTTAATCACACCGGCCATCGGCGCCAGTGTCGACACAAACGCATAGGACTTACTTTTTTAACCACTAATGGACGCTAATCGGCACTAATCTCGGAATCATTTCTCCGCGGATCACGCAGATGACGCTGATATGAACAAGCTGATGAAAAATTGTGCTGCTAGTTGGGTATCGAAAAAGTAGCAGGTAGCAGGTTTTCAAGTATCAGGAATATGCGCCCAGAGCCCTCTTGCTACTTGTCACTTGATTCCTGTGACTTTGGCCTGCCTCCGGCAGCGCTTTCCGATCGCAACGACGGCCGGCAAAGTTTTTCAGCAGTCTATTAGCGCTGATTAGTGAAAATTAGTGGTTAAAATGCATTGATCCGGATCCGCCTGCCCTTCGAAGCTCGAAGAGCGAAGTAGGGCGATCATCCGTGCAATCTGCGGTAAAAAATCTGAACCAAATTAATCAATGCTCTATTGGTCCATCAGCGCCCGCACCGCGCGAGACAGTGGTCCCAAAGGCTGCTTGGGCTGAAACGACGGCGGCAAGGCGCCCTGTAGTCGTGGATCACGCAATACGACCAGGATCGACTCCGGATTTGGATAAGGAACATACAGTCGGGGTTGCCCGGCAAACACCGTCGCGTCGCCGCTCGCCTGGAAGGCCACCGCCAGCCTCACCGGCGCCAGGCGGTCATGGATCCGCGGCCGCACAATGCCCCGCCACATCTCCAGCGAAATTCCCAGCCAGCCGATAAAAAGAAAACAACCCCACACCGCGGCCAGCACGCGGGCGCGCGTCCGCCATTGGCCGGTTGCCTCCGCCGCCAACACGATGGCACACCAGGCATTCGCCAGCGGCAGCAGCACGATAAAATCGACGTAGCGCGAAGGGATAAAGCCGGCCAGCAGTTCACCGCCACCACCGCGGGCCCACGCGGTGGCGAGTGCGATGGCCACCGCCCATCCACCAAGCAAAAGAACGAAGTCTTCGCCCGCGCGTGGCTGGCGACGCCGCAGGATCCGGGCGGCGACAACGAGGACCAACGGGAGATTTAACGCGAGGGCGGCCAAGGGTTGGTCGACGTGCGGCCACGCCATGAGCCGGGCGCAAGCGGCGAGGAACTCACCTGCAGAATGCGACTGCAATGCGTGCAAGTTGTGGTCAGGTGGAACCGATGCCATCAGCGCGATGGCTGCAACCAACAACACCGCTGCAGGCCAAGCCGTGCACAGGATGTTTTTCCCGCCCCGCGCCTCGGCGATGCGCAAGATCATTAATCCCACCAACGCCACCGGGACGAGTTCGCCGGCTCCGCTCGACAACATGGCGGCAAGTCCTGCGACGGTGCCGGCAAGTAATTTGATCGCAGAAGCGTTTACGTCGCCAAGCCGGGCGAAGGAGATAAGCGAGAAACCGAGCGTGAAATAAACGAGGGATTGAAACCCGTTGAGGGCATTAAACCACGATGCCAACGGAAGGCAGGCCAGGACAACACCTGCAGTGATGGCACCGCGCGCCTTCCAGCCAGCGCCGAGGGCCGCCAGCTTTCGGGTTAAAAACATGGCTCCGACGGCATGCAAAAACGCCCCGACCGCCATCTGCAACAACGGATCCCACTGCCCATTGAGGACGAACAGACACAGGTTGAGCAAATGCGTACAGACCAGGCGTTGTCCGTTATAGGGCTGGAACAAGTCGGCCAACCGCAGCGCGCCGTCACGCCATGCGGGATAAAGCCACTTCCCCTCCACGTCCCACTGGTCTTGAAAGGGAACATCCGTCCCAGCGCGCGCCACGAGCCACCACTGCGCTGCCAGCACGGCCAACCCCGCTGCCATCGCCCATCGCCAGATCGCCCTGTTATCCGGCCTGAGGAGAACTTTTTTTGCTTCGGACATTTTGCCTTTGGGGTGCGTTAACACTACACAGCGCTTCGATGATCAGAGAGAAGAGGACAAAGGCACGGCTCAATCTTCAAACCTTTTTAGCCACAAAGGATCACAAGGAGCGCAGAGAACACGCATTGGACTCACTTTTTTAACCACTAATGGACGCTAATCGGCACTAATCTCGGAATCATTTCTCCGCGGATCACGCAGATGACGCTGATATGAACAAGCTGATGAAAAACTATGCTGCAAACGCAGCACACGGCCAAGGCCGTGTTGGCCGTCGCGTTGCGAGCAGGAAAACGCTGCTGCAGCGCTTTCCGATCGCAACGACGGCCGGCAAAGTTTTTCAGCAGTCTATTAGTGCTGATTAGTGAAAATTAGTGGTTAAAATGCATTGATCCGGATCCGCCTGCCCTTCGAAGCTCGAAGAGCGAAGTAGGGCGATCATCCGTGCAATCCGCGGTAAAAAATTCGCGCCCAATTAATAGGTGCTCTATGTGCTCTTTCGTGGCTAAAGCGAGATTGGCATCACACCGGCCGCACGCGCCGGTGCCCGCGCAGCCGCGCCCGCAACAGGGCCACGCGTTTCCAGAGTCCAAAGGCGATTCGATATTTCAAATTTATGAGCCGTGAGCCGCGCGGATTAAAATGCTTCAGGTAAACGTCGCGGTTTGCGTCAAAAATTGCCAGCGCCATCGCATCGTAATCCTTGGCCACGCTCACGCCTTTCAAATGCGTGACCTGCACACGGCCGTCATAAATGATTTTGTAGCCGGCTCGCTTCATGCGGATGCACAAATCGAGATCGTCGCCATACATGAAAAAATTTTCGTCGAACAGCCCCACCCGTTCCAACACCTCGCGCCGCGCGAGCATGAAGGCGCCGTTGATCGCGCCGACTTCGTAAGTGCCATCGGCGGGCAAATGGGTAAGGTTGTAGCCTGCAAAAAATCCGGTGCGCGAAAACGCCCCGGCCAGCCCGCTCGCGCGGCAAAAGCCGTCCCACAGTGTCGGGATCGAGCGCCGGCAGGCCAGGTCCATCGCGCCGTCGGCCAGAACGAGCTTCGGCGAAATGAGCCCGATCTCGCGCTCGGCGCGCACCCGAGCGACGCAGTGCGCCAACGCGGCCTCGTTGCAGACCGTGTCGGGATTAAGGAATAGCACGCATTCCCCATGGCTGCTCGCATAGCCGAGATTGTTGGCCCGGCCAAAGCCGAGGTTTTTGTCCGCGGCGACATAGTCGACCCAGGAGAATTGCGTGCGAATCAACTCGCCCGCCCCGTCGCCCGGCGAGTTGTCCACCACGACCACCTCGACCGCGCGGCCGTCGAGCCCGCGCGGCAACGACTCGAGGCACGGCCCAATCTCGTCGCGCGATTTATAGGCGACAATGATTATAGACAGGATTGGTTCGGTGGTGATCATCCGCTCGCCTCCTCTGCGTCAAGCCCGGCCAGTAAGGCTCGGATGTGGCCGTAGCGCTGTTCCCAAGTGTTGGCCTGGGCCAGCGCCACACGTGCCGCGCGTGTTTCGCTGGTGTCACTGGCCAGCACATCCTCCACCGCCGTGGCAAAGCCCGGGCCATCGGTCGCAAAGCGCAGAGGCCCGGCAAAGGCAGTCGTCAGCTCCGGCAACGGCGTGGCGACGATGGGCCGGCCGGTGGCAAGGCATTCATAAATTTTTGCCGGCAACACGGCGCGAGTATAGTCGTTAAGCACGTACGGCAGCAGCAAAACATCCGCCTCGGCAATGGACTCGCGCAATTTTTCATGCGGTTGCTGGCCGGCCAACCGCACATTCGATGGAAACGCGTGCGGCGTTTTCACCGGTCCCACCAGCACGATGCACCAGGCCGGTCGCGTGCGCGCCAGATTATCAATCAAACTGAAATCCAAATGTTGGGCATGCAAATGACCGTAATAAAGCACCGTCACCAGCGCATTTGCTTCACGCTGCCGCGGCGCCAGCAAAAATCGCTCGACCAGCGCGCCATGCGGCACGCGCACCAGCCGCCGCGCATCCGGATGTTTCAATTCTTCCAGCCGCCGGCTGGGCACCAAAGTGAGATCGGCCTGAGCCAGCAGCGCCCGCTCGTCCTCCGGCAAAAATGCCGGGATGCCCCGCACCGCCAGCCAGTTGTCTGTGCAATCATAGATGAGCCGCCGGTGCGGCACCCGCGCGAGCAACTGCAACGCGGAGCGCGACGGCGAATAGTTCACGATCAGATCGACACCGGCCGAGAGTGATGCATCGCGTCGGACAAAACGCGCCAGCAGCCGCGTGTTGATGGCGCAGAAAAACCGGTTCGTCGCTGGCAGCAAAAATGGCCGCGCCATGCGCACGCCAGCGGCTGACGACAGTTTTTCCGCCGGGTTTCGACGGCCCAGCGACCACAGCCGCCGCCACACCCGCGCCGTATCGGCCCAGCGCAGCCGGCGGGTGCCCGGCACCTCGCAGAAGATCACCTCGCTGTCGCGCGCAAAAAACGCCGCCAGGGTCTGATGCCGCTGCCAGACGAAACTCCATTCGACATTGGAGATAAAAAGCGTGGTCGATCGCGGGCTCATGATTATTCCGGCTGATCGTAAAGTTCCCGCATTGACATAAATCCATGGCGTCGCACGCGGCTGCAATAAACACCCGCATTGCCTAGGCGGAATCGCAGCAACGCCGTCAAGCTGCGCGGTGCACGGGCGAGAGGCTGCAAGGCTCGTGCCGTCTCCGCTTCAACTTCAACCCGGTGTTTGGAGAGCTGGTCGGCGTGCAAACGAAAGTCCGCCACTCGCGCGTTGATAAACTCAAATCGTGCGCCCGCCACCAGCGCCCGGACAAAAAAATCGAGGTCGCCCGCCGACCGGAATGTTTCATCGAAGCCGCCCAGGCGATCGATCAGGCTCCGCCGGATCACCGTGCCCGGCTGCGCGAGCGGCATGATGCCGCGTGCAAGCAGCGCCGCCAAGTCCTCACCGCGGCGCGCCACCGGCAGCGCGCCGAGAGCTTCACCTTTCGCCCCAATCAATCCTATGCGTCCATAGGCCACGTCCACCTCCGGCCACCGCGCCAATGCTTCAATCAAACCGCCGAAGCCGGGCGCGAGCAAAAGATCGTCGTCGTTGAGCCAGGTGAAGGCATCCCACCCACCCGGCGCACGCCAGCCTTGGTTGAGCGCGGCGTAAAGACCGGTGCCGGTCTCGGGCAAAATCACCACCCCGGCTCCCGCCGCGATTGATGGCACACACGCCGCGGGGCAAACAATCACCTGCCCCGCTTCCGGGCATGCGCTTCTGATCGATGCAATGGCTTCATTAAAAAACGGCAAACGACCACGGGTAGCTGTAACGATGCGGAGTTTCATTTAGAACTCATTTCAACGCCCTTCAAAGTGCGCGTCTAATCACCCCAGAGCATTCGCCGGGCGATCAAATTGGAAAAAATCTGCCCAAGCCGGGAGGCATAAGCCTCGGCCGTGTAGCCCTTCACCGCAATCTTGGCCCGGTTCGCGAGGGCAAGCCTGAACTCCGGCTCAGACATCAGCTTCGCCATCGCGCTGCCCCAGACGGCCGCATCCAAGGGCGCAGCATAGATGGCCCCGTCCGCCAGTTGCTCACGGTGCCCGGCAAGATCGCTCAGGATGATGGGGCAATCGAGAACCGCCGCCTCTTGCGGGGGGAGGTTGTTCGGCCCGAGCAAAGAGGGAAACACCAGCGCCACGGCTTTTCGGTAGAGCACCTTCAACTCGCCTCGGGGAACAAATCCGGCAAAGTGCACCCGGTCTGCCACCTGCAGCGACGCCGCCATGGACTTGAGGTGTTCAAGGTTTCCCTTGTCGGAGCCCACCAAGACAAGGTCCGGCACCGGCTTGCCGTTCGCCAACAGCCAGGCGAGCGCATGGAGCAACGTAGCATGATTCTTATGCGCCCAGAATTGGGCGGGATAAAAAAAGAACGGCCGTTCCGGAAGCCATTTTGGAACAATCTCGTCGATCCGGGAAAAATCGGGATTCGGAAAAGGAATTGGGACAACCCGTTCCTGATTGAGTCCAAATAATTCACAGGCCTCGCCTGCCCCCGCATTATTTCCCACCACGACGAAACTCGCCTGGGAAAGCATCCGACGATGGAGCGCCTCACGTTGCGTCCACTCATCGTGCCCGAGACGCATTTCTGGAAACTCGGGGACGACCCGATGACCGATATCCCAAAGTGTATAAATAAACGGGATATCAATCTCCACAAAAGCTGGAGTCGCAAAATAAGCGACGTCCAGTTGCAAGCGCCGGCAGACTGGCCGCAGATCAATCTGCGGAACGGCCCCGCCAAAATATCGGGCGACCCGGTAGCGGAGATACCATGATGACTGGCGCCGGCCGGCCCATGCACCCCAGGGGACTTGTACGATTTCAACCATGTCCACGGCCAGAGACGAAAGGACTTTCCGGTTAATCGTTTCGAGAAGCGTATCCGCTCCCCCATCGACAGGGGATGTTTTCTTTGCAAAAACGCCTATACGAATTTTTCTCATTCTCTTTTCCCTCGAAATACACTTATCGCGATTTTCAGCTTGAAAATGTCGTGCAGCGCCCGCCGCAAAAAGGCTTCGGTTCTCATTTTAGCGAATCCCGGAGTGCCGCTACAATTTTCTCTATCACCGCTTCGGTGAGCGTCAGTCCGCTCGGCAGATAGAAACCCAAACGATGGGCCTTGTCCGTGTTGGGATAGGACTCGTCGCGAAAAAGACCGAGATCGAGCAGCGCAGGCTGCCGGTGCAAACCCATAAAAAAAGGCCGTGTGCCAACGCCGCGGGCACGCATCCGTTCCATCACCGCCGTGGCATCAAGCCCGGATCGTGGATCCAGCTCGACGGCATACATCCAGTAGACCGGTCTCGCCCAAGGCTTGACGGTCATGAACCTTATACCGGGAATCGTTTCGATCAACTGCCGGTAGTAGGCAGCAAGCTGCACTTTGATTTTTATGAATTCGTCGAGCCTTTCCACCTGGGCCAGTCCCACCGCCGCCTGGAGATTGGTCAGCCTGAAATTGAATCCAAGGTCGGTGTGATAGAACCGCTTTTCAGGCTGGAAACAGAGGTTTCGGTACGAACGCGCCCGATCGGCCACGAGGGAATCATTCGAAAGCACCATCCCTCCCTCGCCCGTTGTCACGATTTTGTTGGCATAGAAACTCGTGGCCGCCGCATCGCCCATCGCCCCGCATTTGACCCACCGGTCGCCGAGATGCCGGCTGAAATATTCCGCCCCATGCACCTCCGCCGCGTCTTCGAGAATCTTGCAGCCATGGCTCTCCCGTAGCCGCAACAATGGATCCATGTCCACCGGATGCCCATAGATATGAACCGGCATGATCACCTTCGTCCGGGGGGAAATTCGGCCGGCAATTTGGGCCGTGTCCATGCACCACATTTCCGGCTCAATATCGACCAGCACCGGCCTTGCGCCAAGGCGGATCGCAGCCAGGGCACAGGAAATAATGGTGAATGATGGCATGATGACCTCGTCACCGCGACCCACGCCAAGCGCATAGAGCGCCGTCTCCAGTGCCGCGGTCCCATTGCACACGGCGACACCGTGAGAACATCCCATCCGGGAGGCAAAGGCGCGCTCAAACCTCGCCACGAACGGGCCCTCGGACGAGATCCAGCCCGAGTCAATACACTCGGCCAAATACCGCTTTTCATTCCCATTGAGAAGCGGTTCGCTTACCGGGATCATTTTTTTTCTCCAGCAGTTTGAATCTGATGGGCCGGCACGTCTGGAATCTGGGTTTTGTCTCCGTCCCTTACATGCGGCCCCTGCTTGACCTCAAACATCTCCACCGCTTCCAGCATTTCAAAACCATGCCCGCCTGAAACCAAAAGAATTACGTCACCAGCCCTAAGCACGCGACTCTCAACATAACGGTGCGTATCGTCATAAAGATCAACCCGAAGCCGCCCTTTGCGCACAAACAAAACTTCAAGGGTCTGGGCCACGTCCCGGTGAACGATGTTGTGCACATGCGGAATAATTTTTTTTCCGGAAGGATGCTGCATGTAGGCAAGCTGCTGACTAAAATTTCCGGGGGTAAAAAACGAGATGCCCGGAATATTAATAGAACTGCGGATAATGAGCGCGAGCGTATTCCCGCCTGCGGAAATCGTTTCAACAGAATCCATTTCAAGCATTTTTATCCTTAACGCCTGTTCCATCAAGTACCAATCCACAGGTTCCGCATCGCATGCCTCATGATCAATGCTTCCACCGACATAAGCCATGAAGTCGGCGCATGATCCGCCTGGGTAAACCCACATGCCATGCAGGATGGGCGCCCTGCCACATGACTCGACATTGAGAATGCTCGCGTGGTTCGGGCCACTTGCCTGGCAGCGGCGGGACAGGACGCAATGGTGGATTTTCCCAGCCGACCGATACAGGTGCATTGGTCGCCATGGCATCAAAACCACTATGTTCAACCATAGACCATGGCGGGCGCAAACATAGTCCGCCGTGCTGAAAATGATGGTAGAGCCAGCGCGCCGCCCAAAGATTCTTACGTTGTTCAGTCCGTGCCATCCTCGGCAAGTCGGCTCCGTAAGTAGCGCGTGGCATCCCTTGGCGTTCGGCCAAGCGCAATTTCTGCCATGCGGTTTCCTCCTTCATGCCCTGCCACGCACGCGGCCACGAGCCCCATCCCCAGGATTCTGCACGGCCATCAAAATATGGTTGGTCGCCCACGTCGGTCGGTGCCACGCGTGGATGCGTCCATCCCGTGACGCTCAAGACGCGTGGATCATTCGCAAAGTGTCGTAGCGCCGCGCACAACCAGTCATAGGCGCCGGGCACACAGACGAGATCGTCTTCCCACACGATGAACGCGTCGTACCTTGAAGCTGTCTCGCTTACGCCCGCCAGCACGTTGCGCCCAAGGCCGAGGTTTTTCTCGCGCTCGACCAGATTCATTTCGCACCAATCCACCGCCCGCAGCAGCGCACGCACTTCCGCCACCGCCCCGGCATCAGTCGCATCCTTGGCGCCATCGGCGAAGGCATGAATCAAGGGCACGCCATTTTCGCGCAAGCACGCCAATGCCCGGGCCAGGTGCACAGGCCGGGCGTAAGCAAAAAGAACGACCGGGATCGGGTCCGTCATGGGGTGCCGGTCTGATCGCGGTCGGCAAACGACCAAGCGTGCCGCATTAAACTCTCGGTGTTAGGGCCGTCGGGAAACACGAGCGGAGGCTAAATAAGGGAGGGAATATATTGCAACGACCTATTCTTCTTGAGGGGGCATACAGGCTAAACTACCATTCATAATCAACTTCCGCGCGGCCGCAAAAGCGCCTACCTAAGATGCATCGGCAAAAAAGATTCTATCTATATTTAATATTTTTCTTAGCGGCATTTTTCTTCTACGGCTTTTATAAGGCGTGCCTAGGAATGGACTTTACCGACGAAGGGGCGTACCTGGCCTGGCCGCTCAGGCTTCTTTTCGGAGAAAAACTTTTTTCATCCGAAATAGTAACCCTGGTGAGGCCAATGGAACTCCTTTTAATCTGGCCCTTGAGGCTTCATCCGTCCATGACGCTTTTCGAATGGAGAATGCTGGGATGGACGGGTCACTTGACAGCATTTTTTCTGCTCAGCCTTTGGCTTTTTCGCGCGGGAAACCCGCCGCTGCAAAGTTTGCTGATCGCGGCTATACCATGCTATGGCGACAACGCCCTGGCGATCGGGACGCCCTCGTACAACACAATTTCGAGCGATTCGTTGCTCATCTTTTTTGTTTTATGGACCCTTCCAGGCCGGTCTGGAGCCCGGTCGGGTGTTGGGCTCCAAATCGTCGCCGGGTTCTGCCTTTTCATCGCCACCGTTGTCTATCCTTCACTGATTATTTTGGGGCCCGCTGTGCTTGCGGTGGGCCTTATTTCATATCGTTTCGATAAGGATGCCGCAGGCGCGACTGTTTCACCTCTCACGAGTCTCGCCTGTCCAATTGTTTTTTTTGCGGGCTGGCTGCTGCTGGCCATCGGCTTGTATTTCAGTGGCTCCGCTGACCTATGGGCAAAAAGACTGCCCTTGATCCTCGCTTCAACTCCGCTTAATGCCGCGCAAAGCCACCCGCTGCAATTTTATCGTGAACTCTTCGCTTATTTGGTTTCGTTCTCTCCCTTGTCGCCGCCTTACGCCGGATTGGCGGTCGCAACGACGGCCGGCGTGATTGTTTTCCAGCGCAAAGGATCGATCGCTTCCGGCGAACGTGTGTCGGTTTTGTTTGGGATCGTTTCGGTTGCTGGTCTATTGGTTTTCTATCCAAAAGAGCCCTATTATCTCACATCCTTTTTAACATTGGCGGGCCTTGCCACCAGCATAGTATACCTCTCGATTTCGACCCGCCTTGATTGGTCCCAGAACTCGCGGCTGCAGTGCGCCGTTTCGTTGGGAATTGTCGCCACGATGATCTACGCGAGTTCCACGCATTATTTCACTCCGTGGCGGTCTTGGGTGTCGGGTGCCTTCGGGCTGCCTTTCTGCTTCAGCGTCAGCCTATCGCGTCTTTTGTCCCCGGCTGGCGAACGATCTTTCTTTCGCCGCTTCGGTTCAGCGGCCGTTCTTACCGCTGCCGTCATTGTTTTGGCGTGCGCCAATTTCAATAATGTTTATCGCGACGGGTGCCCGGGCAGATTGAGCGCTGAATTTTCGGGCGTTCCCAAGCTCGCGCACATAAAGTCAGCTCCGATGCGGGTCGCTAGCATCGAAAGATTATATGTCTATCTCAAACCAAAGCTTGTTTATGGTGAGCCTTTGCTCGTTTACGACGATTGCCCATTGCTGTATTTCATTCTCGATGCCAAACCAGCCTATGGTTTGGCGTGGGCGGTAAGATTCAACGTTCCGCCCGCGACGTTATTAGCGTTAAACCGGGAGTTTACTTCCCGGCCGTTACCGCGATTCGCGGTTCGTGCCATGATCGATGTCTCTTACGACGATTGGGATGGAGCTCCGGCAGAAAACTTTCAAAACTATCCCTTGAATGACAGCGTAATGGCCCATTACAAATTGGATAAGACAATTTTCCCCTTCGAAATATGGAGGTTGAAACCGAAGCAGTGAGGCCTGGTCGCGCAGGCCAGCGGCGCCGGTGCCGACAAGAACAGCGAAGACCCGGCTATGGGCGGGAAAAATAACGCCAGCCGTTGAACGGCAATAACAGCGCCCGGGTTTGGCTCGCCGCAGCGACACGTGCCGCCGGATGCAGATACGATGAAACCCATGCTGCCGCAGCCTGGCTGACGACCGTGGCGGTAGCCGCCCCAATCGCCCCGATCCGTGGAATTAATATCAGATTAAGTACGATATTTGTCAGCGCGCCCGCTGCGGTTGCGGCCAAATAAAATCCAGTGAGACCTTCATTGACAAGGAATTGTCCACGGGCCACACCGAGAAAAACGAATAAGTTGGCCCAAGCGTGCACGGCGAGAACCGGCGCCGCTTCACGGTAGGCGGCTCCATAAGCCAACTGGATAATCCAAGGCGCCATCAAAGCCATCGGCAGGGCTAGCGCATAAGCGCAGCCTGCGCTCAAATCGTAGTAACGCTGAAAGCTCGCCTCATAATTTGCCCGATCCGTGGCGCGTTGGCGCAGCAAAGCCGGCAGAAGGCTCGAGGCCATTGCGACCGGTAAGAAATAACCTATTTCAGAAAGCCGAACCGCTGCCATATAGATGCCAACCACCTTTTCGCCCGCCATGTTCCGCAGCATAACGGCATCGATTCGCATATAAATCAGCACCGCCATGCCGCTGAGCAGCAAGGGCAACGACTGGGCCAGCAAGCTACGGCACCAGGTCAGGCTGGCTGAACGCCATTCCAAGCGCAGGCCTTTGTTTCTAGCCAGGCCGATCAAGATCATTCCTGCACAGGCCGATTCTAGCACCGCGACAACGGCGAACGCAGTGATCGGCGCATGCCAAAGGATCATGGCAATTCGGAGCAACGCGCCGATCGCATATGCGCCGGCTTGCGCCAACACCGAGACTCGCGCCCAAAGCCGCGCCTGAAACCAATGATCCCAGCTCAGCCACACGGGTTGAAACAACAGCAGGCCAAGAATGCCCATTAACCGGCGCTCGACAGCGTTATCGACAAATAACCAGGTAACCAACGCGAGGCTCGCACCGGCCACCAGGATGGCGGCCAAGCGAAGCATCACCGTTGTTGCCAGCACGGCGGACTCCTCCTTCGGATGAGAAATCAAGTGGCGCTTGACCACCGCCTCCAACCCCAGCTCAGGAATCACCCCGAATAATGCCACCCACGCCATACAATAGTTGAGCGTGCCAAAGCGCACTGGGCCAAGATATCGTGCCACCCAAAAGCCAACGATAGCAGTGAACATGAGGCGAACCAGTTTTTCGGCTACTAACCACCGAAAATTATTCACAGCGGCCCTGACGCCGGGACGGACCAATACCTCGTTAAATGTTTGCCATAAGCGTGACCAAGAATTCGCCATCATCAGTGGCCATGCTTCCAGATGCTCGCACCTAACACCACCCAAAAGGGAAATCCAGTATTTCACAGTCGAGATGGTTTTTGCCGAACAATCCGGTTCGAAACGCACGTCCTTCACCTTTTCAGCGCGAACCACCCCTGAGCGAATAAGAAAGCGCAGTCTTTCGTTGCCACGATGATTATTCCGAGCGGTTGTGATTGCGTGCGCGAATTTCGGAACAACAAGCCTATTCCTACCCGCCAGAATGTCGTTGATCATCCATCGTACGTGCTGTTCACTCGCCTTATCATAGCGTCCGACAATGTGCTCGCGTTTTGATGACGACAATGTCCCAGCCGTATCTTTCCGCAGTTATTACGTGCTTCAACGAAGAGAATACAATCAGTCTATTCATCGAATCGCTGATTGTCGCGTTGGATCGAACGCAGCTTGATTACGAGATCATCCTCGTGAACGACGGCTCTGCGGACCAAACGTTCGCGGCGATCAGCAGGCTCTTCCAGTGTCATGCCAGCATTGTTGTGGCTCTGGATTTGATGAAGAATGCAGGCCAAGCGGCGGCGATCACAGCCGGGCTGGCTGAAGCGAAGGGCAGTTATATACTAACGATGGACAGTGATCTTCAGCTTATCCCCGACGAAATAGAGCTGTTTATCGCCGCGGCCAAAGCGGGCGCTGACATGGTAAATGGCTACCGCGTGCATCGTCAAGACGCCCTCAACCGCAAATTGCCCTCTGCTGTTGCGAATTGGGTAATGCGACGGGTGGCAAGGACGGAGTTGAGGGATTTCGGCTGCTCTTTTCGCCTCATAAATCATCGCCTCATTCAAGCGTTTGAACTTGGGCCGGACAAAATATTGAGCATCCCTTTGCTGGTTTCCCGCGTCGGCCGGATTGTGGAGGTGCCGGTGAGCCATCGCGCCCGCGCGCAGGGCAAGTCCGGCTGGAAGTTCCTAAAACTCTGGCGTTATCACACCGACAACATGATGGTATTTGCAGAGCCTGTCTTTCAGTGGACGGGCCTTGCTTTGCTCGGTGTGGCGGCTCTGCTCATCTTGCGAATCCTGCTTGATCCGCTGCTTCACTGGATATTCCTGGGTTCAGTTACAAATGGATTGATCCTGAATGCTATTGTATCCGCTGCTCTGGTCGTGACGGGACTGCTGTGTATAGTCGGTGAATTCGTTGTGCGCTGCCACCGAAGCGTGCTGGCTCGTCCGGCCTATATAATCAGGGAAAGATTGGGCCGCTAGGTTTTATGATGTTGTTTGAGCTGTTCTTCCACTTCGGGTAAATGCGAGTGGATCAATGCCGTCAGTTCACAAACGCGGTCAGTTTTTTCTTCGTCTACTGACATCCCGCTGGGAAGCATGGCACTTGCCGGCAAAGACACTCGGTGTTGGGTAAAACGGCGCCAGACCCCGACGGCTCACACAGATCACGCCCAGTACGCCGAAAAGCCATCAGCCCGTACGCCTCTGCCCCCATGTAGCGCACATACACGGGCAACATGACAATGCCAATCACTCCTCCATAAGTCTGCCCGATATAATTAGCCAGTTCATTGCGTTTTAGCGACATAGGCAGAAAAAATCAGCTTGATTGGCTGCGCAGGCGGTTTTCTAGATCAAGTAGATCACGCTTCCTTTGCGTGATCTTTTTTGCCGGAACCCCCGAGTAGACACTAAAAGATTCGCAATCCCGTGTTACCAAACTGAGCGCCCCCACGGCAGCTCCCTCTCGAAGGGTCACACCCGGCAAGATGATTGAACCGGATCCAATGATGACATGTTTGCCCAAAGAAACGTCCGCATTCACAACACCGGAAAATGCTTTCGGCACAGTAGGATTGGTCAATGTGGCTCCCGAATAATCATCATTACTAGAATACAACGATACCCTTGAAGATAATCCAGAAAAATCCGCCATTTCAATCCGGCCTGCTCCAATTAAAAGACAATATACCGCTATATGGACATAATCCCCAAGCACGATTCCTCCCGTTCCCGCCGACAACACACAGAAATCGTCCACGCGCACGTTATTTCCAATCCGGATGTTGGCACAGTTATAATAAGACGCCTTGTCGGACAAAAGCACATTTTGCCCGACCGCGGCGAATCCCATCGCTTTAATCTGTTCTAGGGTCATCCAGGCCATGGGTTATTCCTTGATGAGATTGATGACTCGCTCCTGTTCTTCAGGACTCAAATCAGCATAAATTGGCAAGCACAACACCTGCTCAGCGATTTGTGAGGCCACCGGCAGGTGGGCCGCTGCGGCCGAAGGCAGTCCTCGATACATGGGCATTTCGCTAACCAGGGGATAAAAATAGCGGCGAGCATGAATATTGTGCTGGCGCAGCCGTTCATACAGGGCGTCACGGCTGAGCGCATAGTCCGGCCCGACTAAAATTGGAAAATAAGAATGATTTCCAACGGTCTCCGCTGGCTCAGGCAGGAAGCAGATGCCGGGCACACCGGAAAACCCGGTTCGGTAGCGTCGATCCACGGCCTGGCGTTTTTGATCCCCGTCCTTGAGATACTGTAATTGCAAAAGCCCAAACGCCGCTTGGACTTCGTTCATTTTGCCGTTGATGCCCGGCCCCACCACGGTCACTTCGTCGGCAATGCCGAAGTTTTTGAGGTAATCGATACGCTGCTTGGTTTTCACATCGGGGGATGCGATTGCGCCTCCTTCAAAAGTGTTGAAGGTTTTGGTGGCATGAAAACTCAGGACGGAGAGGTCGCCGTGTTTTGCGAGGCTCCCGCCCCGATAGCGCACGCCAAAGGCATGGGCTGCGTCGTAAATCACTTTGAGTCCATAACGATCGGCAATGCGCCGGATGCGATCAACGTCGCAAGGGTTTCCGTAGCAATGCACGGGCAGAATCGCCGTGGTTTGCGGTGTGATGGCGGCCTCGATCCGGTCCGGATCGAGATTGAAGGTCGCTGGATCAATATCGACGAATACCGGCTTGATCCCATTCCAAAGAAGGGAGTGCGCCGTCGCGACAAAGGTATACGGCGTCGTGATCACCTCGCCGCTGATACGCAAGGCTTGCAACGCCACGACCAGCGCAATCGTCCCATTAGCAAACAGTGAAAGCTGGGGCACCTCCAGATAGCTCGTCAGGGCAGCCTCCAAATCCTGATGGAATGGTCCGGCATTAGTCAGCCACTTGTTCTTCCATATCTGCTCCAGATAAGGAATGAATGCCTCCAGCGGCGGCATATACGGCTGCGTTACGTAAATCGGCTTGGTTGCATTTTCCATGAGGTTCAAATTTAACCGTTGCGGTCACAACAGCTCGCACTTTGCCCTTATGGTCAAAGGCGTCAATCGCCGTCACGTCGAACTCGCAACCGAGAGGGCTGGGTTGAAAAATAACACGGGTGAATTTCGGACGCAGCGGAGCGCGAACCAGGGATGTGCTCGGACAAATGCTTATCAAGAACAAGCGTGCGGCCGTGATTAAGTGCACCCGAGCTTGCCGCATCCCGAACCTCACGCAACCTCACTTTGCCAGACGCGTCCGCTCCAAGCGAAACAAATCGTGCCATCCATCCCACTATTGCCTCAGACGCTGAGATCGCTTTATTGGACCTATGGGAATCGGCGACAAGTCGGAAGGCGAGCACAGTTTTCAAAAGCGCAGTTACGCCATGCACGAGTCGCATTATGCCAAATTTGCCTCGGATGGGCAATCGCGCATGAACGGAGAATCATGGATGCACGCGGACACCGTTGACGCTTGGAGACACCGTCGGATGTATGATTGCCTGCTTCCTTTGATCGACGGCGAGGGAAAATCCAGTTGGTTGACCGTGGGCGATGGTCGCTTCGGATCGGACGCGCAGTACTTGATGAAGCACGGCTGTCAGGCCCTGCCGACTGACATTTCCGACATCATGCTTCGCGAAGCCAAAGAAAGAGGATTGATCGCCGATTATCGGAAGGAAAATGCCGAGTCATTGTCCTTTCCCGATGAAGCTTTTGACTACGTCCTTTGCAAGGAAGCTTTTCATCATTTCCCCCGGCCAATGATAGCTTTTTATGAAATGCTGCGGGTAGTGCGCAAAGGCATCGTTTTGATCGAGCCGGACGATCATTATATCAATCACGGCATCGGAGATTTCATCTTTCGTAAAACCAAGGATCTTTTGCGGACCCTCATGGGGAAACAAGATCAACGGCATGCTTTTGAAACGGTCGGCAATTATGTCTATTGCCTATCGCGGCGTGAAATCGAGAAGACGGCGCTCGGATTGAACCTTAAACATTTGGCCTTTCACGGCGTCAACGATCACTACGTGCCCGGTTTGGAACAAGTGAAGGCGGGAGAGAACACTCCGCTTGAAAAGCGAACTCGGAGAATTATACAGCTGCAGGACCTGGCCTGCCGCCTCAAAATCAAGCGGCCGCGACTGATTGTCGCCGTGATTTTCAAGAAGGTTCCGTCGCAAGCAATATTGGCATCGTTGCGAAAGGGTGGCTTCTGCCTGATCACCTTGCCCGACAATCCATATTTAGGTTAGTCTTCAACCGGTCCATTATTTTCCAAGGCAGGACGGCTGCACAGTCAATGGCTGGGACGTGGCCCATCGGCTTGCGCGGTCGTCATTTTATTCGACCTGTTCTCTTAAATTCGCTTTCTGCAGAATTGTACTCGCCGTTTACAAGGCCTGCTTCGCACGCCCCCATTTCGAGCGCGGAATTTCGACCGGCCTCTCTTTTTCCGACCCTCCCTTATCTTTGTCCTAGCCAACGCCATTTGTTGCTGCTATCCACTAGCTGAACCGTGACGTTGAGTTCGCTAAAGAAAATCCCTGGTTTGGGACCTGCCCTTGTCCGGATCAAAGCTAGCTATCGTCGAAGGACTGCGACACGACGATTATCCCGGGCATTGTCTCAAAATGTTGGGCCGCGAAAAATTGTCATCGGCGCCGCAGGCATGCACGATCACGGTTGGATACCAACGGACATCGAGTGTCTCAATGTGCTCAACGCTGCGGACTGGAACCGTTTTTTTTCGCCTGGTTCTATCGACGCGTTGCTCGCCGAACACGTATGGGAACACCTCACGCCTTCTGAGGGGGCCTGCGCTGCCGCTCTCTGTTTTAAGTATCTGCGCCACGGCGGTTATCTGCGCTTGGCTGTACCCGACGGACTGCACCCCGATCCACATTATAGAGAATGGGTTCGCGCAGGCGGAACGGGGGCTGGCGCCCATGATCACAAGGTGCTCTACACTTGTATAACATTTTCCGCCCTGTTCGAGCAAGTGGGTTTTTGCTGCGAGCTGCTCGAATACTTCGACGAACAAGGAATTTTCCACGACAAGGTATGGTCCATTCAGGATGGCACAATCCGAAGATCAAAACGCTTTGACGAACGTAACCGCGATGGACAGTTGCATTATACGTCCATCGCGATGGATGCCCATAAGATTTAAAGCGCCGCGGGGATCTTCACCTTTCACTCCGAGACCGCCCGCGGTGGAACCGTGGAGATTTCAAGGGGCAAAGCCGGCCCGTTACCGCGATGCTTTGGCGCGCAATTCCTGCGCTTTTTCCGCGGCGATACGGGCAAGACCCTCCTCGCCATTCAGCGCGCTGGCCTGCGCCAGTACCAACAAAAAGCCGGCGCGCGCTCCGTCCGTAATATGCCCGCGGGATGAGGCCAGCGCTTCCAGGTAGCACGCCAGCGCCTCATCGGCCTTCCCTTGCGCGACCAAGACCTGGGCCAGCTTGAATCGCGCCGGATAATAATCCGGCGCAGCCTGGAGCGCGGCGCGAAGATGGTCCGCGGCGTCCGCCCATTCGGAATTCTGAATCTTCTGCAAGGCGATCCGGTCGTGAGTCTTCACCAAGCCAGGTACCGGGACCGCCAGCCCCAGCAAACCAGCCTCCTGGGCGGCCTCACGCGCCGCTTGCTCAACCGCGGCTCTCTGCGTACCCAGCTCCGCGGAAGCCGGAAACTCCCTTAATCCCTGCTCACAAGTCGCCCGCGCTTCCTCAAAGCGGCCCTCAAGGTTAAGCATATTGGCCCACATGTGATAAAGATGTTCCTTTTCATAATCTGGCTGCGAAAGCTCGCGCACTGCGGTGGGAAAAAATGTCTGCGAATCTTTCCAGCCCCCAAGCCGTTGGCGGCTCAGGATAAACATGCCGCACAGGATCGCGGCCAGGACAAACCCGGCGGTTTTTCTCTGCCATGGTTGGGCGCACGCCGCCAGCAACATGGCCACCGCCATCGTCCAGGGCAGCGAGGCCAGGTAACTGCTGCGATCGCCGAGAAAAAAAGGCTCATCGAACAGCCCGGACATGGGCAACATCAGGAACAGGTAGGCCGCCCCCACCGCCCAGAAACCCGATCGCCGCGAGGCTTTAACGGCCAGGCACCCCCAAGCGGCACCAGCCAAGGTCAGTGCGCAAAGCCAAAAAATCCCGTCGCGCCACGCCGGGGTTTTGAGGGAGTTTGCCACCAGTCTTGGGGGAAACGGCCACCAGGGCTTCCATAAATTATAACCTTCGGCATAGACCAGGTGCTCCATTCGGACCGGAAAAGTCAAAGTTGCCAATACCTCCGGCCGGCTCCAGAGCGGCCCGGCATGAAGCGCGGCATAAATCGTCATGCTGCCCAACAGGATTGAGACCAAGCCAAACCATCCAAGGACCCTCCCCATGGCCGGCTTAAACCCCTCCCACCAGCCAGGGCTCCACCAGGGAAACCGGCGTTGCGAATCGGCTGCTTCCCAGCACAACAGGGCGGCCGGATAGGCCAGGGCCAACGGGTAGGTGGCAACGGACAGCAAATAAAGTCCGGCCGAAGCCCACAACCTCAAGCGTCCGGGCAGGGTTCCTTCTTTGCGAGTGATATATAAATAGAAAGACCCCAATAAAAAAAACAGGGCCTGCACATACATATAGCCGGAAGCCCAGGCGACGATTTCAACCCTCAATGGATGCCAGGCCCACCAGGCGCCGGCCAGCGCGGCCGAAACCACCGCCCATGATCCGCCGGACGGCCGGGGTCCAAACCGCTTGATGACTTCATGGCAAATTGCGATCACCAGCAAAACATTGATCCCATGGAGAAGCAGGCAGGCCCAATGGTAACCAGAGGAGTCCAGCCCGAACAGCCCGTATAACAGTGAAAAACCGGCCCAGCCGGCCGGAATGTAGCGGCGCATGTCGTGGGTGTCGGTCAACATCCAGCGCACCGTGGTACCGTCGAACCGCCCAAGATGTGGGTTTAAATATATATTAATATCGTCATCAAACTTGATGAACTGGAAATGGCGCACGGGCCAGAAAGCTACCATCGCCACGAGCCACACGAGGCCGATCACTGAACAATAGATCAAACCTGTTCGGTTTCTCATCGGGCATTGCTTCAATAATTTTTACCCGGCCAAGCCTCGGCCAGGGCCTGGCCCGCCGGCCCGCTCATCGATATCGGGATAGCGTGTCCAGCGGCATGGTTCTTTGGGATCCACTTGATTTAAGGAAACTTGTTTAGCAAATATGCGTCGTAATCCTGCTCGCTGAGAAACGTGGTCTTTTTTTCAAGACTCGTGGGCTTGGGTGTGTGGTCAAGGTCTACATCCACCACCCGGCTTAGGCGGGTTATGATATCTGGATAAAAAATTTTCTCGCCGATGGTTTCCAGCTTGAAGCCATCGCCAAGCACCGTGGGGCCCCTTTCCACGTACTTTCCGGTTTTGAAGTCCAGTTGAAATCTTTGGATCACGACCATCTCCCGATAAATGCCTTCATCCAGGCATGTCTTGATTTGCCACCGGTAGTTTCTTGCGCTGCCAATGGGAATGCAGGGCATGTTATAAAGAATCGGCCCGATGGCCGATCCGCTGATGGTCAAGGTGGTGGCAGGATCTTTCTTCGCCAGGTAATCGAACAGCCAGGCGTATTCGCGGGCCGTGATGCTATGGTTGGTTTGAAAATGGCGCGCGGACGCCGGTGCGGCAAACAGCACAATCCAGATTCCGGCAAAAATCACCATCCACTTTGGCAGAGGCCCGGACTTTAGAAATTCAACGGTGGACCGGAGCATCAGAACCAGCATCAGAAGTTGCAACGGGAGGGAAAACCGGGAGACCATGGGATCATCCCAACGGCCCCAGGCAAGGCACAAGATCATGCCTGTATTTATACAGGTCAGGACAAAAAGGAAAAGCAGGACGATCCCTTCATCACGCTGCACGAACCATTGCTTTATTTTTTGCCCGGTTAAGAGCAAAAAGAAAGCCACGCCAAAAAGGCCGCTGACCGACAATAAAAATGAATTTGTGCCGTCAAAACTGGGATTAAATAAATAAAAAATGGCCACTCTGGCATTTTCTGAAAAATTGTGAGGCGAAAGAAATGCTTCACCCGGATTGGTTTGGAAATAGGCGGTATGCGCCGAGAAATTTTCGTTCGCCAATAGCGGCATCAGCAGCAACCCCGGGGAAAATGCCGCCATCCAGGTCAGGGTAATCCGCTTTTCCTGGCACCATTTGCAGAGGACGACCGCCGGTACGATCAAAACATACAAAATTGACTCGTACCTGATCTGGGCCAGAAGCACCGCGGTTAAGATAAAAAGGTCCAGGCCCTGCGCCCCGGAGGATCGATAGTAACGGCTGCCAACAAAATATAACAATAAAATCATGACCAGGTTCGCCAACTCATAGCCGCCGTCGGTGGCGTTTTGGGCAATCAAGGGCAGCCCGGCCAGGACCAATAATCCCAGGCATCCCAGGCGCGTCCCGCCAAAGGCAACGCCGACGGCATACACCAGCAGCAACAGGATTACGGCCAGGCAGGCATTGAGATAAAATACATTTTCCGGCCGGTAGCCGGTAGCGTCATGCACCAACGAAATAATAAAGGGAAAAAAGAACGGCCGCTTATCCACCCCGGATTCCATGATGATAAGGTGGCCATCAAAATAATGGGCCCGCCCGGGGTAGGTTGCTTCGCGATCGAAGTGCATATTGCGAGCCACGCCGGAAATGACAAACTCATCGAACAGCACTTTGAATTCACGCGGCTCATCGACCTGGAAATAGATTCCGGCCAGAAGAGCGCAGAGCAGGCCGGCACGATGCGCTTTGCCTAGTTTCAAAAGCTCCTCCCTGCCCGGCAGCTGCCTCGCCAGCAATACCGCAAAACCAACGAATGTCAGGGCGACAGCCCAATAGCCGTATTTTGTGATTAATGTCGTGGCCGTGGGCGGATCGATAAGATAAAACCTTGCCACCAGGATCAGCGCGGCAACGGTTATGACCCCAGCCAATTTTATTATATTCTTATTAAATGACATGTACTAATGGCACAAAAGCAAAGCCCAAAGGAAACTGTAACTGGCGGAAGGGGATGCGTTGGGCAGGAAAGGCCAGATTGATTCATACCGCCAGTCTTTTCCACCGTTCTGCACCACAACCGGGGGCGCCGGGGAGTGCACAGAGATCCCTCCTTCTCCCCTCATAAAAAAAAGAAGCCGTTTTCCGAGGAAAACGGCTTCGGGCAGGCAAATAAATAATTACATGTTAAACGTTACAACCGTGCCGTCGGTCTCGCTGACCGAGAGCTGCGTTGTCGCGCTGGTAATATTTGTCAACGTGCTATAGGTTTCACCATTTACGATGGCGATCGGCCTGACGTAGTTAAATGAGCTTGTGCCTTCCAGTTGGCCTTCGGAAACCGCCGAAGATCCTTGTTCCAGCATGTATTGCTGGGCGCCGGAAGAGATCTGGCGCAGATTGTTGACGATGGCCTTATAACGCGACGTATAACGTACTTTGTTGAAGGCGGGAATGGCCATGGCGGCCAAGAGGCCGATGATGACCACGACGATCATAATTTCCACGAGGGTGAAGCCCTTCGCGGCGTGTTTGTGATTTTTATTCATGATAGCTGTATTTTAATAATGATATAGGATCTGAGTTTGTATGAAGTCTGCGAAAGCAAACGACCTTGTGCTCCATCAAATCTTATTGTGATGGCAAGACAAGCAAAAATTTTTACTTAATGTGTTAGTGAGATGCAAAATCGCTCTAGGGATAAACACCTGTATTCTCACTGAAAAAATCCCCTGATGCTTCCATAAGTATTTATATAGCTGCATAAACCACATCGACAACTCGTGCGAAGTATTCAGAATGCCTGAAAATATACGCATTAATTGCGTATTAAAAAAACGTAAAATTATGGTTTTTCTAGCAATTTCATCCCTACAGAGGCCTTACCCTGAGGACATTTGAGCCTTTCTGGCTCACTAAGACATCGGTACGACGTAGCGCAATGCATGGCAAATGTCGCCAACCTGCCGATAGGCGCCTCGCAGGGATCAGCGCTTTTGTGACAATCCGCTGACCCTATCGTTTCGCCTTCACCTTTTTCGGGGCTTTTCTTTTGGGCTTGGGTGCGGCCAGCAATTTTGCCGTCGGCACTTCGTCGGCATCTTTCCACAGGTTTTCCAGCGCAAAGCGCGCGCGCGTTTCGCGCGTGAAAATATGCACCATCACGTCAAAGGCGTCCACCACCGTCCAGCCGCTTTCCTGGGCCGACTCGACACCCAGAATCTGCACCTGCGCCCCATCGAGCGCTTTCTCCAATTCGATCCGCAACGCGCGGATATGCGTTTCGGACGTGGCGGTCGCCAGCACCAGGCAGTCGGTGATCGATGATTGGGCACTCACGTCCAGCACGCGCAAATCCTCGGCTTTTTTTTCGTCGAGGGCGCGGCAACAAAGCTGCGCGAGTTTGATGGCGGCGGTCGGTTTGGCAGGTTTTTTCATTAGCAGGCGGTTAGGACCGCCGATAGAGGCCCTTTTCCTTGATATAGACAACTGTCTTGTGCGGCACGAAATAATCGAGTGGCAACCCCCGCCCCACCCGTTCGCGCAACTCGGTCGAGCTGATCTCAATCGCATGCCCCGCGCAGCGGTGCAACCGCAGGCCGGGAATGGCCGGTTCGGCTTTCGCGAGCTGCCCCGGTCGCTCAAGGAAAATGAATTCGATCAACTGGGCGAGTTCATGGATGTCCTTCCATAAATGCAGTTGCGGGAGCTGGTCGCCGCCCATGATCCAGAAAAGCCGGTCGTGCGGGAACTGCGCGCGAAAATGCCGCACGGAGTCGATCGTATAGCTCACGCCCCCTTTGGTTAACTCGTAGTCGGAAACTTCGAAGCGCCGATCTTCCTCGACCGCCGCACGCAGCATCGCCAGCCGGTCTGCAGCTGAAGACTGCGCCTCGTGCGGTTTGAGCGGCGCCTGCGCCGCCGGCACGAAGAAAAGCCGGTCCAGCTGTTGATGCTCGCAGGCGTCTTGCGCGGCGCACATATGGCCGAAATGCACCGGGTCGAAACTGCCGCCGAAAAAACCTATTTTCACTCGCATTACGCTGGGCGGTGCCCTCCATGCCGGCAAGGTTCATTTGCACAGCAAACGGAAGAGCATTTTAAATGAACCTGTACCCATATCGCCTGGGCCACGGCGAGGATACCGTTTTCTCCGCTCGCACGCTTGGTAAGCGGTTAGCCAGATTTTTAGCCACGAAGGATCACATAGAGCTCAAAGAGAGTTTGTTCTCTGTGTTTTTTGTGATCCTTCGTGGCTAAAATAACAAATCCGATGGCGTGGCCGTGCCATGCGCCGCACCTTGGATGCGGAGCATGGTGCCCGGGGCCGGACTCGAACCGGCACGGCCTTACGGCCAGGGGATTTTAAGTCCCAAGCGTCTACCATTCCGCCACCCGGGCGTACGCCTGCGCCATCGTTGGCGGTGACAGGCATGAGCGTCAACAGCCTGCTTGGAGCCATGGATGGATCGGCTGTGCATTCCCACTTTACTCTTCATCCAGCGACCGCCACAGGTACCAACTCGCCACCGACCGATACGGCTGCCACCGCCGCGCGTGCTTCAAGATGGCCTCGGGCGTGGGATCCTTGCGTTTCCTGTAGAGTTTCTTGAACCCCGCCCGGATCGCAAAATCGCTCGTCGGCATCACATCGGGTCGGCCGAGATAAAAAATGAGCAGCATGTGCACCGTCCACGGACCGATGCCGCGCACCGTGGTCAGCCGCGCGATCAGTTCATCGTCGCCCAGCTTGCGCGCCTCCTTCAGCGACGGCACGGTGCCTTCCATGCACTTGGCCGCAAGGTCGCGCACGGCGAGCAGCTTGTTGGCGGAAAGACCGGCCCCGCGCAACGCGGCATCGGAAGCCTTGGCCAGTGCCTCCGGTTTCGCCCCGCCATGCCGGGCCAGCTCGACCAGCACGCGCCCGAGAATCGTCGACGCCGCCTTGGCATGCAGTTGCTGGTAAACAATCGATCGCAGCATCGCCTCGAACAGGCTGTGGGCCGACTTCAGTTCCAAGGCCAGCGGACCGACGCGGTCGATCAACGCCCCCAGCACCGGATCGCTGACGCGCAGGCGTGCAACGGCCACGACGGGATCGAAATTAAATTTGGGCTTCATTGCTTCACCTCAGCGACTGGTTAGACCACATGATACACCCGATTCTTCTTTAGATCAGACGAAAGAATCGCCCAACGTTCATGATCTCTCCACCGCCCCCTGATTTTCACGGAACCGCGCGCCAATCCCTCCCGCCTAAAACCGCATTTTCTAACGAGTGCAATGGAAACAAGGTTCTCTGGCTGAATATTGGCCTCAAGTCGGTGAAGCTTGAGTTTTGTGAACGCGTGCTGAATCACCAATTGCAAACCCTCGCTCATCAGCCCCTGACCGGCGTGAGGCAGGAACGCGTAATATCCGAGGGATGCGCTTTGATGGGCGTCAAGAAGCACATTGTTCAGGTTGATGACACCCACGATTTCATTCGTTTCGCAGAGCACGACAAAAAATCCGTGATGCGTGCCGGTGGAAAACCGGTTTATGTAGGTCATGAACGCGTCTGCGGTGGTCGGCTTCGGCAAAATCCAGTGTCGGTGCAGAGAACGGCTGCGACGCACTGCCTCAAGAAATGCCGCGCCGTCGCCAGGAACCGGCGGCCTGATGTGCACACGACGCGATGCCCGTGTTGGCGAAGATTGATCAAGCTCTTTCTTCATAAACGCGCGTAGTGCTAATAGCGACTTCGTGAATCATCTTTTAGGTGATGACCGTACGGCTACCCCGCGCGAGGACAAGCCCGGCATCACCGCGCCTACACCGCCCGCGGCAGCAGGAAGAGTAGCACGGCCAGAAAATGACAGGTGCTGCCGCCGAGCACGAAGGTATGCCAGACCGCGTGATGGTAACGCAGCCGGTGCCACCGATAAAAGATCACGCCGACCGAGTAGGAAAGCCCGCCGGCCAACAGCAGCCAGAGTCCGCCGGCCGGGACATGCGCCACCAGGGGATTGATCGCGACGACAATCAGCCAGCCCAGGAAAAGATAGGCGAGGGTCGAAACCAACCGGTAGCGTTCACCAAAGAAGAGCTGAAACACCGCACCCGCCCCGCACAGTCCCCACACGATGCCAAAGAGCGTCCAGCCCCAGGGACCGCGGAGATTCGTCAGCAGAAGCGGCGTGTAGGTGCCGGCGATGAGCAAGAAGATCGCGGCGTGATCCAGTTTCCGGAAAAGCGCCTTCCCCCGTGCGCTGCGGCGGGAGTGATAGAGCGTCGAGACGGTATAAAGTGTCAGCAGCGCGAGCCCGAACACGGTGAAACTGACCACATGCCATGCATCGCCACGCAGGCTGGAAAAAATAATCAGCAACGTGAGGCCCACGACACTCATCACGAGGCCGATCCCGTGCGTCACCCAGTTCGCAATCTCCTCGCCTCGGGTGTAAATGGACATGGCGGGTGCCGTGCGCACCACTTCGGCTCCCGGCTTGCACTCAGTCGACGCGAGCGCGCGCCGACGCTGCACGACGCGATCGGCCCAAGCATCGAGCCAGCGGATTAATTTGCGCGGCTGCGGGCTGATAAATTTGTCCGGCGTCCATTCCTCGCCGTCGGCATAGATGGTCTGCGGAATCACGCAGGTGCCGAAGGTCCAGTCGGCCAGCGGCAGCCCGAAATAGCCGGAGATGGATTCATTGCAATCGATCACGGCGTGGTGGCGCAGATGGAACGCATAGGCCGGGCGCCAGAATCTGCCCCAGTGCGGATGCTCGATCAGCGGTTCCCATTTCTCGAACGGCCAGTGGTTGATCGCGTGAAGAATCTCGTAAAGCGTGAGCGATGATGCGAGCGCCGCGAAACCGGAGAGAAACCACGGAAACGACGGGAACAGCCATTGCAGCGACATCAGCAGCGGCGTCAGCACGACCGCAAACACCGCCAGGGAATACCACGGGAAAAACGACGCTTCACCCTGCTCGGGTTCGACGATGGAAAATTTGTTTTCGATGAACAAAATTCCGCGGCCATCGCGCGTCTGCTTCCGCGCAATGTGCGTGAGCGCGTGGTGCAAGGTGTGCTGCCGGTAAAGCCTGCGCAGGAACGGAATCGCCGGCATGTGCAGCACGTAGCGATGGAAGAAATACTCCACATAGCAATTGACCAGGCTGACAATGAAAAACGCCACCACGCCCTTCCAGACCGGCGCGAGGAATTGCTCCGTCCAAACGCCCGGCACGAAGAACCGCAGCGCGGCAAGCAAGCTGGCCAGCGTGGCCAGGATGATGAAGGCAAAACGCGGGAGCGAAAACTCCTCGTGCTCCTCTTCGGATACAGGGGGTGACTGGGCCATGAGCGTTGTTTCAGTATAGGCGCATGCCCGGCGAATGGCGAACTTTGTTTTGCCCTAGGGCAGGTCTTTAAATTATGCCTCCTCCGGTCATTCCTCGCTTCGCTGCCAATGAACTCATCTGTGTTATCGTTTGCTTTTGGTCTGGCGCGGTAGCGCCGGTAGGGCGAGACCTCTGGGCGAGCCGCGGCTGCAGCCGTGAGCGGAGTCGAACGGCTCGTCGAGGACGCCTCGCCCTACCCTCTAAACGCAAGCAAAGTTCATTGACCTCTTCCACGCAAGCCGTGCAGCGGTTTGCTTGATGCTCTCGGAATGATAAGCGTGAACTCCAACTTGGGTGGAGCGCGTTGACCTCAACGCGCTTGGAGCGTCTTGGGGTCAAGCCCCTCCGGCAAGCCCTTTGACTGGCTCAGGGCCTTGAGCTTGTCGAATGGGTCGCTCCACCTTGTGGGTGCCGGCATACGGTTTCAATATTTTAAACCCGCCCTGGATGCCCCTAGAATTGCCTCGCGGCGGGCAGACGATTTGTGAGGCTTTTCGAAAACCCAATCATTCCCTCGAAAACTCCACTCCCTCGCCCGGACGATTCCGGAAGTTCCTATCCGTGGACCCATGTCCCGCGGCTTGTCTTCATCGGGTCTTTTGTCGCGGCCGCCATTTATGCCGGCGCTTTTTTCTGGCGGTTTGGCAGCCTCGATAACTGGCCCAGCAGCGAAAGTTACATCCTGCTCGCGCGCAATCTTTCGAATGGCCATGGATATTCATTGGACGGAACGCACCCCACGGCATTGCGGCCGCCGCTCTATCCCTTGATGCTTGCCGCCACGATGGATGTGACCGGAGACCACTGGTTTCTGGCCACAGTTCTCCTTCAGGCCGTGGGCGCGGCGCTGTGCCTCGTGATGGTTTTTGGCCTGGCGCGGGCCATCTGGCCGCAGTCATGGGCTCCGTGGCTGAGCGCCGGGTTGTTGGCCATTCACGGCCAGTTCATGTTTGAAATGCTGAGCCTGCGCGAAACCGTCTGGTTCACCCTCGCCTTGCTGGGAGTTGCCTGGCTCCTCCTTAAACGGACACCACCCGCCGCAAGCGCCGTCGCGCTCGGGGGGCTTCTTGCGAGTCTCTATCTGTTTCGTCCCACCGGCCTCATGGTCTGCGGTGTTACCTTCGCATTTTTGGCGTGGAACGCCGTGCGCTTGGAGTCCGTCGCCGTCCGGAGACTCTTGATTACCTTGGTCGCAAGCGCAGTCTTCGTCGCGCCCTGGCAGGCGTTCACCTGCCGAAATTTCGGTGCTCCCGGTTTTTTCCCGACCAGTTCCAGTGGGTACAACCTCGCCAAGGGCGCCGATCCGGACCTTGCCACGGTGACCCCCTGGATCGACGCCGATCGGCTTGACCCACGGATCCGTAAATTAACCGACACGATTCCCGGGACCGAAGAGCTCGCGACGGACAGGGCTCTTAAGCAGATCGCGATCAAATTGATCAGCAAAAATCCCCGGCGCGTCATTTATCGGTCGATGGCCAGCGCGGTTGAGTTTGTCTCCCCATTGCCCATCCCGCTCGGCACGGGCACGCTCAAGTCAACCGACCACGGACTAACCATCGAAAACTTTCGGCCGGATTGGGAGGAGATTGCCTTCACTCCGGTCGTGATCCTCTTGCTCGTGAGTGCCTGTGGCGGACTGAAATATTTTTTATGCCGCAAGGAAGGCCCGTCGTTTTTTGGGCTGTGGATCGTGCTCGTCTTTCTTTCGTTTCTCACCGTCCACGCGCTGACCTTTACCAAGACGCGCTATCGCCTGCCGCTCGATGCGCTGCTGGCAGTCCCGGCCGGCGCCTGGCTGGCCGGGTGCAAACGCAAGCGGGAGGCCGATGGCGCCGACAAAAACCCATTGCCATAAATATGCCCAGCGTTCTCCGCTTGCCTCCACCCCGTCGAAATCTGCAATCTTAGATTGAAAATTCGTCCCCGCCCGGGTGGTGGAATTGGCAGACACGACGGTCTTAGAAGCCGTTGCCGTAAGGCGTGCAGGTTCAAGTCCTGTCCTGGGCACTCCGCATCGCAATGCGATGCGGACCACGACGAAGTGAAACGAAGGCGGGCCTATGCCTCGCCGTAGCCCTGAACCGTTTCGACAGGCTCAAGGCCCCGAGCAAGTCGAGGGGTTTGTCGAAAGGAGCGAAGGCGGGTTCAGCCTTTCGCCGCCGCTTCACCGAGCCAGTCTCCCATGCGCGCGTAGGTCTCGATGTGTTGCGCGCTTTGCTCGACGAGGTCGCCGTAAAAGGCGATGCGTCCGGCTTGAAACAGCGTGATGACGCACGAGCCGCCAAATTTGAACAATCCCTTCTCCTCGCCTTTCGCCACTTCACGCCCGGGGACATGGGTTTGCGTGACGCTGCCCACGTTCGTCGCGCCGACCTCGATCATCGCCACCGGGCCGAAAGCCGGCGACTCGACCAGCGTGACATAGCGTTTGTTTTGCACGAGATAGCGCACGTTGCGCTGCAGTGCGACGGGATTGACCGAATAGAGCCAGCCATTGATGAGCCTAGCCCGGTCCGGCACGCCCGCGCACGGAAAATGAAACCGATGGTAATCGACCGGCGCCAGCCGCGAGATGACCATGGCGCCGCCGGCAAAACTTTCCGCCAGCGCGGCGTCGCCGAGCAATTCGGCGAGCGAAAATTTTTCGCCCTTCACATAAAATCCATCGGCGGTATCCACGTCGGGAAACACCAGGTGCCGCCCATCCGCCGGCAACACCGCCACATGGTCGCCGGGCGCAATGGGCCGCTTTTCGGGTTTGAGCGCACGGAAGAAAAACTCGTTGAACGAGCGAAACGTCATCGCCGATTTCACAAACTCGTCCACATCGAGATTATAGCGCACGATAAAGGGCAGGACGTTCCGCGCACTTCCCTTGGTATTCATGCGCATCCCATAAAGGCGCGAGAAGATCGCCCGCCGCACCAGCAGCCAGAGAAAAAAGCGCCCGACCGGATTTTCGTAAGTGAAGCGAAGCCACGGCTCACCGTAGATCTGCTCGGTCTCCATTTTCTGGTGGTAGCGGTCGTAGAAGTGGATCGGCTGGACGGGCATGTCCCTCCAAGTCTCAGGTCAAGTCGATTTGGTTTCGAGAAAATTTATTGATGACCGGATCGTTCTCGTTCTCGTAATCGTAATCGTAATCGTTCTCTCAATTCCTAGGATATCGAGAACGATTACGAGAATGAGAACGAAGCTACAGCCGTATATCGCGAATTTTAGCGGACGGTTAAGTTAGGATTTGCGCGCGGCAGCGCGTTCTCGCAACGCCTCGTAGATCGGCACATCGCCCAGGCCTTCGGCCACGCCGTACGCCACCAGGCAGCTCACCAGCAGCGGCAGCATGAAATCGTATTTTCCCGTCAGCTCGATCATCAGCACGATGCCCGTGAGCGGCGCGCGCACGATGGCCGTCAGAAGCGCGCCCATGCCGAGCACGGCAAATACTTCCGGATACTCCGCCCACGCCGGCGCAAAGCCGTGCGCCACGCGCCCCACCGCCAGGCCGCCGAGCGCGCCGATCACCAGCAGCGGCGCAAAAAAACCGCCCGCCGCGCCCGAGCCGTAGCTCAGCATTGTCAGGAAAAATCGCACGAGCAAAAACAGCAGCAGGAATTTCACCGCGATCTCACCCGTCAACGCACGTTCGGCCAGCCCGGCGCCCGCAATGCCCGGATAAAACCAACCAGCCAGCCCGACACAAACCCCGGCCATGGCGCCCACCACAAACGGCGGCCAGGCTTTCAATCGGTCAAACAGATCGAGGCTCCGCAGCAGGCAGCGGTTGAAGGCCACTCCGCCCAGTCCGCACAGTGCGCCCACCACCAGTGCCACCGGCAGCGCGTGCAAGGACGGCGCCGGCAAGGCATGCAAGGAAAACACCGGCGTATCTCCCGTGAGCACGCGGCAAACGACATCGGCCACGACCGACGCGAGAAACGCCGCGACAAAAATCACCGGCGTGAAACTGCCATGCAATTCCTCGAGCACAAAAATCATGCCAGCCAGCGGCGCGTTGAAAGCCGCCGCGAGCCCCGCCCCCGCGCCCGCGCTGATGAGCGCCTTGCGTTCGCCCTCGCCCGATTTCACGCGCAACCAGTCCGACACCATCAGGCCCGTCGCTCCGCCCATCTGGATCGTCGGCCCCTCGCGCCCGAGCACGAGCCCGCTGCCGATGCTTGCCAAGCCCGCAAAAAACTTCACCGGCAGCAAACGCCGCCAGTTCATTGTGCTCTCGCCCAGCACGACCGACTTCAAATGGGGAATACCGCTGCCCGCCGCTTCCGGCGCAAACCGCCGCACCAGCCACAAGCCGATTCCGCCACCGACGGCGCCGAGGCCCAGCGCAAACGCCAGGCCGCTCGCCGGTGACATCCGCTGCAAGCAGGCGATGCGATGCAGCTCGGCCCACTGCAGCAACTCGCGAAAAGCGGAGGCCAGCAATCCCGCAACCAACCCGACCAGCAGCGCCTTCGGCAGGATGTGGCGGCGTTTGACTTCGGCGGTGCCCAAGCCGAAGCCCGGCTGGGCGGGAAGAGACGGATCAGCACTCATTCAGCGAGAAGTTTCACGCCAAGGCGCCCAGGCGCAAATCCCAAACGCCAACCTTTCAAATCCCAAAGAAATGCCAAAATGAAACGTTATGCATTCACGGTTTTAATAGACCCATGCCGAGTGAAATTGTCATTCCGAGCCGTGCGAGGAATCTCAGAAATTAAAATCGCCAAGAACAGCAGAGATTCCTCGCACGGCTCGGAATGACAAAACAAGGGATGGAGCACAAAGGCACGCCGATGTGAGTTAAGACGATAATGCCTGTTTTTATATTTTTTGGCGTTTGAACACTGGCGTTTGTGATTTGCGAGAGAGAGCGCTCTCGCCGCGCCTTTATTTCATCACCAGCTCGTCGTCCTTGACCGAGAACTTCACTTCGCGGCCTTCGGCCACTTCGCCGCTGATGATTGCACGGGCCAGCTTCGTCTCGATGTGGCGTTGGAGAAAACGCTTGAGCGGCCGCGCGCCGAAGACCGGGTCGTAGCCTTTCTCCGCCGCCCACTCCTTCGCTTTCGCGTCGAGCACCACGGTCACGCGGCGATCGGCCAGGCGCTTGTTCAAGTCGGCCAGCAGCAGGTCCACGATGCTCGTGATTTCCTCGAGCGTGAGCGGCTTGAAGAGGATCGTCTCGTCGATGCGGTTGAGAAATTCGGGCCGGAAGGCCTTGCGCAGGTCCGCCATCACGCTCTCGCGCACGCCTTCGGGAATGATGTCGCCCGTCACGCCTTCGAGCAGAAAGCGCGAGCCGATGTTCGAGGTCATGATGATGATCGTGTTCTTGAAATCGACCGTGCGGCCCTGCGCATCGGTGATGCGGCCGTCGTCGAGGACCTGCAGCAGGACGTTGAACACGTCCGGGTGCGCCTTCTCGATCTCATCAAAGAGCACGACGGCGAAAGGCTTGCGGCGCACGGCCTCGGTGAGCTGGCCGCCTTCGTCATAACCGACGTAGCCTGGCGGCGCGCCGATCAGCCGCGCCACGCTGTGCTTCTCCATGTATTCGGACATGTCAATGCGCACCATCGCGGCCTCGGTGTCGAAAAGCGTCTCGGCGAGGGTCTTCGCCAGCTCGGTTTTGCCAACGCCCGTCGGGCCCAGGAAGATGAAGCTGCCGACCGGGCGGCGCGGATCCTTGATCCCGCTGCGCGCGCGCAGGATCGCCTCGGTGACCAGCGTCACCGCCTCGTCCTGGCCGATCACTCGCTCGTGCAGCACCTGCTCGAGGCGCAAAAGTTTTTCCTTCTCGCCCTCGACCAGGCGCGTGACGGGCACACCCGTCCACTTCGCGACGACCTCGGCAATTTCCTCCTGCGAGACTTCCTCCTTGAAAAGCGTCGTGGTGTTGCCGGCCTTCTCGAGTTTCTTCAACTCCGCCTCGAGCTGTGGAATCTTCCCGTGGCGCAGCTCGGCGACCTTGTTGAGGTCGTAGGCGCGTTCGGCTTTTTCCATGGCGAGGCGCGCAGCCTCGAGGTCTTCGCGGATTTTTCTCACGCGGCCGACCGAGGCTTTTTCCTTCTCCCAATGCAGCTTGATCGCCTTCGCCTTTTCGCGCGCCTCGGCGAGTTCCTTGCGCAACACTTCCAGGCGGCGCTTGCTGGCGTCGTCTTTTTCCTTCGCGAGCGCCGTCTCCTCGATCTCGAGCTGGAGCACGCGGCGCGTAAGTTCGTCGAGTTCCTGCGGCATCGAATCCATCTCGGTACGGATCATCGCGCAGGCCTCGTCCACGAGGTCGATGGCCTTGTCGGGCAGGAAACGGTCGGAAATGTAGCGGTTCGAAAGGATGACCGCGCTGACCAGCGCATTGTCCTGTATCCTCACGCCGTGGTGCAGCTCGAAGCGTTCCTTCAAGCCGCGCAAAATTGAAATCGCATCCTCGACACTGGGCTGGTCGACCAGCACCGGCTGGAAACGGCGCTCGAGTGCGGCGTCCTTTTCGATGTGCTTGCGGTATTCATCGAGCGTGGTCGCGCCGATGCAGTGCAGTTCGCCGCGCGCGAGCATCGGCTTGAGCAGGTTGCCCGCGTCCATCGCGCCGTCGGTCTTGCCCGCACCGACAATGAGGTGAAGCTCGTCGATAAAAAGAATGACCCGGCCGTCGCTGTCCTTGATTTCCTTGAGCACGGCTTTGAGGCGTTCCTCGAATTCGCCGCGATATTTCGCCCCGGCCACGAGCGAACCCATGTCTAGGGAGAAAATGGTTTTGTCTTTCAAGCCCTCGGGCACGTCGCCGCGCAGGATGCGCTGCGCGAGGCCCTCGACGATGGCGGTCTTGCCCACGCCGGGCTCGCCGATGAGCACAGGATTATTTTTTGTTTTCCGCGAAAGGATGCGAATCGTGCGACGGATCTCCTCGTCACGGCCGATGACGGGATCCATTTTGCCCTTTCGCGCCTGCGCCACGAGGTCGATGCCGTATTTTTCCAGCGCCTCGTAGGTGGCCTCGGGATTGTCGGTCGTCACGCGCTGCGAGCCACGGATTTCCTGGAGCATTTTCAAAACCTTGGCGCGATCGAGGCCGAAGCTTTTGAAAAGTTTTTTGAGCGCATCGGGTTTGCCGACCTCGATCAGGCCGAGCAGCAGGTGCTCAACCGAAACATATTCGTCCTTGAGCGACTTTGCCTCATCCTCGGCGCGGGTCAGCACGTCGTTTACCGCCTGCGTCACGTAAACCTTCGACGTATCGACGCTGCCCGTGACCTTCGGCAGCTTCTCAAGCTCGCGATCGACCGCGAGCTGCAGCGCGCTGACCGTCAGGCCCAGTTTTTCGACCAGCCCGGGCACGATGCCATTTTCCTGTGCGAGCAACGCCGACAACAAATGCCACGTGTCCACCTCGTTGTGATTGAGGCGGCGCGCAAGGGCCTGCGCGTCGGTGACGGCCTGACGCGACATTTGGGTAAGCTTGGCAAAGTCCATGATGCACCATTCTTGCACGCTCTGGGCCAGATTCGCAACTGCCTTGCCTCCTTCGGGAAAAGCGCCGCCAGTCACATTACCCTGTGTCACCGCCGGGCAAACTGACACGCCACGGCGTCAGTTTGAGCCAGTGTATTAGCACCGCAATCCACGCGAAAAAGACGTTGCCCGATGAGCGGGACCGATTAGATTGCAAGCATGACCAAGCTGGCGGAAATCCAAGAAGCCATTCTGCACCTGCCGCCTTATGAGCAGGCCGCACTGCGGCATTGGTTTTTGGAAGCGGAGGAAAGCCCTGAGCTGCTTGCGGCGATCGACGAAGCCGACCGTTCGCTGGCAGAAGAAGGCGGCGTGCCCATTGAGGAAGTGCGCAAAAATCTGCGGCGATGGATTATCAAGTAATCCTCGCCAGGACAGCCTTGCGCGACTTGGGAGAGATTGCCCGCTACATCGCCCAGGACAACCCGCGGGCCGCTGAAAAAGTTGGCTTCGAATTAATTGAGATCGCCGAGTCTCTCAGGGTGATGCCGCTGCGCGGCTTTGCGGTGAAATCGCGCCCCGGCGTGCGCCGATTGTTGAAAGACCCGTATTTGGTGCTCTATCGCGTGGACGAGACACGACAGGTGGTGAGCGTGCAGCGCTTTTGGCACGCCAAACGCGATCCGCAAGCCATGCAAACCGAATAAGGGCCGTTGCCTCTGACGATTGCCTCGCGCTGAGCCCACGCTTTGACTATCGAGAATATCGTGATCGCCGAACTCACCCAACTCCTCGGCCCGCAAAACGTCCTGACCGAAAAAGAGGATCTCATCCCCTACTCTTTCGACGGCACGGCCACGTTGAAACAGCTTCCGCGCGTGGTCTTGTTCCCGCGCCACGCGCAGGACGTGAGCGCCGTGCTCAAGCTCGCCTCCGCGCACCGCGCGCCGGTCGTCACGCGCGGCAGCGGCACCGGGCTCAGCGGCGGCAGCGTGCCGGTCGAGGGCGCGATCGTGCTCTGCCTCGTGAAGATGGACAAAATCCTCGAGCTCGATCCGCGCAACTTCACGCTGCGCGCCGAGGCCGGCGTGGTGACGCAGAAAATCTACGAGGCGGCCGACGCGGCCGGGCTGTTTTATCCGCCCGATCCCGGCTCAATGAAAGTTTCCACCATCGGCGGCAACGTCGCCGAGAACGCCGGCGGCTTGCGCGGCCTCAAATACGGCGTCACCCGCAACTACGTCATGGGCCTGGAGGTCGTGCTCGCCAACGGCGACATCTGCCAACTCGGCAACAAGTGCGTGAAGGACGTCGCCGGCTACAACCTGCGCGACCTTTTCATCGGCAGCGAGGGCACGCTCGGGGTCGTCACCCAGGTGCTGTTGAAACTTCTGCCCAAGCCCGCCGCACGTCAGACCTTGCTCGCCACCTACGCGAAGATGGATGCCGCCGCCGAGACGGTCTCCGCCATCATCGCCGCGAAAATCATCCCGTGCACGCTGGAGTTTCTCGACCGCAAGACCATCCGCTGCGTCGAGGATTTCACGCACGTCGGCCTGCCGACCAACGCCGAGGCCTTGCTGCTCATCGAAACCGACGGCCATCCCGCCGCCGTGGCGGACGAAGCCGCTCAGATCGAAAAGCTCTGCCACGCACACGGCGCCACCGCGGTGAAACGCGCCGCGAACGCCGAGGAAGCGGCCAAGCTCGCCGCCGCGCGCCGCAGCGCCTTCAGCGCCCTCGCCCGCGTGAAACCCACGACAATTTTGGAAGACGCCACCGTGCCGCGCAGCGAACTGGCGAAGATGATCCGCTTCGTCGAACAGACTGCCACGAAACACAAACTCGACATCGCGACCTTCGGCCATTTTGGCGACGGCAACCTGCACCCGACCTTTCTCACCAACGAACGCGACACCGACGAAATGCACCGCGTCGAGACCGCGATGAAGGAAATTTTTGAATATGCGTTGTCACTCGGCGGCACCATCACCGGCGAGCACGGCGTCGGCCTCGCGAAAAAAGCGTTTCTCAAACAGCAACTCGGCGAGCAGTCCTACTCGTTGCTGCGAGCAATCAAACGCACGCTCGATCCGGACAATCTGCTCAATCCGGGGAAGATTTTGGATATCGACCCGAACATTCAACATTCAACATCCAACGTTCAACATTCAACATGACGCGGAAGATTTGCTGCTAAACTTGGGTCATGGAAATAGAATCAAATGCTTTGGCCGGGAAAAAATTCGATCTCGAAGATCGACTATTGGACTTTTCCGTACGGATTGTTCGAGTCACTGAACAAACACCAAAAACTAACGCGGGGCGGCACGTCGCCGATCAAATTTTCCGTTCCGGTACTGCACCCTACGCAAATCATGCCGAGGCTCAAGCGGCCGAATCAAACAACGATTTTGTGCATAAACTGAAGATCTGCCATAAGGAGTTTAGGGAGACGTGGCGCTGGCTTCGTCTAATCCAGCGCGTTCCAATGGTCCCCAAACCCGAATTGTTGGATCCGCTGATCAAAGAAGCCGACGAGTTAATCCGCATTTTCCGTCAAAGCATCATTACCTGCCGACGACGTAACGAGAAAGCCAGTCAGACTTGAATGTTGAATGTTCAATGTTGAAGGTTGAATGTTCTGCCGAATTGAAAAGTCCACTCGCAGAGTTGGACTACTCGATTCTGCAGCAATGCATGCATTGTGGATTGTGCCTTCCTGCATGTCCCACGTATGCAGAAACGGGCCACGAGCGAAATTCCCCGCGGGGGCGCATCGCCCTCATGCGCGCGGTGGCCGACGGCGAACTGGAAACCACGCGCGGCTTCGCCGACGAAATGAGTTACTGCCTCGGCTGCCTGGCCTGCACCACCGCCTGCCCGGCCGGTGTCGATTACACGACGTTGCTCGAAACCGCCCGGGCGCACGTCGAACAAAGCGGCATCGCCGCTTCGCCGAAGCGAAACTTCATCCGCTGGTTCACCCTGCGCTTTCTTTTCATGCGTCCGCGCGCGCTGCGCGCCGCAGGCCGGCTGCTGTGGCTTTATCAAGCCAGCGGACTACAAACGCTCGCGCGCCGGTTGAAACTGACCGCCCTGCTGCCGCGCAGCCTGCGCGAACTCGAGCCGCAGACGCCTCACATTGCCCGGCATTTTTCAGATGCGCTCATCGCCGAGATCGAATACCCCAACCATTTCACCGCAGAGAACGCAGAGGGCGCAGAGAGAAAAACAAAGGAGATTGTCTCTGCGATCTCCGCGCTCTCCGCGGTAAAAAATAAATCACGCTACCGCGTGGCCGTGCTCACGGGTTGCGTGCAGGATCTCGTGTTCTCCGACATCAACCGCGCCACGGTCGACGTGCTGCTGGCCAACGGGTGCGAAGTCGTCACCCCGCGCGCGCAGGCCTGCTGCGGCTCGCTGCACGCACACAACGGCGACCTCGAAACCGCGCGCCAGCTCGCGCGTCGCCAGCTCGATGCGATCAATCCCGCCAACTTCGACGCCATCATCACCAATGCGGCCGGCTGCGGCTCGCACCTCAAGCATTACGATCGGCTGCTGGCGGACGACGCCGCTTACGAGGAACGGGCACGTCAATGGTCGCACAAGGTAAAAGATATTTCCGAGTTTCTCGTGGAAATCAGCTTCCGCCCTCCTTCGGAACATTCAACATCCAACATTCAACATTCAACGTCCAAGTCAGACTATGGGGAGACTGAAACCCTTCCTTCAATGTTGAATGTTGAACGTTCGATGTTGAACGTTCGTGATAAGTCGCGACCGTTGGTCGCGACTTATCACGAGGCCTGCCATCTTTGCCACGGACAGAAAATTTCCGCACAGCCGCGGGAAATTTTGCGAGCGATCCCCGGCGTCGAATTGCGCGAGTGCGCCGAGGCCACCTGGTGCTGCGGCAGCGCGGGCATCTACAATGTCACGCAGCCGCAAACCGCAGCGTGGCTCCAGCAGCGCAAGCTCGGACACCTGCGCGCGACCGGCGCAAGCATTGTCGCCACGGCCAATCCCGGATGTCTCATCCAAATCGAAAACGGATTCCGCCAGGCCGGCGAAACCGTCGAGATCGTCCATCCCGTCGTCCTGCTCGCGCGGGCCTACGCTGCGGAAAAGCCGAGGGATATCTGATCTTTAGCGCAAAGGACGCGAAGAAACACTCTGACGCGGGGTGAGGGCACCCCGCCCACAATTGGAAGAAGGCCGCAAGAAACAGGTTGCCGCCTGTAAGATGGGTGGAGCGGCTTGACCCCAAGACGCTCTGAGCGCGTTGAGGTCAACGCGCTCCTCCAATTTTATTGGCAGGCACCCCTGTCATTCCGAGCCGAGCGAGGAATCTCACATCATTGGTCGATTCCAGACCCAAAGGGAGATTCCTCGCACGGCTCGGAATGACAGCACCATATGCCATTGATTATCAGATATATTTGATATTTCATGCCTTTGGCCTAAATTTTAAACAATTATTAGTTATTAATATGTGTTTTTAAGCATTTTAACTAACGCAAGATCGTGTAAATAATTATCCATTTTTCTAACTTAATGCCAATTTATGCTGAAATATTGGCTTAAAATCGCCAATAAAGCCTTCGTATCGATCAATAATGAAACTGTTTGATTTTAACATCAAAATGCATAAATATGCGTGTTATGTCACTATCATTTAAAACCCCTGATGAATTGCAGACGGTGCTGGGCGAGCGGCTGCGGGCGCTTCGGTTGAGCCACAATTTTTCGCAGCGCGAACTTGCCGACAAGGCCGGTGTCTCCTTGCGCGCTTTGCACAACCTTGAAGCCGGCTCGGGCTCGACCATCGAAACTTTCCTTCGGGTTTTGAAAGCATTGAATGCAGTGGACGCGATCGAAACCCTGGTGCCACAACCCAAGGTCAGTCCCCTCGCCCTGCTCAAAATGGGCGCCGTGCCACGCCGGGTCAGACGCAAACACAGGCGTGAGAAACCGCTAATGGACGCTAATGAACGCTAATAACGAAACCCTTAGCCTCCCACCTTCTTGTCACAACAACTGCAGAGTGATTTTTTACCACGGATTACACTGATAGGCACGGATAACCACTCCCTATCTGTGA
>DATMLS010000029.1:0-2635 GCA_035569995.1 Opitutaceae bacterium | reverse complement strand
GCTTTTCCGCAACACGCTGTTTTTCGTCATGAGCCAGTCGGGCGAGACGATCGACACGCTCGCGGCCATGCGCGAGGCCAAGCGCAAGGGCTATCGCGTGCTCGCCATCAACAACGTCGTCGGTTCCACCATCGCGCGCGAGTCCGACGGCGGCATCTACCAGCACGCCGGCCCGGAAATTGGCGTGGCCTCAACCAAGGCCTTCACTTCCCAGCTGCTGCTCGGCGCGATGGTTGCGCTGTACGTCGCCCGCATGCGCGACATGAGCTTCACCGACGGCGTGCAATTCGTCCACGCGCTCAAGCAGGCGCCGGCGCTGGCCAAAAAAGCACTGGAACAGGCGCCGCACATCAAGGCCATCGCCAAACGCTACGCGCACTACAGCGACATTCTTTTCCTCGGACGCCTCTCACTCTTCCCCATCGCGCTCGAGGGCGCGCTCAAGCTGAAGGAAATTTCCTACATCCACGCCGAGGGCTATCCTGCCGCCGAGATGAAGCACGGGCCCATCGCGCTCATCAGTGAAAAATTTCCGAGCGTCTTCTTCGCCACCAAGGGCGAAATGTTCAACAAGCTCGTCTCGAGCATGCAGGAGATCAAGGCGCGCAAGGGCAAAATCATCGCCATCGTCACCGAAGGCACCGATCTGCCCGAGGGCCTCGCCGATGACATCATTCCCATTCCCGACTGCCACGAGGCCCTGCTGCCGATCCTCGCAACCATCCCCGTGCAACTGCTCAGTTACTACATCGCGGTCGAGCGCGGTTGTGATGTGGACAAACCGCGCAATCTCGCCAAGTCTGTCACGGTCGAATGAGTGAATCTGTCCAGTCCCACCTGTTTTTGCTGACGCCCGTCGTGCTTTTGCATCGATGGTAAAATTCCGCGTGTCCTCGCCGGTCCGGCCTGTTTCCAGCCGGGATTAACGTCCGTCAGTAAAACTCAGTGATTCACCTCCCCATGCAAATTTTTCCCGATCGTTCCAATTTCCTCAAACTCGCCCAGCAGGGCAACGTCATCCCGGTCTATGCCGACCTGATGGCTGATTTCGAAACGCCCGTCTCCGCCTACGCCAAGCTGCGCGGCCACGGCCCGGCCTACCTCCTCGAGTCGGTCGAGGGCGGCGAAACTCTCTCGCGCTACAGCTTCATCGGCTGCCGCCCGCGGAAAATTTTCGCCTGCGGACCGCAGACGACCCAAATCATCGAACCCGGCCAGCCCGCGCAGACCGTGCCCACGCCGGCCGACCCGCTCGCGCTGCTCGAGGCCGAGCTGCGCCGCTATCGCCCGGTCAAGGTGCCCGGGCTGCCCCGCTTCACCGGTGGCGCCGTCGGCTTCATCAGCTACGAATACATCACGCGCATCGAGCCCAGCGTACCCGCCGCGCCCAAGGACGAACTAAAGGTGCCCCTCACTTATTTCATGCTGTCGGATGCGCTGCTGATTTTCGACCGCGCGAAACAGACCCTGCGCCTCTGCGTCAACGCCCATGTGCATGATGATCCCTCCGCCGCCCACGCCGCGGCCGAGGCCGAACTGCGCGAACTTTTCGAAATTCTCCAGCAGCCGCGCGCGCTTGCGCCCGCACCGCTCGTTTCGACCGCCAAGATCGAAGTACCGCCGGGCAACTTTACGCGGCCGGCCTACGAAAAACTCGTCGATGGCGTGAAGGAGTACATCCGCGCCGGCGACATCATCCAGGTCGTGCCCTCACAACGGTTCACCCGGCCCTTTACCAAGTCGCCCCTCGATCTCTATCGCGCGCTGCGCACGGTCAACCCCTCGCCCTACATGTTCATCCTCGACACGGGTGACTTCGCGCTCGTCGGCGCCTCACCGGAGGTGCACGTGCGCCTGACCGACGGCCTCGTCGAAATCCGCCCCATCGCCGGCACGCGCAAGCGCGGCGCCACGCACGAGGAGGATGTCGCGCTCGAGAAGGAGTTGCTCGCCGACGACAAGGAGCGCGCCGAGCACCTCATGCTCGTGGATCTCGCGCGCAACGACATCGGCCGCGTCTGCGACTACGGCTCGATCGAAGTGCCCGAGTTCATGATCGTCGAGCGCTACTCGCACGTCATGCACATCGTGTCGCAAGTCGAAGGCCACATCGCGCCCGACAAAACCGCCTTCGACCTCATGCGCGCGACTTTTCCCGCCGGCACGGTCAGCGGCGCGCCAAAAATCCGCGCCATGCAGATCATCGCCGAGCAGGAGCCGGTGCAGCGCGGATTTTATGCCGGTGCGCTCGGCTACTTCGGCTACGATGGCAACATGGACACCTGCATCACGCTCCGCACCGCGTTGCTCAAGGATGGCAATATTTATATCCAGGCCGGCGGCGGGATCGTGTCCGACTCCGATCCCGTGGCCGAGTACCAGGAGACGATCAACAAAGCCTCCGCGCTCTTCAAAGCCGTGGCCATGGCCGAGCAGTTTTGAGATAAGTCTCGAATGGTGGAACGCGTCGTCCCGACGCGTTTTCAGCAGACTCTGAGCGCGTCGGGACTGTATAGACCGGGGACATGGGTGACACACGTACGGGGACATGGGTAACACTTGGGGATGCCCTGGATTACCTCTACACCCATGTCACAACGATTCGAGTTCGTCGTTTTAGCCAGCAAGGCTGGCA
>DATMLS010000028.1:0-16949 GCA_035569995.1 Opitutaceae bacterium | reverse complement strand
ACGACGCCGCTGGCCATGGCGAGCGGCACGAGGACGAGCGAGGTTTTGTCGCCCACCCCGCCCGTGGAGTATTTGTCGATTTTCGGCTTGGCGATGTGCGACAGGTCAATGACTTCGCCCGAAAGCATCATTTCTTCGGTGAGGTCGGCCGTCTCCTGCGCGGACATTTGCTGGAAGAAAATAGCCATCAACAGCGCCGAGAGCTGGTGCTGGGGCATCTCGCCGTCGATCGTGCTATCGATGATGTAGCGAATTTCTTCTTGGGTGAACTCCCCGCCGTCGCGTTTCTTCTCAATTAAGCTAACAAACGCAGGTTTAACAAACCGGCGCGGTGGGATATGGCGTTTACTCATGGATGGGTTATACGATATAAGGATGCGAGCCCGCTGGCTCTAAAAGTTTACCAAAAAACACGTAGGGCCTGCATTGTCGAGACAATTTTACACACCTGAAAGGGCCTAAATGCACTGGCAATTCATGGCCAGCCAAGGTGTTCCAACTCCACGCTTGCGCGACAGGCATGCCCGGCACTGAACTGACGGATGCACGTTTCGTTCGCCGTTGCCGCTCATCTCGAGGTGGCCCTGAAGACCGCTGCCAACCGCGCCGGCCTTGAAGCCGCTGCTTTTGTCCCGGAAGTCAGGCCAGCCGATCCCCGCCACGGCGACTTTCAGGCCAACGGCGTGCTCGGCTACGCGAAAGCCCGCAAACTCAACCCGCGGGCGGTCGCGGAACAACTCGTGGCCGCGCTGCCGGAAGACATCCCACAGCAATGCGACATCGCCATCGCTGGCCCCGGTTTTATCAATTTCACGCTCAAGCCCGCCACCCTGCTTGCCTGGTTGAACGACTACGATTCGGAAGAGCATCTGGCAACGGGCGCCGCGGAGTTTTATAAAGGCCACCGTCAGGTGGTGGATTTCAGTTCACCCAATACCGCGAAACAACTCCACGTCGGCCACATCCGCGGCATAGTCATCGGCGAGGCGATCAGCCGCTTGCTCAAGTTTTGCGGTGCCGAGGTCATCCGAGACAACCACATCGGGGACTGGGGCACAGGGTTCGGCAAACTCATCTGGGCCTACAAGCGCCACCTCGATGCCGCGGCGCTGGCGCTCGATCCGCTCGATGAATTCGAACGCCTCTACAAAGTGGGCAACACGGCGGCCGAGGCCGATCCCGCCGTGCTCAAGGAAGCGCAGCAGGAACTGCTCAAGCTCCAGTCCGGCGATGCGAAAAACCTGGCGATCTGGAAAAAAATCAGCGACACCAGCCTCGCCGCCTTCCAGAAAATCTACGACCTGCTCGGCATTCGCTTCGACGTCGTGCTCGGGGAAAGTTTCTACAACGACAAGCTCTCGCAGGTTTATGACGAACTCACCGCCGCCGGCCTGGCCCAGGTGAGCCAGGGCGCGCTCGTGGTTTTTCATCCCGAGCATCCGCGCTTCAAGACGCAGCCGTTCATCATCCGCAAGTCCGACGGCGCGGCCAACTACGCCTCGACCGACCTCGCGACCATGCTTTACCGCGTCAGCCACTTCCATGCTGACACCATCGTCATCCTCACCGACACACGGCAAAACGATCATTTCGAGCAACTCTGGCTGACGACAAAAAAATGGTTCGAGAAAACCGGCCGCAAGCCGCCGCACTTCGAACATGTGTCGTTTGGCTCCATCCTCGGCGGGGACGGCAAGGCCATCAAAACCCGCTCCGGCGACCCCATCAAACTCAAGGCCCTGCTCGCCGAGGCCGAGGAACGCGCCTTCACGCTCGTCACGGAAAAAGCGCCGGATCTGCCCGAGGCCGAACGGCGCGACATCGCCAACGCCGTCGGCATCGGTGCCGTGCGCTACGCCGACCTCGCGCAAAATCGCAGCAGCGATTACGTTTTCGACTGGGACAAAATCCTATCCTTCGAAGGCAACACCGCGCCCTACCTGCTCTACGCCGTCACACGCATCCACTCGATCTTCCGCAAAGCCGGCCTCGACCCAAGTGATCGCACGGCCACCGCCGGCGTTCTGCTGGACAGCAGAACGCCCTTGACCGACTCCGAGCTCGCGCTCGCCCGCAAGTTAATCGGCTTCGCCGCCGCGCTTCAGCTCACGACCACGCAGCTCCGTCCACATTTTCTTTGCACCTATCTTTACGAGCTCGCCGGCCAGTTCAGCACTTTCTATGCGGCCGACAAAGTCATCGTCGACGATCCGGCCCTGCGCGCCCGCCGCCTGCTGCTTTGCGCCCGCACGCTGCTTGTGCTGGAGACAGGTCTGCATCTCCTTGGCCTGCGCACGCTCGAACGCATGTGAAAACAACAAAAGTTTGTTAACTCATACCGACCCATCGACAAAACTCTTGCCGCTCTCCCTTCCCGCAACCAATCTACTTTTTCATGCCCACGCAGGAATTTTACATCCGCAACGCGGGTGCTACGGAGGCCCGTGGCCCATTCACTCAGGAACAGCTCTCTTCCCTGGCTGAAGCCGGGCAAGTGGCGCTCGATACGCTTTATTACGAGAGCACCTCTGAGAAATGGATTCCGGTCGGCACCAATGCCGACCTCAAGAACGCGCTCTTTCCCGAAAAGAAAAAGCTCACCGTCAAGCCCAAGACCAATGTCGCCACGCTTAACGTCGAGAAGGAAGACCAAAAGCCCATCACCGTAAATGACATGCTGGCCGCCGCCGAAGGCAAAACGGACGACACCAAGCATGCCAAGGATCCTGCCATCGCCCGCGGCCGGGCCGCCAAGATCGGTCTCTATTCTTGCACGCTCTTTCTTTTCATCGCGGCGGCCTCGGAAGTCCTGCCTTCCATCAACGAGCTGCTCGCACTCGATATCAATAAGCTCCTGGGTCAGCCGCTCGTTTTTCTCGGCGCGTTTGACCTTATCCTCACCCTCCTGCTCCTGCTGCAAATGGTCACGCTCTATCCGCTCGTTCGCTTCCGCGCTGCGCTCGGCCTCGGTTTTATCGGCTTCCTGTTCTGGGTGCGCGGCGAGCCATCACCATTGCTGGCGGTCGCGGCCGGCTCGGCTGGGCTCTATCTCTGCACGGTCTTTCTGGATTTCATGGCGCTTGGCATCTCCGTCGGGCTCGGCCTCACCGGCATGCTGGGCTTCGCCTACTACATGCTGATGACTTAGCGTCCGCGCGCGGCGCAGGATTCTCACTTAAATGGCGCGGATGACTCATCGCTGGGGAAAATTCTCCCGGCTGCTGAAAAAAGATATCTGGCAACCTTCCTGCCTGAACGACCCTTCGCCCCGCGGGCGTTTTTACGCCGTGCTGCGCGTGATCTCCATCACGGTGAGTGGCCTTTTTGAAAACAAGACCGCCAGCCGCGCCGCCGCGCTTAGCTTCAGCTCGTTGCTCGGGCTCGGTCCCTTGGTTGCCATCGTCGTGCTCGTGGCCGGTTTCATGCTCGACAAGAACGACCCTTATATCGCCGTCAACACGCTTCACCGGGTCATTACCTTTATCGCACCCTCCATCTCGGAATACGAAAAACTTTCCGACCAGGGCAAGGCCCCGCCGCTGCCGGAGGCAAAAAGCGACGTTGTCACCGCCGCCACGCTCAAAATCCATCCGGCAGCAACAGGCACCAGCCCGGGTCCATCCTCAACCCCGGGAGCCAATCCAGCCGCAGCCCCGGCTCACGCGCCACCCTCAGGCCAAGTCGCCGTCAACGAGGACCTCGTCCAGCTCATCAACGGCTTCATCGCCGGTTCGCGCTCCGGCACCGCGGGCGTCGTCGGCGTGCTCACCCTCGTCTTCATCGTGCTGCAGCTTTTCACCTCGATCGAGAACGCCTTCAACGAAATCTGGGGCGTGCGCCGCGGCCGCAGCCTGCTCATGCGCATCGTGTTTTACTGGACCGTGCTCACCCTCGGCGCCGTGCTTTTTTTTGCCGCCGTCACCGCGCTCGGCGCCAGCGCGTTGCTCAATGTTTTCATCGAGCACCTGCCCCTCGGCGCCAACCTGCTCGGCGTGTTCGTCGCCCTGCTGCCATCGCTCTCCATCGTGGTGCTCATCCTCGTCCTGATGCTTTTCTACCGTTTTATCCCGAACACCCGCGTGGCCTGGCGCGCGGCGCTCATCGGGGCGGTCGTCGTGGCGGGGTTGCTCGTGCTGAACAACTATCTCGCGTTCATTTATTTTCGCCGCGTCCTCATCAGCAAAAGCCTCTACGGTTCGCTCGGCATCCTGCCGATCCTCATGTTCGGCCTTTTTATCTTCTGGTTCTTCGTGTTGGTCGGCGGCCAGCTCAGCTATGCGGTGCAAAACGTTCGCTTTCGCAGCAGCCAGGCGGCCTGGCACACCCTCGCCGAATCCACGCGCGAACGCCTGTCGCTCGTCGTGCTGCTCACCATCAGCCGCCGCTTCCAGGAAGACCTGCCGCCCGTCAACACCTCGCAGCTTGCCACGCTGCTCAAGGTCTCCACCCAAATCCTCAACGAATGCCTCAACTGCCTCGTCGACCTGAAATTTGTCACCCCGATCCCGCCCACCGGCAGTGATTCGCCCACGGATTACCTTTATCAACCCGCGCGGCCACTGGCCCATATTACCTTGCAGGAATTCAAGCAGGCCTTCGACAACTACGGCGCTGATCCCGCCGGCGACACCCTCGACGGGATCGACCCGATCGCCCGGTCCTACCGCGATCACATGCTCAGGCTCGGCCAGGACAAGTTCCTCTCCAAGCCGCTCGACCAGCTGCTGGCGGATTTCCCCGCTCGATGAAACCCGGCCGCCCTTCAGCCGCATCGCCCAGGCATAAGTACCAAGTATCAGGTAACAAGTAACAGATCGCTGCGTCCCTACTCCTGATACTTTTTACCTGTTACTTGGTACTTATGCTTGGATATTCAACGCAGTTGACACCCGCCGGGCGAAATCCACGCTTGTCGGTTTCTACCCATGATTTCCTGGATTCAACGCTACTTTCAGCCCCACTTTCGCACCATCTTCGCGCTAATCCTGGGGGTGATGATCGTTTCATTCATCTTCACGATCGGCGCGACGCCGGGCATCGGCCACAGCGACAGCAGCCGCACGCGATCAAAGCCGTTCTTTGGCTACAATCTAGAGTCGACCGACGATCAGCATCGCATCTTCGGCGACGCCGCACTCAGCGTTTACCTCCGCTATCGTATTCCGGTCAACGAAATGGCCCGGTTGGAACCGTATGCGCTTGAACGCACCGCCAGCATCTCCCTCGCCGACCAGCTGCATATCCCCGCACCTTCCGAAGACGTCCTCGCCGATTACATTAAAACCATGGGCGCCTTCGCCAATGCCAACGGCGAATTTGATCCCAATCTCTATAACTCCTTCCGGGAAACCCAGGTTTTGTCCGGATTCGATTCCACGGCCACCGTGGCCGATGTCAGCCGCGTCCTCACCGACGACTGGCGCGCCGAACAGGTCAGAAAACTCCTGGGCGGCCCCGGCTATGTCCTCCCCGGCGACATCAAGGCCCAACTGGCCCGCGACGACACGCAATGGACGCTCGCTGTCGCCAGCGCCGACTACGCCAAATACGCCCCGGCCCTCGCTCCCACTCCGGCGGAGATCACCAAATTTTTCGAGGCAAACCCCGCCCGCTATCAAATTCCCGACCGCGTGAGCGTGGATTATCTCGCGTTTCCCGCGGCTGATTTTGTTCCCCAAGTCCATGTGACCGACACCGAAGTGCGCGACTATTACGACGCCAACCCCGCGCGTTTTCCCAAACCCGCCGCCAGCAAGCCCCTGGCCAAATCCACGCCCGACAGCGATTTCGCCATTGTTCGCCCGCAAGTCGAAGCCACCCTCAAGCTCGAGCGCGCGCAAAACCTGGCCGCGCAGGCCGCCTCCGATATCGCGCTGGCCCTCTACAACGAAAAAATTGACGGGGTCACGCCCCAGCTCGACGCCTTCCTGGCCGAGCATCACCTCGCGCTTAAATCACTGGCTCCCTTTGCCGCCGATGCGCCTCCCGCTGAACTCGGTGGCTCGCCTGAAGCCGCCAGCCAAGCCTTCCGGCTCGACAAGGCTCACTTCTTTTCCGATGCCATCGCGACGCCCGACGGCAGCGTGATTCTGCTCTGGAAAGAAACTCTCGCCGCCTACACCCCGCTCCTGTCCGAGGTGCAGGACAAGGTCACCGCTGATTATAAAGAGGCCCAGAAGAAAAATCTTTTCATCAGCGATCTCGGCAAAACCATCCACGACCAACTCGTGGCCCGTCTCAAGGCCGGATACACTTTCGAAAAAGCTGTCACGGCCGCCAATGTTATCGCCACCATCACGCCTACCGCCGGCGTACAGCTTGAAGTTAAAACTTTTCCGCCTTTTACCCAGCGGCAGCCACCTAAGGATCTCGCAAAAGCCATCCGCGACAATCTCGACCGCCTCGAGACGGGCGATGTTTCCGACCTGATTTTTTCCGACAACAAGGGCTGGTTTATTTATGTCGTCGCAAGAAAAGGCCCCGATCTGACCGAGGCCAACCCGCAGTTTGCCTCGACCCGCGCCGCTCTCGCCCCCCGCGTCGCCAAGGATACGCTGGGCACCACGCTCGTGGAACTTATCACCCGGGAGCAAAAGAAATCTGCGGCGGCCGATACCCCTTAAAGGGTTCTTCAAATTGACCCAGCCCGGCACTGTGAACGCCGCCCGGATCGACAACCCATCATCTTTAACGATTATGCGATTTGTCGAAACCTTTGGCCGCGTCATCCGTCACGCCAGCAGTGCGACATCCTCGTTGCGCCAAAATCTTCCTGCGCGTATAAAATAATAGCTTATAACGTCCCAGCACCCTGCCGCCCTTGTCTGCCTCCCCCATGTCTCGCCTTACTGTCCGCGCCACCCTCGCATTATTTCTACTCGTTACCGGTGCCGTGGCCGCCCAAGAACCCGCCTCGCCTGACGTATCGCCAGTAAAACAGGCCGACACCGCCGCGCCAAGTGGGCCGCCGCTGACCTTGGATGAATGCGTGGCCCAGGCGTTGGGAAAAAACTTCAACGTGCGCATCCAGAAGTTCTCCACGGAACAAGCCAAAGACTCCGTCATCATCGCCAAAGCCGACTATGATCCCAACCTCACGGTCAATGCCAACCGTTCCTTCAACCAGGCTGCCGCCTCCGGCAGCACCCTCGACGGCTCAAACGTCGGCCCGCGCAAGGACACGACCGATGCCAATCTTGGCCTCTCACAAAAAATTCCCACCGGGGCCACCGCCACCATCGACACCGACCTGAATAAAGATGCCACCAACTCGGCCTTCTCGACGATCAATCCGGCCTATACCGGCAATGTTTCGCTCCTCGTTACCCAGCCTCTCCTTAAAAACGCCGGCCTCGACGACAACCTTGCCGCCATCAAGCGCGCCAAGCTCGGCGTGCAAATCGCCGACCTGAATTTCAAAAGCACGGTGCTCACCGTCATTTTCAATGTGGAGACGGCCTACTACAACCTGATCTTCGCGCGCGAACAATACAAAGTCCAGGAGGACAGCCTGCGCCTCGCCCAGGAACTCTATAAAGAAAATGACATCAAACGGCAGACCGGTGTCCTCACTGACCTCGACGTGCTGCAGGCCCAAGTCGGCGTGGCCACGGCCAGCAGCCAGCTCATCCTTGATGAACAGACCGTCCACAACGATGAGGATATCCTCCTGCAAAGCCTGAGCCAGCGGGATTTCAGCGGCCAGGTCGGCCCGGTGGATTTCCCGGCCATGGCGGGCAACCCCACGGTCTCGTTCGACCTTTCCTACAAACTGGCGCGCGACAACGGACCCGATCTCGCCATCATCCAGGCCACCATCGAGCAATTCAAACTCGATGCCCTCACGACCAAGCGCAACGCCCTGCCGGAGCTCGATATCGACGGCGGCGTCGGCTTAAACAGCCTTGGGCGTTCCTACAACGCCGCCATCAGCCAAGTCCCCAATGACAACGGTCATTCCTGGCAGGCCGGCGTCACCCTCAATTTCCCCATCGGTTTGCGCGCCAACCGGGCGCTCTATCATCAGGCCCTGGCCAGCCAGCACAGCGAGGAAACCGCCCTTGAGCAGAAAGACGAGGACCTCACGGTCCAAGTCCGCTCCGCGGTCCGTGCCGTGCAGACCGGCATCGAAAGCGTGCGCGCCTCGACCGAGACGGCCACGCTCAGCGAGAAACAATATGAACTGGAGAAAGCCAAGTTCGACGCCGGCCTGGTGACCAGCTTTGATGTGCTCCAGGAACAAAATGCCCTGTTGGCTGCACGCGTGGCCGAGCTCCAGGCCAAGGTCAACCTGCGCACCGCCATCGCCAACCTGCACTTCCTCGAAGGCAGCTCCCTCCAGCTTTATCACGTCAATCTTCTGCAATGACCTGCTTGGTCATTCGTAGTTGGTAATTAGTAGTTGGTATTTGGTGGGTCACAATTCGTCATTCGCTATTCGTCATTGGAAATTTATTCATCGAATAAATTATCCACAGCCGCTTCCGCCGCCATCACCACCTTGTGCTCCGGCAACTGCGTGCGGAACCACGTCTGCTGCTTTTTCACGAGCGCGCGGGTGTTTTTCGCAATTTCGTCCGCCAACCCATCGACAGGCTCAGGGCCTTGAGCTTGTCGAAACGGTGCCGTTTCGCCCAGCTTGCCCTCCAGCATCGCCAGCACCTCGCGATAACCAATGGCCCGCACCGCGCTCGGATTTTTTTCCAAACCCGCCGCGCGCAATCGCCGCACCTCGTCCACTAACCCGCCGCGCAGCATGGCCGCCACGCGCGCTTCAATGCGCCCGGCCAGATCCACCGCCGGTCGGTCCAGCCGCGTGAGCAACACGCGCCAGCCGTCAAACGGCGCGCGCTGGCGGGCAAATTCTTCCTTTAGTTCGCGCAACGTTTTGCCGGAAGCCAGGCATCGCTCCAGCGCGCGCGCCACGCGGCGCGGATTCGCCGCATCGAGTTTGTCCAACCCCTGTGGATTCAGGCGCTGCAGCTCCGCCACGGCTTCGGCCAGCGGAAGTTTTTCCACCCGCACCCGCACCTCGGCCGGCACCTCGACCTCATCCGCCACCGGCGCGAAGAATGTTCTCAGGTATAATCCGCTGCCGCCGACCACCAGCACGGCTCGCCCCCGCGCCGCGATGGCCTCCACCGCCGCCCGGGCCAGCAGGACAAATTGGGCCACGTCCATCCGCTCCGTCACGTCGAGGATGTCGATCAGGTGATGCGGCACTCGCGCCTGCTCCGCCTTCGTTGGCTTCGCCGTGCCGATGTCCATGCCGCGGTAAAACAAAAGCGAGTCGCACGACACGATTTCCGCGCCGTGTTTCTCCGCCCAGCGCAGCGCCAGCTCGGTTTTGCCCACCGCCGTCGGGCCGGTCAGAAGATGGATCGTTTGATGGGCCATGGATGAATTGTTACGACCATGTGATATTACTCCGCCGGCGTCACTTTACTTTTGCGTAAAAGCAAAGCACTTTTCATTCGGTAGTTACCGCCGCATCCACTCCCTGCGTTGAAACTCGCGCTCGTTACCGAAACCTTCCCGCCCGAAATCAACGGGGTCGCCATGACCCTGCAACGCCTCGTCGAGGGCCTCGCCCGCCGCGGCAACGATGTGACCGTCCTGCGCCCGCGACAAAACTCCGCCGACGCGCCCGCCCCATCCCGCGGCTACCGCGAGCAACTTTTTCCCAGCCTGCCGATTCCCGGCTATACTTTTCTTCGCCTCGGCCTGCCCGCGCGAAGCCGGTTGCTGGAACTCTGGGGGCGCGACCGCCCGGATCTTGTGCACGTCGCGACCGAAGGGCCGCTTGGCTATTCCGCGCTGCGCGCCGCCCACACCCTCGGGCTGCCCGTCAGCTCCAGCTTTCACACCAACTTCCACGCCTACAGCAGCCACTATGGCTTCGCTTTTCTCAACCGCCCCGCGCTCGCCTACCTGCGCCACTTTCATAACCGCACCCGCGCCACCTTTGCCCCGACCGATGAACTCAATGCCGAGCTCGCAACCGCCGGCTTCGCCCGCCTCCGCCTGCTCGCGCGCGGGGTGGACACGAAACTCTTCTCGCCGGCCCATCGCAGCGAGTCCCTGCGCGCCCAATGGGGCCTCGCGCCCGACGACTTGGCCGTCGTGCATGTCAGCCGCCTCGCCCCGGAAAAAAACTATCCGCTGCTGATCGAGGCCTGCGCCTCCATCCGCGCCACGCAGCCCCGGGCAAAGTTTATTTTTGCCAGCGACGGCCCGCTCCGGAAAAAACTCCAGCGCGCGCACCCGTGGATTCATTTCACCGGGTTTCTCGACCCCGAAACGCTCGCCGCGCATTACGCCTCGGCCGATCTCTTCCTCTATCCCAGCCTGACCGAGACGTTCGGCAATGTCGTCCTCGAGGCCATGGCCAGCGGCCTGCCGGCCGTCGCTTTCAATTACGCCGCCGCCGCACGCTTCATTCGCCAGGGCGAAAACGGCTGGCTTGTGCCCTGCGCCGACCGGGTTGCCTTTCTCGATGCAGCGCGTATCCTTGCGGCCGATACTTCGCTCCGCCACCGCCTCGGCCCGGCCGCGCGCGCCACCGCTGAAATGATTCCGTGGGACGCCATCGTCGCCGGCTTCGAACGCGATCTGACCGAGCTCGCCCAATCCACTTCACGCCCCACTTCGCTGCAACTCGCCTCATGCTAAAGACCCGGTTCATTTTCAACCCCTGTTCCGGCCGTAACCAGCACGATCCATCGCTGCTCGCGCGCTGCCATGCCTTTATCGCCGAACACAAGCTCGAGGCGGATCTCGTCGTCACCGAGCGCCCGCTCCACGCCACCGAACTCGCCCACCGCGCCATTGATGATGGCTGCGGCCTCGTCGTGGCCGTGGGCGGCGACGGCACGATGAATGAGGTCGCGCAAGCCCTCGTGCACCACGACGCCGCGCTCGGCCTCATCCCCTGCGGCTCCGGCAACGGCCTCGGCCGCCATCTCGGCATTCCCGGGCCGGGCCAAGGCGCGTTCCGCACCCTGCTAAATGGCCAGATACGCGAAATCGACACCGGGCTCGCCAATGGCCGGCCCTTCTTCAATGCCATGGGCATCGGTTTCGACGCGGAAATCAGTTTTCGCTTCAATCAACTGACTCGCCGCGGCCTGTCGGCCTATGTGCGCACGGCCTTGGGCACCTACTTTTCCTTCAAGCCGCAGGCTTTTATCATCCACAACGGCACGACGCTCGCCACCCACGCCTTTCTCATCACCGTCGCCAATTCCGACCAATACGGCAACGACGCCATGATCGCGCCCGGCGCCTGCGTGGACGATGGCTCGCTCGACCTCGTCGCCATCAAGTCCGTCGGCTTTTTCAACGCGCTGCCCCTCGCGGTGCGCCTTTTTACCAACACCCTCGACGGCAGCCCGAGCGTGCAACGGCTGCGCGGCGGCCACTTCATCATCGAACGCACCGCGCCCGGCCGCCTTCACACCGACGGCGAGACGCATGACACCACCGCCAGCGTCGAGGTCACGGTGCTGCCACGCAGCCTCAAAATCATGGGGCCGGCCCGGCCCGTTGGGACGAAACCGGGTGAATCGGCGCCGGCAGGTGAAGATTGCGTGACATTACCGTCGGGCCCCTAGCCTGTCCGCCACGATTTTGTTAGTCTCCAACCGCAATGCCGAACGATCTTAAACCACTCAAGGTCAAGACGGTGATCATCTCCGATGTCCACCTCGGCACCTTCGACTGCAAAATCCACGAGGTTAATCATTTTCTCAAGCACACCCACTGCGAGAAACTCATCCTTAACGGCGATATCATCGACAGCTGGGTGCTGAAGAAAGGCGGCCACTGGCCCAAGTCGCACACGCGCTTCGTCCGCCTCGTCCTGAAGAAACTCGAGAAACGCGACACCGAGGTCATCTACCTTCGCGGCAACCACGACGACGTGCTCGCAAAAATTTTGCCGCTCGATTTTGAGAACCTGCGCATCGTCGAGGACTACATCCACGAAACCGTGCGCGGCCGCTATCTCGTGCTGCACGGCGACGTATTCGACACCATCACCCAGAATTTTGTCTTTCTCGCCTACATCGGCGATTGGGGTTATCGCCTGCTCATGCGCCTGAATCGCTTCTACAACTACTGGCGGGCATGGCGCGGCAAGGAATATTATTCCCTGAGCAAGGCCGTGAAGGCGCGCGTGAAATCCGCCGTCAGCCACGTTTCGAAATTTGAGGATCACATCGCCGCCCTCGCCCGGCGCCGCGGCTGCATCGGCGTCATGTGCGGACACATCCACACCGCGGCGGACAAGATGCTCGGCGAGATCCACTACTTGAATTCCGGCGACTGGGTCGAATCGCTCACCGCCGTCGTCGAGCACCTCGACGGCCGCTTTGAGCTCATCGACTTCGCCGGCTTCACCAAACTTTATCCCCTTGAAAGCGAAGCCGCCGAAACCGCGGAAGCGCTCGAGGCCGTGCCCAACCCGGCTCACGTAGCGTGAGCCGGATCTGGGAGAAAAATCGTTCTCCTTCTCGTACTCGTTATCGTTCTCTCAGGTTGTCTCTGCTCGATAACGAGAACGATTAAGAGAACGAGAACGAAGCCCGCCCAACGTCCAAGTCTGAAATTTGAGATCTGAGATTTGAGATCTAAGAGGCCGCCACCGCGCAGTTGCGCCCGCGCGCCTTCGCCGCGTAGAGCGCCTTGTCCGCCGCGGCCACGAGCGCCTCGACCGAATCCGCGTTGGGCGGCATCACCGCCACGCCAAAACTCATGGTCACCCGCACCGAGGTTTCGCCGTTGGCCTTCATCGGGGTGCGCTCCAGTGCGGCCCCGGCCCGTTGCGCCGTCTCGAGCGCCGCGGCTTGGTTGGTTTCCATCAAGATCATCGCCAACTCCTCGCCCCCAAAGCGCGCCAGCCGGTCCACCGAGCGCAGGCCGGCGGTCAACCGCCGTGAAATTTCCCGCAACACGGCATCGCCCGCCTGGTGCCCATGGGTGTCGTTGATGTCCTTGAAGTGATCGATATCGCCCAGCACGAGCGCAACCGGATGCCCGAAACGCCGTGAACGCTCGACCTCCTCGGCCAGCAGGCGGTCGAACTCGCGGCGGTTGAGCAGGCCCGTCAGCGGGTCGTGCGTGGCCAGGTCGCGCAACGCGACGAGCGTTTCATCGAGTTTCAGCGCATACCGCAGCGAACGCTCCAGCATGCGCGGGGTGATCTCGCCCTTGACGAGATAATCGAGCGCGCCCGAATTCATCGCCTGGATATCGACGTTCTCCGACGACTCCGCCGTGAGAAAGATGATCGGCGTGCGGCAGTTTCTCGCGACCGCTTCACGGATGAGTTCCAGCCCGTCGTGCGCGCCAAGCTGGTAGTCGAGCAGGCAGGCGCTGTAATCGCCACTCAATAGCCGGGCGAGCCCGTCTTCATAGGTCTCGGCCCAATCGAGATCGTAGTGATCCGCCCGAAAATTCTTAAACTGCGCCTGGGTATAACGAAACTGCAGGCGATCATCGTCGATCAGAAGAATTCGTCGGGGCATGGTAATGATCAACTGCGGCGTGTGCCGGCGGCAAGGTCGGTCGCGCGGGCGAGAAGCTGCAGGGGAATTTGGGTGCGGTCAGCCAGGTTGGCCTTGATGATATTGACAAGCGCGCTGCCCACGACGACCCCGTCGGCCTGGGCGGCGACCTCGGCCACCTGCGCGCGGGTCGAGATGCCAAACCCCACGGCGACCGGCAGCTTCGTGTGTTGCTTGATTTGGGCAACGGCCGCGGGGATGCCCGCGGCGAGCTGGTCGCGCACGCCGGTCACGCCCTCGCGCGAGACATAATAAATGAAGCTGGTGGCCGCGGCGCAGATTTTGGCGATGCGCGCGGGAGGCGTTGTCGGTGCGACAATAAAAACCATGCCGATCCCATGCGACTGGCACACGGTGAGCAGGTCGCCCGCCTCCTCCGGCGGCAAATCGAGCACGAGCAACGCATCGATGCCTGCCGCCTTGGCGGCGCCCACGTAAGCCTCGAGGCCAGGCGCAAAGACAAGATTGTAGTACGTGTAGAGCACGAGCGGCACCGCCGTGGTGGCGCGGATGCGCTGGGCGAGCTCGAAAACGCGCGCGGTCGTCATGCCCGCATCAAGGGCGCGCTGGGCGGCCAGCTGGTTGGCGATGCCATCGGCCAGCGGATCGGAAAACGGCGCGCCGAGTTCAAGCACATCCACGCCAGCCGAGATGAGCGTGCGGCAGGCGATGAGCGAGGTGTCAAAATCGGGATCGCCGGCACAAAGGTAGGCGACCAAGGCCGCACGATTTTCTTTCTTGGCGCGGGCAAAGGCGTCGGAGAGGCGGGACATGGGAGAGCAATAGGTTTGAGGCGTGAGGCGTGAGGCGCGAGGGAAAATTGCGGTTCGTCGGCTTCGTTCTCGTTATCTTAATCGTTCTCGTTATCGATCCAAAACGTCTGAGAGAAGGATAACGAGTACGAGAATGAGAACGATTTAGTTCGCGTGGGTGGGATTCGACGCGGGATCAGCGACTACGTGACGGCAAACTCGACCAGCACCGGACAATGGTCGGAAAGCAGCGTGCGGATGACCTTGCACCGCGGCTCGACACAACTCGGCGGAAGAAAAACAAAATCGAGGGTGCGGCTCGGCCAGAGCGACGGGAATGTGCGCACGCCCGCCCGCGGATGCAGCGTGTAGTGGCCATGGCTCGAGAAGTAAGTCAGCAGCGAGGCGGTGGCGTCGGGGATATGGGACGGATTGTTGAGGTCGCCGCAGAGGATCGGCGGCATGTGCCAGTGGACGTGGCGATGGCGCTGCTTCTCTTTCAAATAGTCGGTGAGCAGCCGGAGTTGGATAAAACGCTTTTCCCGCGCACCGAAGTGGAGATGAAGGTTCACCACTGGCACGCGGCGGCCATGGATGTCGATCTCGGCAAAAAGAAAACCTTTCTCGCCGATCCGACGCTGGCCGAAAGTAACGGTTTCCCATCCGAGAATCGGATGCCGTGACAACAGGGCATTGCCATAATTGAGGTGAAGGCGGCCGTTATGGCGGTTATTGACGCCGAAGATCGCATGAGGAAACCCGGCGTGTTCGCGCAGGAACTCGAGATGGTCAAAGCTGCCGGCCCAGCGGGAGTTTTCATCGATTTCCTGCAGGGCGACGATGTCGGGTTCCAACCGTTCGATCAGATGCGCAATTTTCTTCAGGCGCGCCTCGATCCGGCGGCGTGGCGTCAGGCCCGAGATGGGCATGAGGCCACGACCGTGGGCGATGTTGAAGGTAACAATGCGAAGGCGCGGCATACGGTCGAAAGACATCAGCAGGACGACGGTAATAATGTATTCCACAAAAGCCCAGTGACAAGCACTGGAATGTAGGTGGGGTCTCTCACCCGCACTACCCAAGTCCATGAAAGATTGACACGCCTTGGACCGAACGTGATTTTACCCGGCTCTACACGGCGGTCATAGCTCAGTTGGTTAGAGCATTCTGCTGGCCAGCAGAATGAATCCAGGGGTCGCGGGTCGGTAAATTAGCCAGAGCAGCGGAAATGCAGCTACTCTGTTGGGATGATCGAGCCGCGCATGCACTTCGTTTACATTCTTGTGTGCCTCCAAAGCGGTCGTTCTTACGTAGGCCAATCAGCCAATTTGCTAGAACGTTTTCGCAGACATCGAGCTGGCCTAACTCGTACCACGCGCGAAAAACTGGCCCAGCCCGTCGTGATCTATTGGGAAGCATGTGCTACGCGGACAGAGGCTTTGCGAAGAGAACGATATTTCAAGGCCGGAGCCGGGCATCGATTGAAACAGGACCTTATCCGTTCCGGATTGGAGTTGTTCTGAACATCCCCGGAGCTAAATCCATGAAAGATTGACACGCCTTGGGCCGAACGTGATTTTACCCGGCTCTACACGGCGGTCATAGCTCAGTTGGTTAGAGCACTAGATTGTGAATCTAGGGGTCGCGGGTTCGAGTCCCGTTGGCCGCCCCATCCTTCTCCTCTGAGAGAGAAAAGGAAGCTAATTCAGTTGGTTAGAGCATTCTGCTGGCCAGCAGAATGAATCCAGGGGTCGCGGGTTTGACGGAGGCCCTCAGGAGCCGGAGAAGGGGCACCCGCAGGGTGAGTCCGCAGGACCGGCCGCTCAGGCCGACAATCCCGTTGGCCGCCCCATTTTTCTCAAAGAGAAAAATGCCCTGGAACTTGTCGGGTCTACGCCAAAGGGGGTCTACGCCACGCGCAAATGCGGTCGTTAGTTTATTCAACGATATGAACAAATGAACGGTTTCTTTCCCGCCTGAATCTTTGCAAATTTGTCGGCTTACCGCCTACCCCCTAGCGGCTCTCGTCTCGTGTCCGTTAGCCCTAGCTTACCCAAAGACCATGAATACTCCGTCTGCCTTGTCCCCGCGGCTAGCTTTGCGCCGCCTTGTTTCCAAACTCCTCGCTGCCTTTGCCCTGGTTTGCGGCTTATCCGTTTCAGCCCAAGCCCAATGTGTCACTGCCACCGTTGGCGGCAGTTGGCAGAACAGCACCATGACCTCGCAGACGGGCACCTTCACGGCGACTTTCGACGCCACGCCCTCGGCTTCCCCCACCAACGACGTCATCGCTCTCTCCAACGGCCCGCAGACGGCCTACGCGAACTTTGCCTGCCTGGTGCGGTTCAATACCTCGGGTGATATCGATGCGCGCAATGGCAGCGCCTATGCCGCAGCCTCCACTATTCCGTTTTCAGCCAACGTGTCGTATCACTTCCGCGTGGTGGTCAACATCGCCGCCCAGACTTATTCAATCTTCGTGACGCCGGCGGGCGGTTCCGAACTGACGGTTGGCAGCAACTATGCCTTCCGCATTTCCGACACCACCTTGAATTACTGGGGCGCTTTCGTCGATACTTCGGCCAATGGCGGGGTGGGCACGGTCAGCGTGTGCAACTTTTCAACCGGCGGC
>DATMLS010000027.1:0-10173 GCA_035569995.1 Opitutaceae bacterium | reverse complement strand
TGCCAGCGCACTGACCCGGCAGATGAAACGCCGGCACATCAGTGTGTCCCGTCTGGCCGCTGTCTTGGGCACCAGCCGGGCCGCCGTCAATCGCGTCCTCGATGACCAGAACACGTCCATTACGCTGACGACCCTTTCCCGCACGGCTTCAGTCTTGGGCTGCAAAGTAAAACTGGAAATTGTCGCGGCCTGATCGTCGGCCGCCCGCCATAGCCGTGCGACGGCGTAACTCGACGTGTGCGCGAGGCCGTGGGCCCAGTAATTAGTAGTTGGTATTTGGTGATTTGGTATCCGGCGAAATCGTTGAGCCAACGCTTGCGTCCGAACCAACTACCAAATCCAAACTACCAACTACGCGAAGCTCAGCCTCAATTCGGCAGCAGGTCCGCCACGAGCGACTTTTCCTCTTTGAGCTCGGTTTCGGTCGCGGCGATTTTCGTTTTGCTGAAATCGCTGAGGGACACGCCGGGTACGATGCTCCATTCCTGGCCGTCGCTGCGGATGGGATAACTGAAGAGGAGGTTTTTCTCGATGCCGTAGCTGCCGTCGCTGCAGACGGCGACGCTGAACCAGTCGCCGGCCGGAGTCGGGGTGGTGAGCGCGCGCACGGTGTCCACCACGGCGTTGGCGGCGGAGGCGGCGGAGCTCAGGCCGCGGGCCTCGAGGATGGCCGCGCCGCGTTTCTGCACGGTGGGAATGAACGCATCCTTGAACCAGGCCTCGTCCTTGATGACGGCGGGCGCGGGCTGGCCGTTGATTTTCGCGTTGGCGAAGTCGGGATACATCGTGGAGCTATGGTTGCCCCAGATGGCGAGATTGGAAACCGCGGTGACGTCCACGCCGGCTTTCTTGGCGAGCTGGGTCTTGGCGCGGTTCTGGTCGAGCATGGTCATGGCGAACCAGCGGTCGGCGGGGATGCCTTTCGCGTTGTTCATGGCGATGAGGCAATTCGTGTTGCACGGGTTGCCGACGACGAGCACGCGAACATCCGCCGATGCGTTTTTGGCGATGGCCTGGCCCTGGCCGGTGAAAATCTTGCCGTTGATGCCGAGGAGGTCCTTGCGTTCCATGCCGGCCTTGCGCGGGACGGAGCCGACGAGGAGCGCCCAGTTGACGCCCTTGAAGCCTTCGTCGAGCGAGGCGGTGGGCACGACGCCCTTGAGCAAGGGGAAGGCGCAGTCGTCGAGTTCCATGACGACGCCATTGAGCGCCTTGAGCGCGGGCTCGATCTCGATGAGATGGAGGATGACGGGCTGGTCGGGCCCGAACATGGAGCCCGAGGCGATGCGGAAAAGCAGTGAGTAACCGATCTGGCCGGCGGCCCCGGTGATGGCGACACGGATGGGTGATTTCATGGGAGTTTCATTCTTAACACGGAGGACACAAAGGGCACGGAGGAAATTGAGGGAAAACGATGAATTAAGCCATAATGCGGGTTCCGCGCAGTAAACTTATGGGGCGGCGCGAACGCTGAATGACGAATGACGAATGACGAATGACGAATGACGAATGACGAATGACGAATGACGAACTGCCAATATCGGCACGGGCGCAAATATCGAACCTTGATCGCCCAGGGCGCGTTTCGCGAATTTGAAATCTGGAATTTTAGATTTGAGATGGCGGCGCGCAGCGCGGCGCCAGCGCGGCGTGGACTTCGCGCACGACGGCTTCCGTAGTGTCCCAGTCGATACAGCCGTCGGTGATGCTCACGCCGGGGAGGAGTTTTTCGCGCGGCTGGGGAAAGGGCTGGCTGCCGGCGTGGAGGTTGCTCTCGATCATCGCGCCGATGATGGAAGTGTTGCCGGCGGCGACCTGGGCGAGGACGGCGCGCAGGACCTCGGGCTGGTGCTCGGGCTGCTTGGCCGAGTTGTCGTGCGAGCAATCAACGAGGACGGACTTGATCAGGCCAGCCTTGGCCAAGAGCTGCTCGGCCTGGGCGATGTGCGCGGGCGAGTAGTTGGGGCCGTTGCTGCCGCCGCGGAGGACGATGTGGCAATTGGGATTGCCGCGGGTGACGACGGCGGCGGCGGCGCCGTCGAGGTTGATGCCGAGGAAAGTCTGTGGCTGGGCGGCGGCGCGAATGGCGTTGATGGCGGTTGGGATGGAGCCGTCGGTGCCGTTCTTGAAACCGAGCGGCATGGAAAGGCCCGAGGCCATCTGGCGGTGGGTCTGCGACTCGGCGGTGCGCGCGCCGATGGCGGACCAGCAGATGAGGTCAGCGATGTATTGCGGCGTGATGGGATCGAGCAGCTCGGTGGCGGTGGGCAGCCCCAGGTCGAGCACGTCGCGCAAGAACGTCCGCGCGAGCCGCAGGCCGGCGGCGATGTCGTGCGAGCCGTCGAGGTGCGGATCCATGATGAGGCCTTTCCAGCCGACGGTGGTGCGCGGTTTTTCGAAATACACGCGCATGACAATCATGACGCGGTCGGCGACGGAACGGGCGAGCGCGGCGAGGCGCGCGGCGTATTCCCGCCCGGCGACGACATCATGGATGGAGCACGGGCCGACGATGAGCAGCAGGCGCTTGTCGTTGGTGAAAATAATGCGGTGGATTTCTTCGCGGGCGCGGGCGACGAAAGCGGCTTGCGCATCGTTTTTGGGCAGTTCGGCGAGGAGCTGCGCCGGCGAGGGCAGGGCACGCGTCTCGACGACGTTGAGGTCGGAAGTTTTTTGCACGGAAGGTCGAGATTGCCGGGCCGAATTGCGCGGGGCAAGCGGCTTTCGCCTGCATAGATCCCGGATTGTCTGATGTCGGCTTCGCCTCGGTACAAATTTAAGATTTCAGATCTAAACTCTTAATGCACCGGCTTCGGCACGATCCCATTTGGACAAAAGAGAGGCGGCCCGCCTACCCCTAAGCGGGCCGCCCATTGCTTTCTTAGTTACCCCAAAACTCCCGCTAAGCGGGAGTAAGTGAAAGTTATGATTGAAGGGTTAGCCGGGTAGTGGGCATAGTCAAGGCGAAGTTGGAAAAAATTGTTAACATTTTAAAGATTAGCTTAGTTTAAGCTGATAAAAGACATGCAGCATTCAGAATTGACCGCAGCGCATATTTGGGAGCCGGCAGCATGGCTGCAGGTGGCCGGGCCGGACGCGTTTAATTTCCTGCAGGGACAATTTACCAATGACTTGCGGTTACTGGAGGAGCAGCCGGCGGTTTATGGCCTCTGGTTAAATGAAAAAGGAAAAGTGCAGGGGGACAGTTTTGTGCTGCGCGGCGAGGACAATACATTCTGGGTGGGCAGCTATTTCTCGCCGGCCGCGACCTTGTGCGAGCGACTCAAGGCCAATCTCATCGCGGACGACGTCACCATCGCAGATTGCACGGCGGGGACCAGGGGCGTGACGCTGATCGGTTCGGCGGCGAGTGAGCTGGCGGAAAAATTTGGCGGTGCCCTGCGTTTCCCCGGCCGGCGTGCGACGGTGCCCTGCATGGAGCTGATCTTCGCCACGGAAACGCAGCCGGCGGTCGAGGCGCGGATGGCGGAGCTGAACCTGCTGCCGCTGCCGGCCGGCGACATGGAGTTATTTCGGATCAAAGCCAGCATTACAGCCGTGCCGCGCGACATCGGGCCGGACGACCTGCCGAACGAAGGCGGGCTCGACGCGGTGGGGATCTCCTACACGAAAGGCTGCTACCTCGGCCAGGAAGTGATGGCGCGGCTGAAGTCGATGGGGCAGGTGCGCCGGCAGCTGTTGCGCGTGACCGGCGCGGGCGCGCCGCCGGCGCTGCCCGCGACTTTGTACAACGGCCCGAAAAGAATGGGCGAGCTGCGCTCGGCCGCAGCGGACGGCGAAGGCTTCGTGGGGTTCGCGTTGCTGACGCTGCTCGGGCTCGACCGGTGTCCGGGGCTGAGTTACGTGCCGGAAGGCGAGCCGGCGGTGCAGCTGGTGGAGATCAAAACAACGCGGCCGCCGTGGTGAAATACGCATCCACCCAGGGATGCAGCCATAAAAAATAAAGCGCGGCGGCGATGGCGAGCATCGGCCCGAAGGGCACATGCACCCCGAAACCGAGCGACGCGGGCTGGCCCTCGGCGTCGGGCAACTCGGCCGGCAGCGCGGCTTTTTGCGAGGGGAAAATCTTTTGCCACACGAAGGCCAGGGCAAACCACACCGTGCCGACAACGGCGCCGCCGAAGAGGGCAAAGACGGTACCATGCCAGCCGCAAAACGCGCCGATCATGCCGATGAATTTCACGTCGCCAAAACCCATGGCCTCTTTTTTCAACACCGCCTCGGCGACGAGGCCGATCCACAAGACGAGGCCGGAGCCGATGAGCATGCCCTTCAGCGCGATCACCTCGGAGTGCAGGCCGTCGACGATGGCGATGTCGCCCGACTGGCCGTGCAGCGCGGGCACCAGCGCGGAAAGCAGCAGGCCGGCGAGACCGGCGCCGATGGTGAAGGCATCGGGAATGATGAAGTGATCGAGATCGATGAAGGTCGCGCAGATGAGCACGCTGACAAACACCATGCCGCACAGGGCCACGGCCGGCGGAAAAAGCAGCCAGCACTCGAGAAACAGCCACGCGGTCAGCAGCTCGACCAACGGGTAACGGATGCTGAAGCGCCGGCCGCAGCAGCGCGCGCGGCCGCGCAGCAAAAGCCACGAGAGAATCGGGAGGTTGTCGCGCCAGGCGATGGGCGCGCCGCAGGCGCAGTGGGAGCCGGGCCGCACGATGGATTTTTCCGCAGGCACGCGGTAGATGACGACATTGAGAAAACTGCCGATGCAGGCACCGAGGACAAAGGCCACGGTCGGGAAAAACCAGGGCAAGGAAGCGGCGACATCGGCGAAGGCGGCGGAGTTCATACAGGATCAGGATGGATCAGTGGCAGGCGTTGATCACGGAAACGTCGATAAACGGTGAAGTCCTTTGTGTCCACGGTGATGATTTTGGCTCGCGGATGAAGTTCAGAGAGCACGACCAGCGATGCATCACCCGCATCCATTTGCGGATATTTTTCAAGCAGTTTGCCGATGCGGACAGCGTGCTGCCAGACAGGCAAGAGCTGGATTCGCCCGGTATGCACCGCTTCGACTGCGGCAAGCAAAGCCGGACGGTTCTTGCGAAGCAGATGGAGCACCTCACCCCATACGGTTTCGGTTGTGCCGAGCGGCTCGTCCAGCACGGTGAGAGCCGAGGCACTCCAAGCGTGCCATTGATCGGCACGGTTAAGCAGGCCAACCACCGGGCCGGCATCCACAAGGTAATTAATCGCCGAAGCCTTCACGCATCGACAGATCAGGCGGGCCGTCTTTGATCATGCCGGCGTAGCGTCGTGCCCATTCGCCAAAAGATGGCAGCTTTTTTGGCGCGGCGCGCCGCGCACGGGATTTCTTTTTTATGACCGAGGCGATCCGGGCTTTCCGGGAGACCTTTTTGGCAGAAGGTATGGACGGCGCTGGCATGAAGATAAAGTTGAGGTGAATGAAAGAGAGTCAAGCGCCGCGCATGGCCGCCACGGCGGCGGCGCGCATGATGGGCGCGGTCTGCGCGGCGGGGACGCCGGTCCAGATCTCGAGCGATTTTGCGCCCTGGTGCACGAGCATGGCCAGGCCGTTGGCGCGGGGCAGGCCGAGGGCGCGGGCCTGGGTGAGCAGGGGGGTCTCGGGCGGATTGTAGATCATGTCGAAAACGCTGGCGGGGCGGGGCAGCTTGCGCAGGTCGACGGGCGGCGCGTCGCCGGCGTGCAGGCCGGCGCTGGTGGCGTTGATGACGAGCGCGCCGCCGGGAATCGAGGCCGAGGGCGCGGCGGACAAAAAATCGCGCAGGGGAATTTTTCCCGCGAGCGGCGCGAGCACGGCAATGAGTGCATCGAGGTTGGGGCGCGTGCGGTTGCCGATCCAGAGTGAGGCGCAGCGTTGCTGCAGGCATTCGACGGCCGCGCCGCGGGCCGCGCCGCCCGCGCCGAGCAAAACGACGTGCGCGCCGGTGAGGTCGCGGCCGAGCGTTTCACGCATGGCGGCGGCGAGACCGTAGCCGTCGGTGTTGTGGCCGAGCCAGCCGCGCTCGGTCCAGACGAGGGTGTTGACCGCACCCACGCGCAGCGCGGCGGGGTCGATCCTGGCCACCTGCTCAAAGGCGAGGACCTTGTGCGGGACGGTGAGGTTGAGGCCCTGGAATTTTTTCTGGTGCAGGAGATCGAGCGCGGCGGGCAGGTCGGCGGGAGGGACGTCGAAGCGGACATAGCGCCAGTCGCGGAAGCGCGGGTTGTCGCGCGCGAGCGCGGCGAGCGCGGCGTTGTGCATCACCGGACTAAGCGAGTGCCCGATGGGGTGGCCGAGCACGGCGATGGAAGTGCCGTCGGGGGACCAGCGGGCGAGGTCGGCAAGGGTGTGGACGGGGTCGGCGGACATGGTTTCAAGCACTCCTTGAACATCCAACATCCAACGCTCAACATTCAACATCGAAGTCAGGCCGGATGGGGAAGGGCTGAATATTGAGTATTAATAAATCAACTACAACATGAGATCCCAATTTAGCGTCCCACGACTTGGACGTTGAAGGTTCGATGTTGAATGTTGGATGTTGAGCGCCGTGCGTGCGCACGGCGCTTACGGCTGCGCGTGCCGCTCGTGGGTGGCCTCGAACTCCTCGACGAACTCGTTGAAGAGCCGCGCGTGCTCGCGATCGCCGGCCGCGGTGTAGTGCTTGACGAGGTTGCGGCAGGAGGAGCAGAGCACCTCGCGCACGGGAGTGGGCGCGAGGTCGATGGTTTTGGGCACCAGGTTTTTGCTGCGCAGAAAGGCGAAGAGTTCCTCGGTCGAGCGGAAAACGCCCTTGTCGAAGGCGTCGATGAAGAAAGGCTTGTCCTCCAGGTAGCAGCCGACGACGAAGTGCCCGGGGAGGGCGACCGGTTCGAGCGTGAGGCCAAGGCGCTGCGCGACGAGCAGGTAGATGAGGCTGAGCGAAGAGGGGATGCCTTTGCGGCGGGAGAGCACCTGGTCGATGAAGCTGTTGAGCGGATCGGCGTAGTGCTCGATGTTGCCGTGGAAGCCGTACTCGGCGAAGAGCACGCGGTTGAGCACGCGGCATTTCTCGCGGGTGGTGGCCGGTTCAATGATGAGCTCGCGGCAGCGGGCGGCCATGTCGTCCAGCACGGTGCAGCAGGCGCCGATGTCGAGATTGGGCGCGACGGTGCGGCTGAGGAGAAGCGCGCCGGTTTCGAGTTCGTAATTGAGCGAACGGATGAAGCCCTTGAACTCGGCGACGGGGTCGGTGAACTTCAGCTCGTCGATGAACCACTTGGCGTGCCAGGCGAGGACTCGGTTGGTGCCCGAGGAAACTTCCTTGAGAAAGCTGAGCGCCGCCGGGCTGTTCTGCGTGAAGTGGAGAAGCAACGCCCGGCGCACGGGATTGCTGGTGTCGTCGAGCAAGCCCAGAAGCGCATCTTTCAAATCTACGCTGAGCCTTTCATTGTCCACGTAGAGGATGGGAGAAAAAAAACGCCGCGCACGCAATCAGGAAAGCGGCCGGACGGAAAAAATTTTCGGTGGCGCGGAATTTTCTTGCGCGAGCCATGCGGCGGGTTTGCGGCGCAAGGAACTTGCGTTCACGCGCGCGCACCGAAGAGCGCGGTGCCGATGCGCACGAGCGTGCTGCCTTCGGCGATGGCGGCGGCGAGGTCGCCGCTCATGCCCATCGAAAGCACGGACAGCGGCGCGGAGAATTTTGGCGCGAGCTGGTCGCGCAGGGCGCGCAGCGCGGCGAAGGCGCGGCGGGCGACGGCAGGGTCGTCGCTGAGCGGCGCAACGGTCATGAGGCCGTCCACCCGGAGGTTTTTTTTCGCGAGCGCGGTTTCGAGCAGGCGCGGGGCGGCGGCGGGCGTGGCGCCAAATTTATCCGGGTCGGCTCCGGCGTTGATTTCAAGGAGAACCGGCAGCACGCGGCCGAGTTCGGCGGCGGCCCGATCGAGCAGTTCGAGGAGTTTCTCGCTGTCCACGCTTTGCACGCGGTCGAAATGCTGGGCGGCGAGCCGGGCCTTGTTGGATTGCAGGTGGCCGATGAGTTCCCAGGCAATGGGGGCGGTGGTTTGGGCTTTTTTCTCAACGGCTTCCTGCACGCGGTTTTCGCCGACGGCGCGCAGCCCGTAGCGCGCGGCGTGGTCGGCGGCGGCGGGCGGATGGTTCTTGGTCACGGCCAGCAGCTCGACCTCGCGCGGATCGCGGCCGGCGGCCCGGCAGGCGACATCGATTTGCGCGCGGACGGCGTCGGCGCGCGCGGCAAATTCGTCGTAGGAGAGGTGCATTAGGAATGCTTAAATGTTTGCACTAGGATAAGAAGCCTTTATTCTGTGCAGCATGCAAATTGAGAATTTTAAAATCTTTGCCGACCTCGTCGAGACGAAGAGTTTTTCAAAAGCGGCCAAATTAAACGGCATCACTCAATCAGCGGTCAGCCAGCAGGCGCGGGCGATGGAGCGGCACTTGAAGACCCTGCTCATCGATCGCAGCCAGAAACAATTTCAGCTCACGCGCGAAGGGCAGCGCCTCTACGAGGCGGCGAAGGAAATCCTGCTGCAGTACGACCGGCTCACCAGCGAGCTGCAGGAGATGAAAAAAATCATCAGCGGCACGATCCGCCTCTCGACGATCTATTCGATCGGCCTGCACGAGCTGCCGCCTTACATCAAAAAATTCCTGCACGACTATCCCTCGGTCAACGTGCGGGTGGAATACCGCCGCTCCAACCTTGTTTACGAGGACATCCTGCACAACTCCGTCGATTTTGGCCTGGTGGCGTTTCCGGTGAAGGCGCGGCAGATTGAGATTCTCCCGTTCCACAACGACCGGCTGGTGTTGATCGCGCATCCCAACCATCCGCTGGTGAAGGGCGGCGAGGTCGAGATCAAGCATCTGTCCGGGCACAAGTTCATCGGCTTCGATCCCGACATCCCGACGCGCAAGGCGGTCGACCAGATTTTCCGCGACCACAAGCTCGAGATCCAGCCGGTGATGGAATTCGACAACATCGAGACGGTGAAGCGGGCGGTCGAGATCGACCACGGCATTGCCATTGTGCCGCAGACGACGGTGCAGCAGGAAGCGAAGCAGGGCACGCTGGCGGTGATGCATTTCAAGGGGAAGGAATTCACCCGGCCGCTCGCGATCCTTTATCGCAAAGGCCGCGTGCTCACACCGGCGATGAAAAAGTTCATCGAAACCCTCGGCTTGGATTTGTCCGCGGTGTGCGAGGCGTAAAAACGCCGGTTGACGCCATTTCAGGCCTGGGCGCCCGGATCTGAACTACGTGACGGTAAAGCCGCCGCGCTGCAGGCAGGAACGTTGGCCGTCTTGACGGTCTAACGAACCATGCAATTTGCAGCCTTGACCCCGATGGCAACCTCAGTTCCTAGCTTGGAGATGATCGATGGATTGATCGCGGTCTATACGCTAACCCTGGCTGGGCTGGCGTTTTTCGCGATCCATCGCGTCAAGTTGCTCTGGCTTTATTTTCGCCGCCGCCCGCCGCTCCTGCCGCCGGTGTGGCCGGGACTGCGGCCACGCGTCTGCGTGCAGTGCCCGCTGTACAACGAGCCGCTGGTGGTCGAGGCGCTGCTGGAAAAAATTACCGCGCTGCGCTGGCCGGCGGAATTGCTCGAAATCCAGATTCTCGACGACTCGACGGATGAAACGCCCGAGATCATCGAGCGCTGGCTGCAGGCGCAGCCGGCGCGGGCGGCGCGTTGCACGCACCTGTGCCGTCGCAACCGCGAGGGCTACAAGGCCGGGGCGCTCGCGCAGGGCATGGCGCGCAGCCCGGCGGAGTTTTTTGCGGTGTTTGACGCGGATTTCCGGCCCGAGCCGGATTTCCTGGAAACGCTCATGCCTTATTTTGCCAGCCCGCGCGTGGGCGTGGTGCAGGCGCGGTGGGAATTCATCAACCGCGAGCGCAGCCTGCTGACCCGCTTCCAGGGAATCTTTCTCGACGCGCACTTCATCGTGGAGCAGGCGGGGCGGTTTTCCGGCGACTTGTTTTTTAATTTCAACGGCACCGCCGGCATGTGGCGCCGCACCGCGCTGGAAGAAGCCGGCGGCTGGTGCGCCGACACGGTGACGGAGGATCTCGACGCGAGCTACCGGGCCCAGCTTTGCGGCTGGAAATTTGTCTATCTCGAAAACTATACGGTGCCCTCGGAGCTGCCGGAAAACCTGACCGCGTT
>DATMLS010000026.1:0-16021 GCA_035569995.1 Opitutaceae bacterium | reverse complement strand
GGCCTCGCTCGAGACGGAGAGCTTCATCTCCGCCGCCTCGTTCCAGGAAACCACGCGCGTGCTCACCGACGCCGCCACGCTCGGCAAGGTGGACATGCTCAAGGGCTTCAAGGAAAACGTCATCATGGGCCATCTCATCCCTGCGGGCACGGGCCTGCCGTCGCACCGCCGGCTGCGCATCAGCCTGCCGTTCGGCGCCGACGTTCCGGCTGAGGAACCCGTCAAGGCGACCGAGGCGAGCTGAAGCTCGCTTCGAACATCCAACGTTCAACATTGAACATCCAACATCGAAGTCAGATCAAGGCATCGATCCTTTATTTCTCGTAGGTCGGGCTTTACGCCCGACATGTCGGGGATAAACCCCGACCTACCAATTCAAAAGCCGCGGCTAACCCCGCGGCTTTTTTTACGAGGTAGGCCCGTTGCCCTCAGCGTGCCCAAATCCTACTTGGACGTCTTGTAATAGCGGCAACCAATAGCGACGGCGATGCCTCCATGCCAACGCTGAGTAAAAAATAATCGCTTGAACCAGCTTCTCGTCGCAGCGGTTCGATTACGAACATGCGACTTACCATCCGAACGTGGCAACACAGGGTCCCGCCCCTCCAAGTGCTGTTGCTGGCCAACCAGAATTCCTTCGCACACAGTCAAGGCAGCAAAGTTCATCTCGAAGCCGCTTAGCCGCGCGACTCATTCAAGCTATGGCGGAGATAGGTGTCAGGCGAGGGGCCAGAGGCGAGAGGAAAACCATTTTAGCAACAATAGATCGTAAGCGTCGCTCCGGGTGCCTCCTTGACGTGGTCGCAGGCAAATAATCCTAACGGCTGCGTCGTGCACGGTGGTCTTTTGTGGCTAGACGGATCGTGAACAGGATAGCCAGCGCGAGGTAAAACCCATCGCTGAGCGCGCCGCCACCACCTCCTCCACCGGAAGCCGGGGCTGAAGAGGCGGCGGGCGCGGCAGGGGCGGGGGCGGCTGGCACAGTGCCCAGTGCTGACGCGAGATTGGTGATATTCGGGCTGCCGAGTCCTGTGCACAGATCATAGCCGGAACCCGCGGAATAGGCTCCGTTGTTCCCGCTGGTGATATCATTGAAGGCGGAAGTGCCGTGGAGCGGGTAAACTATCGGGCCGAGGAGCCCGACGGGAGAGTTCCCGGCAATAGAGCGCGCCTGGTTCAGGATGGCCACGATTCCACCCCAGGCTTGAACGGAGAGACTCGTGCCCCCAACCGCGAAGTCCCCGCCATTTGAGACGACAAGCGCACTGGGGCCGGAATTGGTTCCTTGAAGGATGGAAGACCAAACGATGGAGACATCGGGCACGCAGCGGTTCGCATTGGCGAGAACCGAGCCTCCGTCGGTTTGCCAGCTGGGCCGCGCGAAGAATTGCGATATGCCTCCCCCCGTGGCCAAATTGCCGCCGCTTGGGATCGTGCTGAAGGCCGTCTCACCTGCATAGGAAAAGGTGTTCGAGGTAAGGATCAATGAGGTTCCCCCGACTCCGGCGACGTTCGGATCGCTGGCGGGATATTCCGCCTGAAGCGGATTCGAAGTGCTGTAGGTCCCGGTGCTACCGCCCGGATTCGAGCCTCCATCCCCGGAGGCAAAAAGCACGGTAATGCCGGCGTTGGCCATCTGCAAAAAGACCTGGCTGTCAGCCTGCATGCTCGAGTTTGAGAAACCGCTCTCCACGCCACCCACGCTGACTGAAGCAACCGTGATGTTGTTGGCCGTGGCATCGGCCAATATTTGGTTACAAGCGGCGATGATGGACGTATTGCTAAGGCTGGGGATTGCGTAAAGTCGGACTTTGGCGCCTGGGGCGATGGCACTTGACCATTCAACATCTAGCGCGGACTCGACGGCGTCGGCGCTCTGGCTCGTGGATGTCGGCCCGCCGTTGATTGATTTTGTGGTGAAATTTGCCGTTGTCGCGGTGCTTCCAACGGTGGAGTAAAACGTAGTGAGATCAGAGGTGTTCACCGTTGCGCTCATGATGATGGCGATCGTCTGGCCGGCGCCGTTGAGCGTGCTCGGTGAATTATATGCGGCCAGAATGTCGGCAGGGGCGAGAAACTGGGTCCCCGAGACGGTGGTGACGTTCGGTTCGAACTGGAAATGCGGATGCATCCGCAGATGCGGCTGCAGGCCGTCGATCGCGAGGACGGCCCCGGAAAGCTCCTCGGGCAGGTTGGGGGCACTGATGGCCGAGGTAAACTCCCCGTCGACCGTGGCCACCCGGGCGAAGTTGACGCCCATGGCATGCTCAATCTGTGAGACCGTGCCGCTGGCGAAAATGTTCGTGTGGTTTGGGTCCTCCATCGTGATCTGGAATCCCTGTCCCTTGAGCCAGGTTTCCATGGCGGCGTAGTCGGCGGCCGAGGGCAGGTATCGCGCCGCTATGACGTCGGGTGCGATCCGCTCGCCATGGGCGACCCGGTTTTCGAGTTCCGCGAAGTTCGGCATCTTGAGCGAAACGGAAAACGACAGGATTTCGTTGTGCTCCGATGCCTTGAGGGTTCGCCGCATCACGAGCGCGCTGCGGTCGGAGGCGATCTCCACAATCGATTCGCTGAAGCAGTGCCTGGCTCCGGAAAAGGCGGGAGCGGGCACGGCGGAAACGGCCGTCAGGACGACTGCGGCCAGAACTGTCGAGCGCGAGCCAGGGAAGTTGCGAGATTGGGGATTACGCACGAGTACCTTGGGCAACTGGGTAGAATGAATAGTTTGTTTTTATCCGGCGGAGTCAAATCATGTCGAATTTTGAGATAGCTTCCGGCGCCGTGCGTGTCGCATGCTCGGGCTGGCGCTCGTGTGAGCCGCCGACGTCTTGACCGAAAAACCACCCACCATCGCCTACTTTTTCACGACGTTTCCGAAATCAACGGAGACGTTTCTTCAGCGCGAAATCATCGGCATGCAGGCGCGCGGCGCGAATCTGCGGATCTATTCGTTGCACGGCGGCGGGGGAGAGTTCCGCGGATTGTCCGTCGTGAGGTTTTCAAAATGGCGGCTGGTGGAGCTGATTTGGAAAATCCCGATAGAGTCCGCGCGCCGGCCGGGCGTGCTGCTCGAATTATTGCGCGGCCTGGCCACGCGGCGGGCGCGATCGTGGATGAATTTCTGGGAGAACATGCTCGGCGCGGGCTTCGCCTGTGTCTATGCGCGGCATTTCCGGAAAAATCCGCCGGCACTCATCCATGCGGCATGGAGTGGGGCGCCCGCCACGGCCGCGTGGATCCTCTGGCGCATCAATGGCCAGCGCTACAGCGCCGCCGCGCATGCTTACGACATTTATGAGCACGGTGGCGACTGGTGGCTGCGCGAAAAGCTCCTGCCCGCCGCCTTTGTGCACACCTCCACCGAGATGGGCCGGCGCACGCTGGTCGAGCATGGCGTGCCAGCCGGAAAAATCGCCTGCATTCGCCGCGGCCTCGACGTGTTGCCGCCGCTCAAGCCGCTGCGCACGCCGCGAACGACGCTCCGTCTCATCTGCGTGGCCCGCCTGGTCGAAAAAAAGGGGTTGAGTCACCAGCTCCGCCTCTACGCCGCACTGCGCGACGCGGGGTTTGTCTTTGAAGCGCGCATTGCCGGCGACGGGCCGCTGCGCGGCGAACTCGAAGCAATGGCGCGCGAATTGCGCCTCACGGGCCGGGTGGTTTTCACCGGCCATCTGCCGGAGCAGGAAATTTTGGACCAATTCGCGTGGGCCGATGTGCTCATTCACACCGGCATCGTCGCGCCCAGCGGCGACCGCGACGGACTGCCTAACGTCATCCCCGAGGCCATGTCCGCCGGTGTACTGGTGGTCACCTCGTCGGCGGCCGCCACGACCGAGGCGGTGACTGACGGTGTCACGGGCCTGGTCGCCTCGGTGGACGAGCCCGAGGTGTGGCTGACCGCGCTGCGCCGCCTGGCAGCCGACGATGCATTCGCCGAGTCCTTGCGCACGGCCGCGCACCGCTGGGTTGAAGAAAATTTCGACGCGCGCAAGAATGCCGCCCGCATCTTCGCGCAGTTCGAACAGGCAATCTCTTTTTAACCACTGATGAATACTTATAGGCACTTATTAATCCCGAACACGGATTCGATTCGTTTTTAACCGCAGATGAACGCGAATTCACGCAGATGCTGACGAAAACCTGGTAGGGCGAGGCATCCCTGACGAGCTGCCAGACTAAAGATTTGTTTCAACCACTTATGCACGCTTACAGACACTTATCCCTGACAAACCGAAAAAAGTAGTGGCACAGTTTTCCAGCAGCCTATCAGCGCCTATCAGTGTAAATAAGTGGTTCCCAAAAGATCGAAAGTTTTCGTTTTGCTTTTCCCTCCGTGTCCTCCGTGTTCAAAATCCGAATCTGTGTTCATTCGCGTTCATCTGCGGTTAAAAAATATCAGTGCCTGTTAGTGTGCATTAGTGGTTAAAAACCCAATCCAAATCCGTAATCATGATTTATTTTGATGTCACCAAGTTTGCCTCCGCCGGCCATCGCTCCGGCCTCACGCGGGTAAGTACGCGCCTGCGTGACGAGCTCGGCGCAGCGGTCCAGCCGGTGGCGTGGACAAACTGGGACCGTGCGGTGGCGAAGGACGATTGGTTTCTCACCTGTGAACTCTTTTCCGAGGCCGAGCGGCCCGGATTTTGGAAGTTCTTGAAGAATCCGCCGTGCCAGCTGGCGGCGATGTTTAACGATGCCATCCCGCTCAAGCTGCCGCATGTCACCTGGCCGCACAGCGTGGCGCGGCATCCCGAATACCTGAAAATGCTCGCGAGCTTCGACCGGGTGCTGGCCATCTCCGAGGCGAGCCGGCGCGAACTGGTGGAATTCTGGCGCTGGCAGGGCGTGGAACCGCGGGCAAAAGTTGAAACAATTTTGCTCGGGGCGGATTTCGATGGCGCGCCGCGGGCGCCGTTGATCTCAAATTTCAGACCCGTTCGGCGAGCTCAGGGCAGGTCTGAAATTTCAAATTTATTGTTGTGCGTCGGCATCATTGAGCCGAGAAAAAACCAAACCTTCCTGCTCGAGGTGTGCGCGGAGCTGTGGCGCGAGGGCCTGGCGTTCGAGTTGCACCTGGTTGGCCGCGTGAATCCACATTTTGGACGGCCGATTGCGAAGAAAATAAGATTGTTGCAGAAGGAATTTCCCGGACTGCACTTTCACGAGGCGGCGGATGACCGGACGGTGGGGGAGCTTTACGGAAGGGCGCGCGCGAATGTTTATCCAACCCTGGCCGAAGGCTGCGGCCTGCCGCTGCTGGAATCGCTCTGGCGCGGCGTGCCGTGCGTGTGCAGTGACCTGCCGGTGCTGCGCGAGAATGCCGATGCGGGCGGCTGCCTCGCGGTCGCGCCGAACGACGTGGCGGCATGGAAATCAGCTTTGCGTGCCGTCCTGACCAACCCCGCGGTCGGGCAAAAGCTCCAAGCCGAGGCGGCGGCGCGGACTTTACCCCGTTGGGCCGATACCGCGGCGGAGCTGCGCAAGGCGCTGGGGGCCTAAAAGCAAAAACGGGTTTGCTGCATCGGCTTCGTTCTCGTACTCATTCTCGTAATCGTTCTCAGCCGGAGAACGAGAACGATTAAGAGAACGAGAATGATTCGGTTTATCTAGCGGGCGCCTTTGGAAGGCGCCTAGATTTTCTTCAGCGCGTAGGCCATCGCATCGCCAATTTTGTCAATCTGCTCGTCGGTGTGCATGGCGGAGACGGCGGTGCGGATGAGATCTTTTCCCGCAGGCACGGCCGGGGAAATGGACATGACGGTGAAAACATTTTTCTCGAGCAGCGCCCGCCAAAACATGTAAACCCGTTCCTTTGAGCCCAGCACGATGGGAACGGCGGGGGTCTCGCTGTCCCAGGTATCCAGGCCAAGACCCTTGAGAATGGCCCGGTAGCGATGGGTATTTTTCCAGAGGCGCTCAAGGTGCTGTGGCTCGGTTTGCATGATCTCGAGGGCCGCTTCGGCACAGGCGGCCTGGCTTGGGCTGAGCGCGGCGCTGAAGATGGTCTGCTTCGAGTGCGAGCGCAGGTACTCGATGACATCGCTCGAGGCGGCGACGAAACCGCCGGTGCTCGCGAGCGATTTCGACAGGCTGCCGCAAATGACATCGACGCGGTCGTTGAGCTTGAAATGATCCACCGTGCCGCGGCCTTCACGGCCGAGTACGCCGAAGCCGTGGGCGTCGTCCACCACGCTGAAGCAGCCATAGGTGTCGGCGACTTCCATGATTTCGGGCAGGCGGCTGATGTGGCCTTCCATCGAATATACCCCTTCGACCACGAGGATTTTCGGGGCGGCGGAGTCGAGTGTGGCGGCGACGGAGCGGAGATCGTCGGGATTGTTGTGGGAAAAGCGTTCAGCCGAGGCCGTGGAGAGGCGGATGCCGTCCCACAAGCAGGAGTGGATATTCTTATCGGCGAGGATCAAATCGCCCTTTTGGGCAAAGGCGGCGATGCTGGAGAGGCAGGACAGGTAACCAGCGGAGTGCACGTGACAGGCCTCGCGTCCGAGAAAGGCGGCGATTTTTTCCTCAAGGCGCAGGTGGTAGGCGCGTGAGCCGTTGGACGGGCGGGCCCCGGTCGTGCTCGAACCCCATTCAAGCAGGGCGGCGCGGCCGGCCTCGATGACTTTCGGGTGGAACGACAGCCCGAGGTAATCGTTGCTCGAAAGCATGATCATGTCGCGCCCGTCGAGGCGGACATCCGTGCCGCGCTGGGCGTCGATGGCGTGGTAAAAGGGTGCGTATTTCAACCGCATCTTGGTCGCGGGATCATCGCGGCAGCGGTCGAGCAGGGCTTTTTTGTTTTTGGAGAAAAGGGAGAACGCCATGTGGCACTAGTAAAAAGTATCAGGTATCAAGTAACAAGTAACAAAAGCCGCGGAAGGAAGTACCAAGTGTCAGGTTACAAGTATCAAGAACTCCCGGCCTAATTTGCGATTGGTCGCTTGGTTTTCTTTTGGATTTGGCGCTTTGGCTTTTGGGGTTTTCCGCGGCGACAGCGCGATCTTGTCACTTGATACTTGCTACCTGTTACTTTGCCTCTGTTGTTACTTGCTGCGCCGCGGGAGCGTGCGCAGCCAGGCGGCCAGCTCAGCGGCATAGTCGCCCCATGATTTGAAGGTGCGGGCGCGCGCCGCATCCGCGAGTGCGGCGAGGTTGGCTGGGCTTTCCAACAGCTGCTTGATGGCGGCGGCGAGCGAACCGGCGTCCACCGAATCAAGCGCGATACAGCCGCCGCCGAGCGCGGCCTCGCCGAGCGCGCCACGGCCGGAGCACACACAGGGTTTGCCATGCGCGAGGCTCTCAAGCACGGGCAGGCCGAAGCCCTCCATGAGCGATGGATAAACGGTGAACTGGCATGCCTCGTACGCGGCGGCCACCGTGGCGTCGTCCACCGGGCCGCTGTAACGCAGCGGCCGGCCGGCGGCCTTGAGCGCGGCGATTTTATCGAGGGCAGCGCGGCCGGTTTGCGGATGAGTGAGGCCGATGAGATGCAGCTCAAAAGACAGGCCGCGCGCCCAGAGCTGCTCGCAGGCATCGAGCAGTGCGAGGTGGTTCTTGCGGCCTTCGACGCTGCCGACGCTCAGGATCGAATTTGAAATTTGAGATCTCAAATTTGAGATTCTTCCGGCGCCGGGCGCCGGAAGACTTAGGCCGAGGGGAATGGTTTGCACCGGCGGCGGGTTGCTCACGCCGAGCCACTTCCAGTAATCGAGCAACGACAGACGCGAGTCCTCGGAGACGGCGGCGATGCCGTCGAAGGCGAGCAGCTCGCGCAGATAGGCGGGGAAGCGTGCGACGGTTTTTGCCGGCGTCAGCTCGGGCAGCTTGAGGGCGATGGCGTCATGGAAGAGGGCGGCGCGCGGACCGCCGGCCTGGGCGAAGAGCGCGGGAAGCGCGGCGGCCACGCCGGATGAAAAAATTTCCGGGACGAGGAGGCTGGCGGGGCGGCAGCCGGGAGCTGAGAGTCCAGAGTCGAGAGGCGAAGGGCGGCCGAGGTGGCGGCGAAGGGTGCCGCGAAGGCGGGCGCGCCACGGCCAGCTTGCGCCGCGCGAGGTGGAGGCGGCTTGGGCCGAGAGATTTTTTTCCTCCCACGGCTCAAGGATCCGCCACGTTTTCTGCCAGGGGTCGAAGCAGATGGCGGTTTCGCCGCCCTGGGCGCAAAGCGCGGCATGAAGCTGGCGGGCGACACGCTGGATGCCGGTGCGCGCCTGCGTGTGGCTGGTATGGGTAAGATCGAGGAGAAGCATCGTGGCCAGGCGATCAATTACGCCGCCACAGATTGTATTTCAGGATCACATAGAAGGCGCGGACGCCATCCTTCCACCCGATTTTCTTTCCCTCGGCATAGCTGCGGCCGAAGTAAGAGATGCCGACTTCGTAAATGCGGCAGCCGCGGTGCGCAACCTTGGCGGTGATTTCCGGTTCAAACCCAAAGCGGTTTTCCTCGATGGTGATGCTTTGAATGATTTCGCGGCGGAAAACTTTGTAGCACGACTCCATATCCGTGAGGTTGATGTTGGTGAACATGTTTGAAAGCAAGGTGAGGAAGCGATTGCCGACCATGTGCCAGAAATAGGCCACCCGGTGAGGCCGGCTGGACTGGAAGCGCGACCCGATGACCACATCGGCCATGCCGCGTTCGATTGGCTCGATCAGCAGGGGATACTCCGTCGGGTCATATTCGAGATCGGCATCCTGGATGATGACGATGTCGCCCGTGGCCGCCTGGATGCCGGTGCGCAGCGCGGCGCCCTTGCCCTGGTTTTTTTCGTGAAAAATAATTTTATCCGCCTGGCCGGCGCCCGGTCCCTGCAGCCACTCGCGCGTGCCGTCGGTCGAGCCATCATCCACCACGATCAGCTCCACCGGGCCGGCGGGTGAGCGCCGCACGGCCTGGAGCAGTTCGGCGATGGTCTGGCTTTCGTTGTAACAGGGGACGACGACGGAGATGGTCACATTAATTGGGGTTTACCGTTATATCATGTGGCATTGGGGGCAGTTGCCGATATTTTTCAAGCTTGCTAGCCTTCGATCGTAGTCTTGAGGCGGCGGGCCAGAAGATCGCAGGAACGGCCGGTGGTGGCCCAGGCGAGAGCCAGGCACAGCCGGGGGCCGTTGAAGCGCCACGGGCGATTCCAGTATCGTTGAAGATAAACGAGACCGCGATTGCGAAAGCTGGCCTCGCGTCCCCAGCGGGCCATGAACAATCGGAAGTTTTCATCGTCCTTGGCGTGCCGGGTGGGCGAAGCGCTTAAATGATGCAGGACGTGGCTGTGATTGGCCACATAATGGAGGAACCCGGCGCGCCCGAGTCGCAGGCAGAGGTCGATGTCCTCAAAGCCGTTGCGGTAGGCCGGGTCGAAGCCGCTGTGCCCATTGAAGACCTCGGCCCGCACCAGCCAGCAGGCCGCGGTGACGGCACGGTAACGCGAGTAGGCCCGGGGAAACCAGAGGCGACTGGAGTCGTTGATGGGACGGCCGAGCAGATCGAAGCGCACGCCGCGATGATCCAGCGCCTGGGTGCCGGGAAGAAACTGGCAATTACCGATGATGCCGGCGCGGCGCCGGTGCGCAAAGCCGTCCAGCATCGGCGGCAGCCAACCGGGAAGGAGCACGAGGTCGTTGTTGAGCAGGGCGAGAAATTCGCCGCGGGCCAGCGCGGCGCCGCGGTTGTTGGCGGCGGCGTAGCCGAGATTTTTTTCGTTGAGCACCACGCGAATCGACGGGTCGGTGAGCGTGGCGAGCCACTCGCGTGTACCGTCGGTCGAGCCGTCGTCCACCAGGATGATTTCGTGCGCCAAGCCGGGCGGGAGCGTGGCCTGCAGGCTCGCGAGCATAGCCTGCGTGAACGGCAGGCAGTTGTAGAGCGGAGTTATGACGGAAAGTTTCAAGCCGGCTGAGAGTAAAAAGCTGGCGAAGTCTCTCAATCTTCAACGGTCAATTTTTAACCTTCGTTTCAGCGAGCATGCGCACCAGATACTGGCCATAGGCGGATTTGCCGAGTTTCTTGATATTGTCTTCGAGTTGCGGGCGATTGATCCATCCCTGCGTCCAGGCGATTTCCTCGGGACAGGCGATTTTCAAGCCCTGCCGGTTCTCGATGATGCTCACGAATCTCGCGGCTTCGAGCAGGGAATCATGGGTGCCCGTGTCGAGCCACGCCGTGCCGCGGCCCAGGAGCTCAACCTGAAGCTTGCCCGCTTCCAGGTAGAGGCGGTTGAGGTCGGTGATTTCGAGCTCACCGCGGGCCGAAGGTTTTAGGCTGCGCGCGAGCGGGACGACCTCGCGGTCGTAGAAATAGAGGCCGGGAACGGCGTAGTTGGATTTTGGAGCCTTGGGCTTTTCCTCAAGCGAAAGCACGCGGCCGTCAGGCGCAAACTCGACCACGCCGTAAGCCTGGGGATCGCTCACATGGTAGCCGAAGATGGTGGCACCGCTGGTGCGCGCGGCGGCCGTGGCGAGGGCTTTAGAGAAATCATGGCCGTAGAAAAGGTTGTCGCCGAGCACGAGCGCGGAAGGCGAGTCGCCGATGAAGTCGGCGCCAATCAGGAAGGCCTGGGCGAGGCCGTCGGGGCTGGGTTGCTCCGCGTAGGCAAAAGACAGGCCGAACTGGGAGCCGTCGCCCAGCAGCCGGCGGAACAGCGGCAGGTCCTGTGGCGTGGAGATGATCAAAATCTCGCGGATACCCGAGAGCATAAGCACCGAGAGGGGATAATACACCATCGGTTTGTCATAGACGGGCATGAGCTGTTTGCTCACGGCGATGGTGAGGGGGTAGAGCCGCGTGCCGGAACCGCCGGCCAAGATGATTCCGCGGCGCGGAATCATCTTGGCCGCAGGCGATTGGTGCGGGGCGATAGGCGATGGGGCAGAGGCGATAGGGTTAGGCATGAGGCGTGCGGGCTTTGATCAGAGCGCCAAGCTTTCGGCCGATGAGGGTGGCTTGCGATAAAATAGATTCAGCGGTTTGCGGTGGAATGAGGCCAACTTCCTGAGCAATTTCGATTTGGGTGCAAAGTTCAGCGAGCGATCCTTTCGCAATGTAGAAAAAACGAATGGAATCTTTGTCGGTATCTCGTTCGTCTCCTTCTGCAATATTGGAGGGTACACTCACTGCGGAACGACGAATCTGATCACGGAGGTTCAAGTCACGCAAGTTGGCAGTGGTGGTGTAAATGGTGACAGCGAGGGCTTTTGCCTCACGCCAGACTTGCAAATCATGGAATCCGGTTCCCATCGCCTCTAGCCTTTTGCCCCGAGCCTCTCACGCGCATAGCGCGTGGCCGTAATATCCGCGCACCAGGAGCGATGGGCGAGATACCAGTCCACGGTTTTTTTGAGGCCGGTGGAAAAATTTTCACTTGGGCGCCAGCCGAGTTCGCGCTGGAGTTTTGAGCAATCGATGGCGTAGCGGCGGTCGTGGCCCGGCCGATCGGCCACAAACGTGACTTGTGCGGCGTAGGATTTTCCGTCGGCCCGCGGGGACTTCTTATCGAGGAGCGAGCAGATGAGTTTCACGACCTCGAGGTTGGGCTGCTCGTTGAGTCCGCCGATATTGTAGGTCTCGCCGATCCGTCCGCGCTGGAGCACGAGCCAGATGGCGGCAGCGTGGTCCTCGACATAGAGCCAGTCGCGAACCTGCAGGCCGTCGCCGTAAACGGGCAGCGGCTTGCCGTCGAGGGCGTTGAGGATGATGAGCGGGATGAGTTTTTCCGGGAAATGATACGGGCCGTAGTTGTTCGAGCAGTTGGTCGTGAGCGTGGGCAGGCCGTAGGTGTGTTGGCAGGCGCGCACGAGGTGGTCGCTGGCCGCCTTCGAGGCGGCGTAGGGGCTGTTGGGCGCGAAGTTGGTTTCCTCGGTGAAGGCGGGATCGGACGCCGCGAGGGTGCCATAGACCTCGTCGGTGGAAACATGCAGGAAACGAAACGAACTTTTCTTCGGCGCGGGCAGCGCGGCCCAATGGCGGCGCGCGGCGTTGAGCAGGCGGAGCGTGCCGACGACGTTGGTCTGGATGAAGGGCTCGGGCGAGTCGATGGAGCGGTCCACATGCGATTCGGCGGCGAAATTAACGATGGCGTCGATGGCGTGTTCGGCCAATAGGCGCCCGCCGAGCGCCTCGTCGCCGATGTCGCCCTGGACAAAAACATAGCGCGGATCCTCGGCGAGATCGGCGAGGTTGGCGGGATTGCCGGCGTAGGTGAGCAGGTCAAGGTTGACGAGCTTCGTGAGCGGCGAATTTTTTTCCGTGAGGCGCTGGCGAATAAAATTGCTGCCGATGAAACCGCAGCCGCCGGTGACCAGTAAGTTCATAAGGTTTAAGAGCGTAAGGTGTAAGCCGTAAGGGTAAGGTGTAAGCCGTAAGGGTAAGGGGTGAGCTTTAAGAGCGTAAGGGCTAAGCTTTAAGCGAGCGTAGCAAGGCGTTGGTCATCTTGGAAATTTCGGTGTAAAGCGATTCCAATGCAGTGTGCGACTCCATCGGCAGAAATCCAAGGCTGCTCTCTGCGCTCTTTGTGATCCTTTGTGTCTACCTCAGATATTTTTTGCCACGAAAGATCACAAAGAGCGCGGAGAAAGTGAGCATATTTTGGAACCCTTTTGTTCTTTCGATGAATTTGGCTGAAGCGTCTGACCCCGGCATGGGCTTTTTGCCAGACCAGCAAGTCACGCCAGCTTTCAATTTTCTCCGTGCTCATCGGCTTACTGCTTTAAACCTCACGCCTTCTGCCAGTGGCTCAGGGCGGTGGCAATGGCTTCGTTTACTTCGGTCATCTTGATGCCAACGGAGGCCAGCTTCGAGGAGTCCATCACGCAATTGGAGCGGGGGGTTTTGGCCGCGACGTGCATGAACTCGTCCTCGTCCTTGAAAAAGATATATTCCTTCCGGCAGACGCCGCTGCGCTTGATGTGTTCGACCACTTCGTGCGTCGTCACCTGGCCGGGGTTGGTGATGTTGTAGGTGCCGAAGGGCACGCGTTTTTCCCAGCAGGCGAAGGTGGCAGCGACAAACTCGTGCAGTTGCGAGATGGAGTTGGTGGCTTCCAGCAGGCGCTGATAGCGCATGAGCTTGGTGAGATAGTTGCGCGGGCTTTCGACGTGGTCGAAGGGGATGCGCAGGCGCCAGGTGTAAACATTGGGCTGGCCGGCGAGCACTTCCTCGCCGAGGGCCTTGGTGCCGCTGTAGAAACTGCACGGCGGCGAGCGAAAGGTGAAATTGGGCGTATCGTTCTCGGTGAAACCGCGGCCATCCGCGCGGGCGCCGTTATAAATGCAGCCGGAAGAGACATGACCCCAGGGCACTCCGGCCTCGGCGCAGGCCTGGGCAATGAGGCCGGGCAGGACGGCATTGCCGAGCAGGCACTCGGCCTTGTGCAGCTCGCAGGCATCGACGTTGGGTTTGCCGGTGTAGCCGGCGGCGTTGATGAGAAATTCCGGCTGGTCGCGCTTCAATGCGGCCGCGAGCAGGGCGGGTTGCGCGTAATCGAGTTCGGACCGGCGAACGTTGCGAAAAGGGATGCCTTTGCGCGTGAGCAGGGCCTGGTATGCATGGCCGACGTAGCCGGAGCCTCCGAGTAGGTAAATCATAAAAGGTTAAATGAAGCGCAGCGCCCGGTGACAAACAAGGTGTTTTTGCGTGATCGCCACCAGCGGTCACTTGCGCCGGTAGTCGCCCCGGCTGAAGTATTTCTCCAGCCAGACATAGGCGCAGATGAAAAAGTAGCGGCTGCCCATTTCCTTGATCTTGAGCTTGGCGACGCCGTGTTTTCGGTTCTGCCAGGAGATGGGCATGACCGTCCAGGAATAGCCTCGCACGATGGCTTTGAGCGGGATCTCGACGGTGAGGTTGAAATGCGGGGCAAGAAAAGGACGGCAGCCGTCAATGACCGTCCGGCGGTAGGCCTTGAAGGCGTTGGTCGTGTCGTTGAGGGGGATATTAAACAAGGTTTTGATGAAAAAATTGGCGAGGCGGTTGATGAAAAGCTTAAGCCGCGGGTAATCGACCACGCGGCCGCCATTGACGAAGCGGCTGCCGAAGACGCATTCCCAGCCCTCATTGAGCAGGCGCCAATATTTAACGACGTCGGCGGGCGCGTCGGAGGCGTCGGCCATCATGATGGCGCAGGCGTCACCGTGCATGTGATTGAGTCCGTAGATGACCGCGCGGCCGAAGCCGTGCAAACCGGTGTTTTGCACGGGAGCGAGCGTGGGAATTTCCGCGCGGAGCTCTTGCAGCACGGCCCAGGTTCGATCATGACTGCCGTCATCAACGACAATAATTTCGTGAGGAACATTTTCCGCGACGAAGGCGGCGTACAGATCGCGCAGGGTGGATGGGAGCGAGGCTTCTTCGTCGCGGGCGGGGATGACGATCGAAAAAAGCGTGAGGGGGGATTTGGTGTCGGGCATCAAAGGTTGGTTTACAGCGGAGCACTGAGATCGAGCCAGTCGGGATGAGCCTGGGCGTGGGCGGCAATTTCATCGAGGATGGAGGCCAGGGGTGTTTGCGGCCGCCAGCTCCACAACCGCGCGGCCCTGGCGGAATCGAGCACGATCCAGGGAAGGTCGAATGGGCGCGGGGTGGAATCGACCGCGACGGCGTGCGGGCCGAATTTCTGCGCGCACCATTCGCTGAGTTGGAGCAGCGACATGGCGGAAGCGGTTCCGCCGGAAACATTGATGACACGGTCGGATGGCGGGAGCGAGGGTGCGGCCAGTTGCTTTTCAAGCAGTGGCATGAGGTCGCGCGGGTGCAGGCAGTCGCGCACCTGGTGACCGTGGCCGCCAAAGCCGATATATTTGAGCGGGCGTCGCCGCAGACAGGAATTTATCCAGAAGGCAAAAATACCCTGGTCGGGCCGGCCAAACTGCCCGGCGCCGGCGAGCACGCCGCAACGATTGATGAAAACGGGAAAGTTGAAACTCTCGCCGTACTCGAGCGCCATCACCTCGCTGGCAAGTTTCGTCGCGCCGTAGAGTGAAACCGGCGCGAGGGTCGGGAAGGTTTCGTCGAGGCCGCTGGCGGTCAGGCCTGGTGGCAGGGGCGTGCGCGGGTCGGGCCGGAAGGCGCCGCGCTCGGCGACGACCGGCAGCGCGGCCAGCGGGGCAATCGAGTAGACCCGGCTCGTGCTGAGCAGGACGAACCCGGCGCGGTGCTGCTTGCAGTATTCGAGGAGGTTGACGGTGCCGGCGAGGTTGTGTTCGACGAGCTGGCGCGAACTGGTGTGGCCGTCAACGCCGGCTAGCACGCTGGGATTGGCGGCGGCGTCGATGACGAAATCACACGCGGGCAGCGACTCGAAGTCGCTGGCCGAACGCAGGTCGGCATGGAAAATTTTTACGCCGAGCTTTTTTAGCTCGAGGCGGTTGGCTTCGCTGCCCGGGCGGATGAAATTATCGAAGCCAAAAACCTGATGGCCGGATCCCACGAGCGCGCGGGCGAGGGTGCTGCCGACGAAACCACAGGCGCCGGAGAGGAGGATTCGCATCGGTCAAGCTTGATACAATTGTTCCGGGGCGGAAAAGCGCAAAAATCCGGCCGGATTCATCATGTTATCCGGCTTGCCGCTGGCGCCAGGCCTCGACGATCTGGCGGATGGTCTCCTCGAGGCTGACGGTGATGTCCCAGCCGGGATAGTGCGCGCGCATTTTGCGCAGGTCGGAGTAGTAGCAAATGTGGTCGCCGATGCGATTTTGCCCCAAATAGGAGTGGACCTGAGGTTTACCAGTGAATTTCTCCGTGATCTTGAAGGCCTCCAGGATGGAGCAGGAGTTGGCCTTGCCGCCGCCGAGGTTGTAAACCTCGCCCGCGCGCGGGGCCGCGACGAAGGCGGCCATGAAGCGGGCGACGTCGAGCGAGTGGATGTTGTCCCTCACCTGCTTTCCTTTGTATCCGAAAACTTTATACTCACGGCCTTCGAGGTTGCACTTGACGAGGTAGCTGAGGAATCCGTGCAGCTCGACGCCGGTGTGGTTGGGCCCGGTGAGGCAGCCGCCGCGCAGGCAGCAGGAGGGCAGGTTG
>DATMLS010000025.1:0-30281 GCA_035569995.1 Opitutaceae bacterium | reverse complement strand
GTCACCGGCTGGCGGTAGGCGACCACCGCGAGCGTCTCGAGGGCGGACTGCGACAGTTTCATCGGCGGCGGCTCGTCGCGCAGGATGCGAATCCACCGCGCAAAACGCGGATGCGTCACCAGCCGGTAGCCGCTGGCACCCTCGATGAGCAAATAAACATCATCGGCGGCGCGCAACTCGGCGGCAATTTCGTCCATTGCCTCGCGAATCTGCGCCGCGGTGATGAGCGACGGCACATCGGCGTCCATCCCCGGGTCATCGGGCAGCTCGGGCACATCGCCAGCCTCTTCCGCAACCGGCGCCGCCGGTTCGGCGGGTGGTTGGGCCGTCTCCGCCGTCGGGGCCAGCGGCAGCAACGCCTGCTCGTGAAAGCGCGTGAACGCGTCCTGGATGTCCTTGGCCGCCAGCGGCCGGCTCGATGAGAACAGCAGCGCCTTGAGCACTTTTTTCAAGTTGAATGCCATGCGAAAATTCTGCGTCGAGTGAATGCCCCCCATCCCCCGCGAAGCAATCTCCTTTTTCACTCGAAGGCAGTATCCATGAAAGGTGGGAGGGGCTTTATGCCCCGACGAGAGCTATTGCAGCACCAAAGTCGCGGCGTAAAGCCGCTCCCACATCGATCCATTCGCCACAAAAAGACCCGTCCCCGGCCAAGTCGCGGCTTGCGCGGCCCTGCCCCCTCGCGTAACCGTGTTGGCTCCGCGTGTTTCTCCCATGAGTTCAAAACCCTCCCATAAACCCGCCTCGTTGCGCGCCCACTCTGCCATCGTCGTTGATGGCCCCGATCGCGCGCCGAATCGCTCCATGCTGCGCGCCGTCGGTTTCGGCGACGCCGATTTCGCGAAGCCCATCGTCGGCGTCGCCTCGACCTGGAGCATGGTCACGCCGTGCAACATGCACATCGACCAGCTCGCGCGCGAGACCGCGGCCGGCACCGATGCCGCCGGTGGAAAATCCATCATTTTCGGCACCATCACGGTGTCCGACGGCATCAGCATGGGCACACCTGGCATGCGCTACTCGCTCGTTTCGCGCGAAATCATCGCCGATTCCGTCGAGGCCGTGGCCGGCGCCGAAGGCTTCGACGCGCTCGTGACCATTGGCGGTTGCGACAAGAACATGCCTGGCTGCGTCATGGCCCTCGCCCGTCTCAATCGCCCCGGCGTCTTTGTTTATGGCGGCACGATTTTGCCCGGCATCCACCCCGGCACGAAAAAGGAATGCGACATCGTCAGCGTTTTCGAGGCCGTCGGCCAGCATGCCCGCGGCACGCTCGACGACGCCGGACTGCGCGAGATTGAAGCCTGCTCCATTCCCGGTCCCGGCTCCTGCGGCGGCATGTACACCGCCAACACCATGGCCTCGGCCATCGAAGCGCTCGGGATGAGCCTGCCCAACAGCTCCACCCAACTCGCCATCTCCGAGGACAAAAAACTCGACTGCCGCCGCGCCGGCGAGGCCGCCCTCGCCTTGTTGCAGCAAAACATCCGCCCACGCGACATCCTCACGAAAAAAGCCTTCGAGAACGCCATCGCCGTCGTCATCGCCCTCGGCGGCTCGACCAACGCCGTCCTGCACCTGCTCGCCATCGCCCACACCGCCAACGTGAAGCTCTCGCTCGACGACTTCACGCGCATCGGCAAACGCGTGCCCGTGCTCGCCGACCTGAAGCCCTCCGGCAAATACGCCGTGTCACACCTCGTGCGCATCGGCGGCCTGCCGCCGCTGATGAAAATGCTGCTCGACGCCGGCCTGCTCCACGGCGACTGCCTCACCGTCACCGGCAAGACCGTCGCGGAGAACCTAAAAAACGTCGCTCCCTACCCGGCCGACCAGGACGTCATCCGCCCGCTTTCGAATCCAATCAAGGCCGACAGCCACCTGCGCATCCTCTACGGCAACCTCGCGCCCGACGGCGCCGTCGCCAAGATTTCCGGCAAGGAAGGACTCACCTTCTCCGGCCGGGCTATTGTCTTTGAATCCGAGGAATCCGCGCTCGCCGCCATCCTCGACGGCCGCGTGAAAGCCGGCCACGTCATCGTCATCCGCAACGAAGGTCCGGTCGGCGGCCCCGGCATGCGCGAGATGCTCGCGCCCACCAGCGCCGTGATGGGCAAGGGCCTCGGCAAGGATGTCGCCCTCATCACCGACGGACGCTTTTCCGGCGGCAGCCACGGCTTCGTTGTCGGCCACATCACGCCCGAAGCCGCCGTCGGCGGCCCCATCGCCATCCTCAAGAACGGCGACCCGATCACCATCGACGCGGTCAAGAACGAGCTGAGCCTCGGCCTGACCGCGAAGGAAATCTCTACCCGCCGCAAGCAGTGGAAGGCAAAGAAGCCCAAGGAAACCCGCGGTGCGCTGGCCAAGTACGCCAAACTCGTCACCAGCGCCTCCGAAGGCGCAGTGACGGACAAGAATCTGTAATGTCAATTGACCTTATTTAGAAAGAGCGCTTAATTCAGCTCATATGGCGGCTCAATTGCGCATAAAAATCAATCGCCAGCGACAAGCTAGGTTTCCTTCCAAGACCCTTAAGGCTTTGGGAGTTAAGCCCGGCGATTATCTTGTGCTCTCTAAGGACGGCATCGATTGGAAGATAAGATCAAAAATGATTGATCTTTCCAAGTTGGCACCTTTGCAGAATAAGGTTCCCGAGAACTTCAAGCCGTTTGATTTACAGAAATGGCGGGATCAACCCAAGGACTATGTCCACTTACGGGATTGATACATCTGTGCTGGTAAGACTTGTCATTGGGCGTCCTGCAGCAGAGTTCCAAGCAGCACGCACCCGATTATTAGGCCTTCACTCTATTTCAAATATCCCAATAGTAGTTTCCAGTCTCGTAATTGCCGAGACCTACGCCGTGCTTCAACACCACTATGGCTTCACAAAAACAGCGAGTTCTGCGGCACTGAGACTTGTGTTCACAAGCGGACTTCTTGAGCCGCTTGATGGTGGTGAGGTTATGATGGCCATTAGCTCTTCGACAGAGCCTGGCTTAGCAGATCGTCTTATCGCTTTAGACTATCAGAAGCATGGTCGACACGTGCTTACTTTTGATCGTAAAATGGCCCGCTTAAGCGGGTGTGAAAAGCTATAAACACCCAGGGATTTATTTCCACTATGCAAACGATTGTAGTCGCAGTCATCTCGGGTTTGTTTTCGAGCTTACTGAGTGTTTGGTTCACTCTTCGTGCACAACGAAAAATGGAAGTTAGGCGCCAAAAAATCGAAACGATTAGAGAGTTGGCCGGCTATCGCTTTGTCTTAATTGATATAAAAACGGCTGGCATTGGCGATAAATCCCGTTTTTCGTCGGCACTAAACCAAGTTTTCGTCATATTCGCGGATGACGCAAAGGTAATGGCAGCACTTCAAGAGTTTCATACAGCGATCATAAGCCACCTCGACTCGCAGTTAGTGAACGACAAATTGGTGTCACTGTTTAAAGCATTGGCAAAATCAGCCGATGTCGATTTCAGCCATTTGAACGACGCTTTCTTTCTCACTCCTTTTAGTCACCCATGATCTGGTCACGTTTCAAAACCCACTTCTATCACCACGCCGGGCTGGGCTTCGCGCTTGATATCAGCCGCATTCCGTTTCCCGACGAGTTTCTCGCGACGATGGCGCCGAAGATGCAGCAGGCGTTCGCCGACATGGCTGCGCTCGAAAAGGGCGCCATCGCCAATCCCGACGAAAAACGCATGGTCGGCCATTACTGGTTGCGCGCCCCGCAGCTCGCGCCGACCAAGGAGCTGAGCACCGAAATTTCCTCGACACTCGCCGCGATCAAGGATTTCGCCGCCAAGATCCACACCGGCGCCATCGCCGGCCCGCGCGGCCCGTTCAAGCACCTGCTCGTCATCGGCATCGGCGGTTCCGCGCTCGGCCCGCAGTTCGTCAGCCACGCGCTCGGCCAGCCGGCCAGGGACAAACTGACGGTGCACTTTTTCGACAACACCGATCCCGACGGCATCGACTACGTGCTCGCCTCGCTCGCCGGCCAGCTCGCCGACACGCTCGTCGTCGTCATCTCGAAATCCGGCGGCACGGCCGAAACGCGCAACGGCCAGCTTGAGGCCGCCGCCGCGTTCAAGGCCGCCGGCCTCGCCTACCCGAAGCATTACGTCGCCGTCACCGGCGCCGGCTCGAAACTCGACCAGACCGCGATCAAGGAAGGCTGGCTCGCGCGCTTCCCGATGTGGGACTGGGTCGGCGGCCGCACGAGCGAACTCTGCGCCGTGGGCCTGCTGCCCGCCGCGCTGCAAGGCCTCGACATCCAGGCCATGCTCGACGGCGCCGCGGCGATGGACGTCGTCACGCGCCAACCCGTCATCGCCGAAAATCCCGCCGCGCTCCTCGCGCTCATGTGGTATTTCGCGACCGACGGCCGCGGCAAAAAGGACATGGTCGTGCTGCCTTACAAGGACCGCCTCCTGCTTTTCTCGCGCTACCTGCAACAGCTCGTGATGGAGTCGCTCGGCAAGGAACTCGACCTGCAGGGCCGCGTCGTCAACCAGGGCATCGCCGTTTACGGCAACAAAGGCTCGACCGACCAGCACGCCTATGTGCAGCAGCTGCGCGAGGGCGTGAATAATTTCTTCATCACCTTCATCGAAGTGCTTCGCGACCGCGACGGGGCCAGCCTCGAAGTCGAGCCAGGCATCACGAGCGGCGACTACCTGCAGGGTTTCTACCTCGGCACCCGCGACGCGCTCAGCGAAAAAGACCGCCACTCCGTCACGCTCACGCTGCCCGACGTCTCACCGCGCTCGATCGGCCTGCTGGTCGCCCTCTACGAGCGCGTGGTCGGCCTCTATGCGTCGCTCATCGGCATCAACGCCTACCACCAGCCGGGCGTCGAGGCCGGGAAAAAAGCCGCGGGTGGTGTCATTGCGCTCAAGTTGAAACTCGTGGCCGCGCTCAAGGCCGCGCCCGGCACGCCCTTCACCGCCGATGCGCTCGCCGCCAAACTTGGCGCGCCCGACAAAACCGAGCTCGTTTTCAAGCTCCTCGAACATCTCTCGGCCAATGCCGGCACCGGCGTGAAAAAAAAACTGCGCACGCCCTGGTTTGAGAGCGCATACTCGTGGCAAGCAGAAGTAACAGGTAACAAGTAACAAGTATCAGGAGTATGTCCGCAACGCGCTCTTGTTACTTGATACCTGACACTTGATACTTTTCCGACGCAGCCTTCTCTTGCACTGGTGATGAATTTTGCTAAATGATCTACAAAATGAAAAAGCTCAGCCTGCCCCTCCTCCTCTTGCTCGCCCTGGCCGCGCTGCTCGCCGGCTGCACCAGCGCAGGCGACCGATACTCCTCGATTCCCCAAGACCGCCCCGCAAACTGGGAAGGCCAGAGCCAGGTGCCGGGCATGACCATGACTCCCGGCAGCGGCTCCCGCTGAGCCTCTCCACCTTTAAAAAATCCGGCGAACTGTGCCGGATTTTTTTATGGCTGAAAATTCCAACGCCTCCCTCACGCCACTGCCCGGCACGCTGTACGTCGTGGCCACGCCCATCGGCAACTTGGCCGACGTCACCGAGCGCGCCCGCGCGATTCTCGCCGCCGTCGACCTCGTGGCCTGCGAAGACACACGGACCACCGGCGTGCTACTGACCCATCTCGGTCTCCACCGTCCGCTCACCGCCTACCATGAGCACAACGAAATTGAAGCGGCCGAGTCCCTGGCCACGCAACTGGCGGCCGGCAAAAGCATCGCTCTAGTCACCGATGCCGGCACGCCGGCATTGAGCGATCCCGGTTTTCGCCTCGTGCGCGCCTGCCGCCGCCGCGGCCTGCCCGTCGTGCCCGTCCCCGGCCCGAGTGCGCTCACGGCCGTGCTCAGCGCGAGCGGACTGCCCACCAACGGCTTTTTGTTTGTCGGATTCCTGCCGGCCAAAAGCGCCGCCCGCCTCGCCTTCCTGGAAAAATACCGCGACTTCGACTACACGCTCGCGCTCTACGAAAGCTGCCACCGCATCGACAAGTTCGCCGTGGAAATCGTGGAGAAACTCGGCCCGGCGCGCATCGTCTGCCTCGCCAAGGAAGTCACCAAGATTTATGAAACCTTCCTCGTCGGCCCCGCCACCGACGTGCAGGCCCGCCTCGGCAAAACCAGCCTGAAAGGCGAATTCGTGGTGCTGATCGCCCCCGCGGATTTTGTTTTGTAGATCTTCCCGCGGATATCGCGGATGACCACGGATTCGGATCCATACATTTTAACCACTGATGAACACTGATGGGCACTTATTAATTTGGTTCAGATTTTTAACCGCGAATGAACACGAATAGACGCGAATGCATGCTCAAAATTTCAGCCGACCACCCCTTCTATTCGCGTTGATTTGCGTCCATTCGCGGTTTCCAGCTGAATGAATCCGGTTCAGTCGAGCATGAGATTCCTCGCTCCGTTCGGAACGACCGATCAGTTATCAGTGACCATAAGTGTTCATCAGTGGTTAAAAGTGCATATCCGTGGTTAAAAAATGAATCCCTCCGTCGCCGTCATCGATATCGGCAGCAACACGATCAAGCTGCTCGTCGCCGCGCGCGATGAAAGCAGCGGGCCCACCGAGCGCGCGACCAAGACCATCGACGCGCGCATCAGCGCCGGCATCAGCCAGAAACCGCCGCGCCTCAGCGAGGCCGGCATGGCCGCGGGTGTCGACGCCATCCGCGATTTGCTGGCCACGGCCGCGCCCCTGGCGCCGACGCAGACCATCCTGGTCGCCACCAGCGCGGTGCGCGATGCCGCCAATGGCACCGACTTTCGCGCGCGCGTCCACGCTGCCACCGGCCACGACATCCGCATCCTCACCGGCGACGAGGAGGCCAATCTCATCGGCGCCGGTCTGCTCTGTGACCCAGCCCTGGCCGGCTTGCACGATTTCTACGTCTTTGACCTCGGCGGCGGCAGCCTGGAATGCCTCGCCTTTCGGGCGCGCCGCATTGCGCAGGAAACCAGCCTGCCGCTCGGCTGCGTGCGCCTCACGGAAAAATTCGTGGCCGACCCGGCAGCGCCATTTTCCACCGAGGCCAGCACCGCCATCGTCGCGCACGTGAAACACGCCCTCGCCGGGAGCCGTTTCCAATTCACCCTGGCTGGCGCAGCCGCGATTTTTGCCGGTGGCAGCGTCACCACCGTGCGGGCCATATTTGCGGCGCACCACGGAAAAAACCTCAGGGAAACCTCCCCCGTCGTGACCGTTCCTGAATTACATGCGTTGCTCAATCGCGTTGCGCCCTTGTCGCTGACAGAGCGAAAAAAAATCTCCGGCCTGCCACCGTCGCGCGCCGACGTGTTTCCGACCGCGCTCGCCACGATCCTCGCCGTGGCCGAAATGGCCGGGCTGCAGGAATTCCAGCACTCGTTTTATAATTTGCGCTGGGGCCTGGCTGCGGAAGCGCTGAGGTAGGGCGCGCTTCCACTATCTCAAATCTCAGATTTCAAATTTCAAATGTGCGGCGACCGCGCCATGCCCCTACCCGCGCAGCTGCTTCAGCATCTTCTTGAAATCACCGGGCAACGGCGCGCACAGGTCAAGGGCGGCCGCCGTGATCGGATGCGCAAAAGCGATGCGCTCCGCATGGAGCATCACGCGCGGCGGCTTGGGCAGGGATGGCAAGGGTTTCCAGCCATAGATGGTGTCGCCGAGCACCGGATGGCCGATGGATTTGAAGTGCGCGCGAATCTGGTGCGTGCGCCCGGTGTGAATGCGGCAGCGCATGAAGGCGGCGCCTTTTCCAAATACTTCGAGCCGCTCCCAATCCGTGCGCGCGGTCCGTCCGCCCTGGCCCACGGTCATGCGATGCCGGTGCACAGGATGGCGGCTGATGGGGCGGTCGATCACGCCGCTCACGAGCTTCGGCACGCCGGAAACCAGCGCGACGTATTCCTTGCGCAGCGAGCGGCCGGCAAACTGCGCGGCGAGCGCGCGGTGCGCGGCATCGGTCTTGGCCACAAGGAGAATGCCGGAAGTTTCCTTGTCGAGCCGGTGGACAATGCCGGGCCGGGCCACACCGCCGATGCCGCTCAGGCTGCCGGCGCAATGCGCAAGCAGCGCATGCACGAGCGTGTCCTCACCCGTGCCCACGCCCGGATGCACGACCATGCCGGCGGGCTTGTTGAGCGCGAGCAGGTGTTCGTCCTCGAATAAAATTTCCAGCGGGATGTCCACGGGCTTCAACTCGGCGGCCCGGGTTTCCGGCAGGGAAAACTCGATCGCGTCGCCGGCGCGCACAAGGTCGCTTTTGCCGAGCGGCCGGCCGGCACGGCTCACCAGGTCCGCGTCAAACGCGCGCTGCAATGCCACCCGACTGTGCGCGGGAAACGCCTGCGCGAGCACTTTATCCGCGCGGGCGCGACGCGAGTTCAGCGGGACGATATATGTCTCAACCATAAAAACCAAAAATCCTTTTTAACCGCAGATGGACACGGATGAACGCTGATACAGATTATTTTGCGGAAGGTAACCAAGAAAGGGATTCGTCTTTTGATGGATATATCCCCTGCTGGTCGCTTCTTTTTCGCGTAGAAGTGGCTTCATTTATCCGCGTCCATCCGCGTTCATCTGCGGTTTCACCTCACATCCGCGGTTAAACGCTCGATTTCTGCGAGCGCCGTGCGCCTTTGCGCGCCTTCCACCAACGCGACTTCCCAGCCATTGCGTACGACTTGTGCGAGCTCGGCGCGGGTGAAACCCAGTTCGCCCGCGAGCATGGCATACTCGTCGTTCACCGTGTTGGCAAAAACCAGCGGATCGTCCGTGCTCACCGTACAGCGCACGCCGGCCGCGAGTAGTTTTTTGATGGGATGTTCCGCCATGGAGGGCACGACCTTCAGGCGAACATTGCTGATGGGGCAAACGTCGAAGGTCACGCCGCGAGCGCGGGCCAGCGCCACGACCGCCGGATCCTCGATCGCGCGCACGCCGTGCTGCACCCGCATGACGCCGAGCTGCTCGACCGCTTCGCGCACGCGGTGGGCGCCGTCGAACTCGCCCGCGTGGCATTTGGTGATCTTGCCCGCGGCACGCAGCCGCTCCCACACCCGCGCCGTCCACGGCTCGGTCGGGACTTGCTCCCAGCCGTGCAAGTCCACCCCGGCCAGGTCATCCCAATTCTCGAGGTCGTCGATGACCGCGCTCATCGGCCCGGCATAATCGGTCCGCAGCATCCCGGCAAAAAGGCGCACTTCGAGGCCGGGCGGGACGGCGCTGCGAATGGCCGCCATGATTTCGCGTCCGGGCACATTGATGAATTGCGTGACGGGCAGATGGAAACTCGTCTCGACGTAGCGCACGTTCTGCGCGAGATGTTTGGCGAAAGCCGCCACGGCCGCCTCGTGATAGCGTTCCGCGCTCGTGAACCACGGCAGCGCATGGCCGAGCAGCACCTTGTCGAAGTCTGGAAACGTCGGAAAATGATGGTCCGGCGCATGAAAAAACGGTTGCGGCGGATACGTCCCAGGCTGCCACGCGACGAGCAATTCGTACGGCAGCGCGCCCTCGATGTGCAGATGGGTCTCCGTCTTGGGCAGGGACTGGATGAAACCGCGAAGCGAAGAATCAATCATGTTTTTTAACCGCGGATCATTTCTTAACCGCTGATGAACACTTATTGGCACTGATTAATTTTCCCGCTTATGGCGCGGATTGACGCGGATGAATATTTTACAGAAGGCAACCAAGGTAACGAAGCGTTGTTAGGTTTCCGTCAACAAAGGCAAAAATAGTGACGCTTGGAAATCTGGTGAAAGATGACCCTAATCGCTTTGTTTCCTTGGTTGCCTTCTGTAAAATGCATTAACGGTTTTCCAAGGGGTTAAAAAATAATAAGTGAGCATAAGTGTTCATCAGTGGTTAAAAATCTTCTCCGAATCCGCGATCATCCGCGGTTAAAAAAGGATCGTTCTGCCTTGGTTGGAATTCGCGGTTAACTTTTCTTCAAAAGATAATCCGGATTCAATTTCTTCAGTGCTGCGGGCACGAAGAGGCCGTCCTTGCGGATGAGTTTGCCGTCGAACCAGACTTCGCCGCCACCGTAGTCGGGACGCTGGATACAGACCATGTCCCAGTGCACCTGCGATTTGTTGCCATTGCCGCAATCCTCGTAGGCCTGGCCCGGCGTGAAGTGGAAGCTGCCCGCGATTTTTTCATCGAAGAGGATGTCTCGCATCGGCTGCAGGATGTGGGGATTAAAGCCCAGCGCGAATTCACCGATGTAGCGCGCGCCGTCGTCGCTATCGAGGATTTCGTTGAGTCGCTTGGTGTTGTTGGCCGTGGCTTCGACGATTTTTCCTTTTTTGAAAACGAGGCGGATGCTGTCGAAGGACGTGCCGAGGTAAACCGTGGGCGCGTTGTACTGCACCACGCCCTCGACGCTGTCCTTGACCGGGCAGGAAAACACCTCGCCATCGGGAATGTTGCGCAGGCCGCCGCATTCCTTCGCGCCGATGCCCTTGATGGAAAACTTGAGGTCGGTGCCGGGCCCCTTAATATGTACGCGGTCGGTTTTTTTCATGAGGCCGGCCAGTGCCTCCATCCCGAGCGTCATGCGCGCATAATCGAGCGTGCAGACGCGGAAGTAAAAATCCTCGAACTTTTCCGTGCTCATCCCCGCCTGTTGCGCCATTGATGGCGTGGGCCAGCGCAGCACCACCCATTTGGTCTGGCCCACGCGGTAATCGAGCACGGGCTGCATGAGCCGACTGACCAGCTTCACCTTCTCGCCCGGCACATCGGAGGATTCAAAAATATTTTCCGAACCGCGCAACGCGATGTAGGCGTCCATTTTCTTCATGCGCGCCAGTTCGATCTCGGCATGCGGCGCGTATTGCGCCTCCTCGGCGCCCAGCAGGAGCTCGCGGTTGACCCGCGCCCGATGCAGGTGGACGTAAGGATGGGCGCCGCGTTCCCGGGCGGCGCGAATGAGCGCAATGACGATGGTCTCGGGCACATCGAACGCGTCGATGAGCACGCGCTCGCCTTTTTTCAGCTCGGTGGAAAAACCGGTGAGAACCTCGGCCAGCTTGTCGCAACGTGGATCGGTTATCATGATGGTAACGTAAGTACCAAGTAACAGGTATCAAGTAGCAAGAAAAGTGCGCTGCGCACATGTTCCTGATACTTGAAAACCTGATACTTGGTACTTTTTTCCAGCTACGCCACCGTTCGCGTGGTAGTTTCCGGAAAGCAAATCCGGCCGACGGCCTCGTCGAAGTCGGCGGCGCCGTGGATGATTTCGATCTCGAGCCGCAGGTAATAAAGCGGCAGCGACGGCTCGTAACCTTGGGGTATGCGCACGGCGTCCTTTTCCGTCGTCACGATAAAATCCAGTTTGGCCTCGCCCGCCTGGGTGAAAATCGCCTCTAGGTCGGCAATCGAAAACCGGTGATGGTCGAGGAAACGATGCGACTGTTCCAGTTGCCCTCCGAGGTCGCGCAGGAATTTTTCAAAGCTTTCCGGCGTGGCAATGCCGCTGAAGGCGGCAACCCGCCGGTCGCGCAGGAACTCGAGCGGCTGGCGCTCGGCCGTGCCCACGCGCTGCAAATACTGCGGCCGGTGGGCACATTCGATGACGTCAACCCCGGGGTTGTGCCGCTGGATGAGTTCCTCGAGCTCGGCATCGCGCTGGCCATTGGATTTGGTGAGGAAAACATAGCTGGCCCGGTGCAGGTGTTTCACGGGCTCGCGCAGGATGCCGCGCGGCAGCAGGTGGCCGTTGCCGAAGGGATTGGTTTTATCCACCAGCAGCAGGTTGAGCCGGCCCTTGAGCGGCAGGTATTGAAAACCGTCGTCGAGCACCAGCGTGTCGCAGCCGAATTTCTTGATCGCGTAGGCGCCCGCCTTCACGCGGTTCTTGTCCACGAGCACGATGACCCCCGGCAGGTTGCGTGCGAGCATGAAGGGCTCGTCGCCCGCCACTTCGCTGTCGAGCAGCACGCTACGGCCGTCGCTGACAATGCGGGGCGGCGGCTCGGCCGCGTTCGTAAGCCAGTTCCACCATTTCCGCCAAATTGGCGGCGCCTTGCTCTTGTAACCGCGGCTGAGAATGGCGACCTTGCGGCCGCGATCGGCGAGCGCCCGGGCAAACTTTTCCACCACGGGGGTCTTGCCGGTCCCGCCGACGGTGAGGTTGCCGACGACGACGACGAGGCAGCCGAGCGGCTGGTCGCGCAGCAGGCGCTCCCGATAGAGCCATAGCCGGGCCTGCACCAGCCCGCTGAAAATCGCCGAGAGCGCCTGTAAAAAACCCGCGTAAATGGCCGCGCCCGTATCCGAGCGACGCCCAAAGATCACGTCGATGGTGTAGAGCTCAAGCTCCTCGAATTTTTTCTTAAACCAGGACAGGGACATGCGGGATTGGTGATTGACGGCTAGCCGTGGGCTTCGCTTGTTAAAGGGTTCTTACAACGCTACGCGCCGCGTCATGCAACTCAATCTACTCAAGTCCAAGATTCACCGCGCCGAGGTGACCGACTCCAGCCTTAACTACGAAGGCAGCCTGGCCATTGACATCGAATTCATGGAAATGGTGGGAATGCTGCAATACGAACGCATCCTGGTCGGCAACATGAACAACGGCGAGCGTTTTGAAACCTACGCCATCGCCGCGCCCGCCGGTTCGAAGACCATCAGCCTCAACGGCGGGACCGCGCACCTCGGCCGCCGCGGCGACCTGCTGACCATCATGTCCTTTGCCGTCGTCGATGAGCGCGAAGCCGCCAACTGGCAGCCGCGCGTGCTCCTGCTCGCAGACGCCAACACCAAAATCATCAAAGTCTCGAAAAAGTAATCCAGCCTTACTGAGTTCCACATTAGCCCTCTCATCCCATGAGCTACAAACTCTTCATCCCCGGCCCAATCGCCGTCTCGGAAAAAACGCTCCGCGCCATGGCCCAGCCCATGATCGGACACCGCAGCACGGACTTCGTCGCGCTCTACCAGTCGCTCCAGCCCGACTTGCAGGCGCTCTTCTACACGAAAGACCCGGTCTATCTCTCGACCAGCAGCGCCTGGGGCGTGATGGAAGGCGCCATCCGCAACGTCACGAAGAAGAAGGTACTCACCTGCATGAACGGCGCGTTCTCGGACAAGTGGAACGACGTCGCCCTGCGCTGCGGCAAGCCGGCCGGCGCCCTCAAGTTTGAATGGGGCCAGCCCGTCGATCCCGAGGCCGTCCGCCGCGAGCTCGCGACCGGCGCCTACGACGCCATTACCTTCATCCATAACGAAACCTCCTGCGGTTGCATGAGCGACCTCACCGCGCTCATGGCCGTGATCCGCGAGTTTCCCGACGTCATTTCGATCGTCGACACCGTCAGCTCCTTCAGCGCGCTCCCGATCAAGAAGGACGAACTCGGCATCGACGTGCTGATCACCGGCTCGCAAAAAGCCCTGGCCATGCCGCCCGGCCTCGCGATTTTTTCCGTCTCAAAACGCGCGCTCGACCGCGCCGCGCAGATTGATGCCCGCGGGTATTATTTCGATTTCGTCGAGTTCCAAAAAAACCACGAAAACGGCATGACCCCGAGCACGCCCGTCATTTCGCTGATCTACGCGCTCAAGTCGAAACTCGAGGACATCAAGGCCGAGGGCGTGGAAGCCCGCTACGCCCGCCACGCGCGCCTGAACAAAAAAGTGCGCGATTTCTTTTTTGCCAAAGGCTTCAAGCTATTCCCGAAGGAAGGCCATGGCTCGGTCACGCTCAACTGCTTTGCCAACACCCTGAACATCGACCTCGCCGCGCTGAACAAGACCTTGAAGTCGAAGCACAAACTCGTGATCGACGGCGGCTATGGAAAACTGAAAGGCAAAACCTTCCGCATTTCCAACATGGGCGACGAGACCGACGAAACCATCGCCTCGCTCCTCGCCTCGCTCGAGGCCGCCTTGGCCGAAACGCCGAAGCTGGCGACCGGGTAAGGTCCGATCTCGAGCTTAACCACAAAGACACAAAGAACACGAAGACAAGAGAGCGTGTTTCTTCTTTGTGTCCTTCGTGCCTTTGTGGTTAAGCTCGAATTTGATCAGCCCGTTTTTTGTTGGGTCGCGCGGCGGACACTGTTTCAACGTGGCTTCGCTCCAGTCATGAACTTCCGCCGCTTGTTTCACCTCAGCCTGCTTTTGGCCTGTCTGGCTTTTGTCTCCGCATGCGCGACCCCGCCGCCCACGACGGCCGCCGGCTTTAAGGCTGCCGCCAAGGCGAAATCTGACAAAGAAGACTACGATGGCGCCATTGCCGACTACACCAAAGCCATCGCCTTGGGCGCCACCGATCCTGCAACCTACTATGCCCGCGGTTCCGCCGAGGAGGCCAAGGGCGACCTTGATGGAGCGATTGCCGATTACAGCCAAGTCATCGCCCTGGATCCCCACAATGCCGACGCCTACAACGACCGCGGATTCGCCAAGGAATCGAAGGGCGACCTCGATGGTGCCGCGGCCGATCTCAACCAGGCCGCTAAACTTAGATCGCAGTAATCCGGCGGCTAAAAAAAGACTATCAACTACCACCTGTCATTCCGAGCCGTGCGAGGAATCTCCCAGCTTCTGTTGGTTGTTGACTGAGATTCCTCGCACGGCTCGGAATGACAAAATTATTGAATGTTATAGTTTGAAGTGATGAATCCAGATCAGTGCCCATAAGGGCTCATCAGTGGTTAAAACCGATTGCGTTCACAGCATTGCGCTCGGAACCCGCGCCAGGGCAGCGGCGAGTTCCGTTTGTCGCACCGGCTTGGTGATGTAGTCGTCCATTCCCGCCGCAAAACAGATTTCCCGGTCTCCCTGCATGGCATTGGCGGTCATCGCAATAATGTGCAACGGCGTGAAGACTTCGCCGCGATCCCGGCGTTCACGCTCCCACCCCCGAAGCTGGCTGGAGGCTTCATAACCGTCCATTTCCGGCATCTGGCAATCCATCAGAATAACGTCGTAGTTCCCACTCTTGCCGGCCGCCACGGCTTCTTTGCCATTGGCGACGATATCGACGTGATAGCCAAATTTGGCAAGCTGCATCCGGGCCACATTTTGATTCACCAGATTGTCCTCCGCGAGAAGGAGGCGGATCGGCAGGTCAGCCGCGATCTGGGTCGGGCGGGGGCTGGCCACGGCGGACGGAGCCTGGCTGATTTCTGAGACCTTGCCCGCCATGACGCTGGCCAGCGTCTCATAAAGTTGCGACTGGCGCACGGGTTTGATGAGGCAGGCTCCGATTCGCGCCTGGTCGAGTTCAACGCGCGACAATTTGTGCCCCATCGAGGTCAGCATGATGAGCTTTAGTTCATTGAAGCCGGGCTCGGCGCGCAAAGCCTTGGCGAGCCCAAGCCCGTCCAGGTCAGGCATCATCATGTCGAGGATGCCCAAATGAAATGGCGCGCCGGACGCGGCGGCCTTGCGCAAGGTTGCGAGTGCTTCCGCCCCGCTGGCCACGGACGTCACTTGGATCTGCCAGGAGGCAAGCTGGCGCCGAAGAATTTCGCGGTTGGTCTCATTATCATCGACCACGAGCGCGCGGAGGCCGGCCAGGTTCGCCCGCGGGGCCACGACTTTGGGCGTCGGGTCCTGCAAGGGAAATTCCGCGGTGAACCAAAAGGTCGAACCGTGGCCGAGTTCGCTGTCCACCTGGATTTCCCCGCCCATGAGATGGACAAGCTGGCGGCTGATCGCAAGGCCCAGGCCGGTGCCCCCGAATTTGCGTGTCGTGCTGTTGTCAGCCTGCTTGAATGGCTGGAAAAGATTTTTCTTGGATTCAGCGCTGACGCCAATGCCGGTGTCGCGAACGGAGAACCGCAGCCGCACCCGCCGGTTTCCTTCGCTTTCCCTGGATACGTTCAGCACCACCTCGCCGCGGGCGGTAAATTTCACCGCATTGCCAATGAGATTGACCAATATTTGATGGAGCCGCGTGGGATCGCCGATCAATTGCGTGGGGACGTTTTCCTCGATGAGGTAGGCGAGTTCGAGTCCCTTGCCATGCGCCTTTTCCGCAATGATGCCGAGGCAGCTCTCCACCGGCTCGCGCAGGTCGAACGGCAGGGCTTCGAAACTGAGCAAGCCGGCCTCGATCTTGGAAAAGTCGAGGATGTCATTGATGATATGCAGCAGGGAGTCGGCGCTGGTGCGGACAGTGCCGGCGAGGTTGATTTGTTCGGGCGTCAGAGGGGTGTCGAGCAGCAGGTTGATCATGCCGACGACCCCGTTCATTGGCGTGCGGATTTCGTGGCTCATGTTGGCCAAAAATTGCGATTTCAGGCGGGCCGACTCCTGCGCGGCCGCACTCGCGGCCCGAAGGTCATCCTCCATTTTTTTCCGGCGGGTGATGTCGCGCATGATGGCGCCGAAAAACGGCCCCTCGGCGGTTTTCCAGGAAGCCAGTGAAAGTTCGAGCGGAAATTCCGTCCCGTCCTTGCGCAAGCCGTGCAATTCAACCATCCGGTCAATCACCCGCGGAACCCCGCCGGCCTGCAGCCGTTTCACCGCCACCTGGTGCTTTTCGCGGTAACGCAGCGGCATGAGCATTTCAAAAGGCCGTTCGATCACCTCCATTGTCCTATGGCCAAACATCTGCTCAGCCGCAGGATTCCAGGAAACAATATTCCCTCCCGGATCCGCGATGACGATCGCGTCGCTGGCCGCCTCCGCCACCAGGCGGAAGCGTTCTTCGTTTTGCCGCAGAGCCCGCTCGACGCGCTGTTGGGCCGCCGTGGCCCGCTGGGCCAGGATAAGCGCGAGCACCATCAGCAAGATCGCGGTCAGGCTGCCCACCAGCTGAAGGATGCGCGTGTTATTTTCCATTACCGCGGCTTTGGCCTGTCGCAGCACCAGCAAATGGTCCTCCTCCTGGTGAAGCGCAGCCATCAACTGGCTGCCTTCAGATGCAATTTTTGTACGTTCAGAAGCAAGGATTGGCGCGACCGCTTCCACGCCACCTTTCTGCCGGGCCTGCACCATGGCATCATTTAGCTCAAATTTTTGCTGGGCCCAAGGTCGCAGCGCCCACACGCGCGCTTCTTGTTCGGGATTATCGGCGACCAACTGCTCCAAAATGTCGATTTGAGCCGTAACATCAGCGCGATGGGCGGCAGATTCTTGCAAGTAAACCGGATTGCCACTGATACAATAAGCGCGCGTTAAGGCTTCAAAATGCCCCATGGCTGCAACGACGCGATCGATCCGGTCACTAACTTCATACGTATGCGCCACCCAGCGATTGGCGTCCACCAACTCGGCGTTGCTGGCTTCCGACACAATCCCCACCGTGATCAGGATCGCCAGGGCCATGGCAAGCAACGGCGGCATGATTTTCTTATGCACTTCATCGCCCGCCGACCGACGCAACAGTTCGCTGGCCAGCAAACCGAGGCAGAGCCCGGTGGGAAGCGACGTTCCGTGATGGGCAATCCAGGCCTCGGTCGAAAGAATCCCAGCGAAGTAACTGAAAAGGGGCAACAAGGCCGGCACCAGGATACTCCCGCCTGAAAGGGCAAAAAACCAGTGGGCGGTCCGTCTCCCGGTCATGTGCAAAAATGAGATTCCCGCCAAAAAAAGCGCCCCCGCGGTCGTGATCGCCATTCGGCCGGGATGGTCCGCAGCCAGATTCAAGTTTTGCTCCCCAAAGAGCCCATCAAGGCCGAGCGAGCGGCCCAGGGCGTATTCGAGCAGGGTGAGACCGCTCACGAGCAGCACCACGGTGGCGCACGCCCTGGTGATTTTGTAATGTTTCCCTCTCGCCGCGAAAAGTCCGGCGCCGGAAAGCAGCAGGCACAGGGCGGCATTCATCACCATGGGCGGGCCGTCCGGCAGGAAGGTGGTGAGAATCGGTATTCGCGCCATCCAGCCGACGATGACGATGACGGCCGTTGTGGCGATGCCGACCGCCGACCATTTCGACCATGGATGTGACGTCATCGTCAACTTTTTGAAGCCAGCTTCCATGTAAGGGAAATCATGCAGTTTTGCGCTTATCCAACAAGCATTGATCGTCACGTTGCCTAAAGTTTTGTATCCGTAAATCGCGTCGGCAAAAAAAGTCGTGCTTGAAATTGTCGCGGGCGGGGCCTATCGCCTCGCGACTTCATGAAGTCACTTGTCATCGCCGAAAAACCGTCCGTCGCCGCCGACCTCGCACGCGTCCTCGGCAAAGTGCCCAAGAAGGGCGAGCACTACGAAAACGACGAATGGGTCATCTCCTCCGCCGTCGGCCACGTCGTGGAATTGGAGATGCCCGAGGACATCGACAAGAAGAAATACGGCTTCTGGCGCCTCGAAATGCTCCCGATCATCCCCGAAAAGTTCGGCCTCAAGCCGATCGCGGCCTCGAAGGATCGCTTCACCCTGCTGAAAAAACTTCTCGCGCGCAAAGACGTCGCCCAGGTCATCAACGCCTGTGACGCCGGCCGCGAGGGCGAACTCATTTTCACCTACCTGTACCAGCTCACCAAAGCCAAGCTGCCGGTGAAGCGCGCGTGGATGCAGACGATGACGCCCGGCGGCATCCTTGAGGCCTTCAAAAACCTGCGCGACGGCAAGCAGATGGCCGGCCTCGCCGACGCCGCCCGCTGCCGCAGCGAGAGCGACTGGCTCATCGGCATCAACGGCACGCGCGCGCTGACCAAGCGCATGTTCGGCTCCCGCGCCGGCAACGTCGCCTCCGTCGGCCGCGTGCAGACCCCCACCCTCGCGATCGTCTATGCGCGCGAGCAGGAGATTCGCAATTTCAAGCCCCGCGCGTACTGGCGCATCACCGCCACCTTCGAGGTCACCAAGGGCCGCTACGAGGGCGTCTATCAGCGCGCCAATTTCAAAAAAGCGGAGAACGACGACCACGACCGCATCGACCGCATTTGGGAAAAGGCCTTCGCCGAGGCCGTCCTCGCCGCCTGCCAGGGCCATCCGCCCGCCACCGTTTCCGAGGAAAAAAAGGGCAGCAGCCAGGCCGCGCCGCGGCTCTACGACCTGACCACGCTCCAGCGCGAGGCCAACAACCGCTACGGATTTCCCGCGCGCCGCACGCTGCAAATCGCTCAGGCCCTCTACGAGCGGCACAAGATGATCACTTATCCGCGCACCGACTCGCGCGCCCTGCCGGAGGACTACATCCCCACCTGTCGCGAAGCGCTCGACAACCTGTCCGGCAGCCTCGCGCCGCACGCGAAAAAAGTGCTGGCCGAAGGCTGGCTGCGCCCGAACAAGCGCATTTTCAACAACGCCCAGATTTCCGATCACTTCGCCATCATCCCGACCGCGCACGAGGCCATGCACCTCGATGAATCGGAGGCCAAGGTCTATGACATGATTGCGCGGCGCTTCATCGCGGTGTTTTACCCGGCGGCCGAGTTCGATATCACCACGCGCCTCAGCGTCATCAAGGAGCACACTTTCAAGACCGAGGGCAAGGTCCTCACCTTCCCCGGCTGGCTCGCCGTTTACGGTAAAACCACGTTGGATGACGACTCGCCCGACTCGAAGGCGCTGCCCGCACTTGATGCCGCCGATGGCCAGCCGCCGAAGGCTAAAACCATCGAAGCCATCCTCCACGCGGAAACCACCAAGCCGCCGCCCCGCTACACCGAGGCCACGCTGCTCTCCGCCATGGAAGGCGCCGGCAAGCTCGTCGATGACGAGGAACTCGCCGAGGCCATGAAGGAACGCGGACTGGGCACGCCCGCCACCCGCGCCGACACAATCGACGGCCTGATCAACCAAAAGTATATGGAGCGCATGCAACGCGAACTCGCGCCCACGACGAAGGCGGAATCGCTGCTGCAGTTTCTCGGCGCGGTCAAAGCCGACGCGCTGACCACGCCCGACATGACCGGCGAGTGGGAATACAAGCTCCGCCAGATGGAGCAGGGCAAATTTCCCCGCGACAAGTTCATGGCCGAGATCGTCGAAGTGACCAGGGGCATCGTCGACCGCACCAAGAATTTCGAGGAGGACGAATCCAACTCGCGCGTGACCGACATCATCTCGCCCACCGACGGTAAGCCGATGCTCGAAACGCTGCGCAGCTACAAATCGCGCGACGGCGTGCTCACGATCTACAAGGTGATGACCGGCCGAAAACTCGAGGAGAGCGAAGTGCGCCAGCTCGTTAAAGACGGGGAAATCGGTCCGCTGGATGGCTTTGTGTCACCCCGGACGGGCAACCGTTTCTCTGCTAAACTGCGCATCGTGGACAACCCCAAGAAAGAAGGCCAGCGCAAGGTCGAACTCGATTTCGGCAACAAATTCGAGCTGGCCGAACTCACGCCGTTCTGGACCGATCCCAAAACCGGCGCCGAGCTCTGCGAAGCGCCGACCAGCTACGTCCTCCGCGAACGCGAGGGCGACGCATGGAAACAAACCTTCAGCGTGGGCCGGCTCATGTGCCAGAAAGCCATCCCGCGCGAGGCCGCCATCCAGATGGTCACGCAGGGCAAGTCCGACCTCATCCAGGGCTTCATCTCGAAAAAAGGCCGGCCCTTCGACGCCTTCCTGGTGCGCGCCGGCCCGAAAATCACCTGGGAATTTCCGCCGCGCAAACCCCGCGTCGGCAAGGACGGCAAACCCATCGAGCGCAAAGCCAAGGTTCCGCCCGACCTTTCCAAGGGCATCGTCATCGGCGAAAGCAAGCTGCTCAAGGGCGAGATCGTGCAGACGGACGATGCTTATTACGTCCGCAAACCCGACCAGGAAGGCCGCGTCGTCTTCACCTTGAAGCGCTTTCTTTGCCAGAAAGAGCTGCCGACCGAGGAAGTGCGCGAGTTGTTTGAAAACGGCCGCACCAACCTGATCGAAGGCTTCATCTCAAAACGCGGCTCGGCCTTCAGCGCCTACCTCGTGCTCAAGAAAAACAAAACCGAGTTTGAATTTCCGCCGCGCTGAGGCTGAGCCGGCATGCCGGCTCAGGCCAAGTAACAGGTAGCAAGTGACAAGTAACAAGAGATCGCTACGCACGTACTCCTGATACTTGATACCTGACACTTATTACTTATTTCCTGACACTTGCTACCTGTTACCTGATACTTTTCTCTCTGGCTAGCGTCATGCTTGCATCGTGACTTCACCCCGAAATTATCTGCTCATTCTTCTCGCGCTCACCACGCTCGGCGGCGTGGTCCTGGCCTGGAATCAACACTTGGAGATCATCCAGCTGAATGCCGCCTTGCAGGAAAAAGACCTGGATGCGCAGCTCCACCAGCACGATTTCGAGACCAAGATCGCTGCGCTGCAGGCCAGCGCCAGCAAGAAAGCCGCGAAACGCGCCGACGAAGCCTCACAAAATTCGGCCAATGACCAACGTCAGCGCGGCCCATTCGGCAACATGCGGGCGATGATGAACGATCCTCAATTCGTCAAGCTCCTGGCTCTGCAGCAAAAAGCCGCGCTCAACGGCAGCTACGCGCCACTTTTCAAGCAACTCGTCCAAAAACTTGCCCTTTCCCCTGCGCAGATTGATGCGTTCCAAAATTTGCTCGTGCAAAAGCAGAATGCCGCCCGCGATACGATGATCGCCGCCCGCGACCAGGGCCTCGATCCACGCACCGACCGCGCCGAGATTGGCCAGCTCGTGGCCCAGTCCAATGCGGATATCGACCAACAGATTCAAACCACACTCGGCCCGGACGGCTTTACCCAATATCAAAATTATGAGCAGACCCTGCCACAGCGCAACACGGTCACCTTGCTCCAACAGATGATGAGCTATACCAGTACGCCCATCCCGGACCAAGAGGTGCAGCCGCTCATCGATGCTCTTTCCAGTAATGCACCGAAAACTGCGAGCAATCCCACCAGCCCGCGCGCGCTGCTTGCTGGTCCCAACCGAACCGCGCCCATCACCGCGGCAGATATTCCAATCATCTCCGGGCTGACTGGCATTCCCCCGCCTACCCTCGAGCCTTTACTGCCTCAGATAAATGCCCCAAGCAAATTCGGGCCGTTGTTGCGTGGCGGAACGCCGGCTGGCGCGACCTCAACGACCGGGGCCCAGCCAACGGGCCGTTGAAAAAGTATCAGGCCAAGTATCAAATAACAAGAGATCGCTACGCGCTTATTCCTGATACTTGGCACCTGTTACTTGATACCTCGGCCTGCGCCCACAACAAGGACCACGCAATTTTCCGCCAAATTTGCGTAAGGGTGTGTTTTCAAACTGGCATGATCCGTCGCTGAGGGCGCAGCGTTCCAGCGGCAGACATGGGCTAAAAGCCCACCTTCTGCCGCTGCGCCTTGCGGCGACCCATTTTGGGTCTTCACGACGAACCAGGCCAGTTTGAAAACACACCCTATAAAAAACCCTTGCGAGCCACGGCCAGGGGTGGGACATTCATCCTCCATTTCATTTCCCGCCATGATCGTCACCACCGCACAGCTCTTCAAACACGCCTATGGCAAGTACGCCGTCGGCGCCTACAACATCAACAACGCCGAGCAGGCCATGGGCCTCTTTCGCGGCTGCTCCGACTCCAAGGCGCCGTTCATCATCCAGATTTCCAAGGGTGCGCGCAAATACACCGACAAGCGCATGCTCGAGGCCATCATCCGCGCCGCCGGCGTGATTTTTCCGGACTGCATTTACGCCGTGCATCTCGACCATGGCGACGAGGAGACCTGCTACGATTGCATCAACTCCGGCTTCTTCAGCTCCGTGATGATCGATGCCTCCCATGAACCCTACGACACGAACGTCGCGATTACCAAGCGCGTCGTCACGGCGGCCCACGCCAAGGGCCTGTCCGTCGAGGCCGAGCTCGGCATGCTCGGCGGCGTCGAGGAAGACATCAAGGTCGAGGACGGCCACGCCACGCTGACCAACCCGGTCGAGGCCGAGGATTTCGTGAAGAAGACCGGCTGCGACTCCCTCGCCTGCGCCATCGGCACCAGCCACGGCGCCTACAAATTCAAGGGCCGCCAGTCGCTGCACTTCGACGTGCTCGAAAAAATCAAGGCGCTCATTCCCGGTTTCCCCCTCGTCATGCACGGCAGCTCCAGCGTGCCGAAGGAAGAAGTGGATCGCATCAACGCTGCCGGCGGCAAGATCGCCGGCTCGATGGGCGTGGACATCAACGAATACCTGCCCGCGGCCAAGCTCGGCGTGACCAAGGTCAACATCGACACCGACGGTCGCCTCGTCTGGACCCGCGTGCACCGCGAGTTTTTCCGCGACAAGCCGGGTGAATTTGATTTCCGCCCGCCGGGCAAGATCTTCATCGATGAATACGCCAAGTTCATCGCCAGCCGCAACGACAAGCTCGGCTCCTCCGGCCAGATTCCCTCCCTGCGCGAATCCCTGGGGCTGAAAGAAAAGACCCTGCAGGCGGTTTAAGTCGCGGTCGTTTCTGTCGGAACATGTAGCCGGGGTCGCCGACCCCGGCTTTTTCTTTTTGTCATTCCGAGCCGAGCGAGGACTCTCATTTTGTGGGCGGGGTGCCCTCACCCCGCGAAATCGTAAGATGTCAGACTGTCGGCCTTCGGCCTCGGTACCTCGCACGGCTCGGAATGACAGGACAAATGCATGTCTTGAAGACATCTCCTGCAAGAACGGTAGGCGCCTTCCGACCACATTAGTTTTGCGTTGGGCTACGCCTGCAGCTTGTCTGCCGACCATGCCCACCCTGCGGTTTCATGGGCATCCATTATGAAAAAAGGCCCTGTCATCCCCATCATTGCTGCACTCGTCTTCCTCACCTTGTTTTTTGGCATTGGGTGGCGGCAAAAGACGGCCGAGCGCGATCTTGCCTTGCAGCGCGCTGCAATCGCGCAAACCGACGCCGAGCAAAGCAAGGAAGAAGCAAAGACCCAAACTGCCGCCCGCGTGGAGGCCGAACAGCGCGAAGCAGAAGCAAAAAAGCAGGCCTCTGCCCAGGCAGAGACCGCCCGTCTGGCCCTGAAAAAATCACAGGGCGAGACGCAAGAAGCCCAAAGCAAACTCGCCGACTCTATCAAATCCACCCCCACGGTCGACGACGCCGGACGTTTTGTGGCGACTTTCGAAGGCGCAGTCCAACGCGGTTCACAGCCGGTCGATACCGCCGTCGGCAAGATCGCGATGAACATGGCTTACTACGATGGCGGAGCCGTGGCTCACATGATCATCTATTGCGATTATCCGGCTGGCAGCGTGGCCAGTTCCGGTGGCCCGGATAAAGTTTGCGCCAATGCCAGCGATGGCGCGGTGAAAAACGTGAATGGAACGATTCGGACGTCTTCGCCCTACCAGCTTGGCGACGTCAAAGGACTCGAGGTCGTCGCTGACATTCCATCGAAAGATCCCAAGGATCCGTCGAGCGCTTCGGTCGCGCGCCTTCGGTTCTTTGTCGTGGGCGACCGTCTTTACCAGGTCATGTACATCGGACCGACGGGCCAGGAGACGAGTCCTGAAGCCGTGACGTTTCTCGATTCGTTTCGGCTGTTGCACTGAGGGCAGGCCTTTTGAGGTAGGGCGGATTATCCCTAATCCGCCGCTGAAAATCGGCGCGTTAAGAATAACGCGCCCTACCCGCATTTCCCCATTTTGTCATTCCGAGCCGCGCGAGGAATCTCTGCTGCTCTTGTCGATTTCGGATTAGGAGATTCCTCGCTCGGCTCGAAATGACATTAAATACATCCGCGTTTATCCGCGTAATCAGCGGGAAAATTTCTCCCCCTCACGGCAGCCACGGAAATTTCTTCGCGTTGGGTTTTCGCTTTTCCTTTTGCGCGCGGTTAAATTCCTTCGCCTCGTCGGTCATGTAGTAAAGCATCGTGGCATTGCCCGCCAGCTCCTGCAGCCCCGCCTGGCCGTCGACGTCGGCATTGAACGCGGCCTTGAGGCAGCGGATGGCCAGCGGGCTGTGGCCGAGGATTTCGCGGGCCCACTTCACACCCTCGGCTTCGAGCCTGGCCACGGGCACGACGGCGTTGATCAGGCCCATGTCGAGCGCCTGCTTCGCGTCGTACTGTCGGCAAAGATACCAGATTTCCCGGGCCTTTTTTTGTCCGACGATGCGGGCCAGATAACTCGAGCCGAAGCCACCGTCGAAGCTGCCCATCTTGGGTCCGACCTGGCCAAATTTCGCGTTGTTCGCCGCGATGGTAAGGTCGCACACCACATGCAGCACATGGCCGCCGCCGATGGCGTAGCCGGCCACCAGGGCGATCACGACCTTGGGCATGGAGCGAATGAGCTTTTGCAGGTCGAGGACGTTGAGCCGCGGCACGCCATCTTCGCCGACGTAGCCGGCATGGCCGCGCACGGTCTGGTCGCCACCCGAACAAAACGCATATTTGCCGTCGGTGTGCGGACCCGCGCCGGTGAGCAGCACCACGCCGATGCCCTGGTCTTCGCGCGCGTCGCTAAATGCATCGAACATCTGCTGCACCGTTTCCGGCCGGAAGGCGTTGCGCTTCGCGGGCCGGTTGATGGTGATTTTCGCGATGCCATCAGCCTTGTGGTAAAGGATGTCGGAGTAGGTTTTGGCAACCCGCCAGGCGGTTTTCATGGCGGAGGAAGTTAGAAGTTTTTGGCCGGATGTCGATGCGCGGCTAATCAAGGTAGATCGTCTTCCGAATCGTACTCGTTCTCGTAATCATTCTCGTTCTCTCAAAAGCTTTGAGGTTCGATAAGGAGAACGATTACGAGTAAGAGAAGGAGAACGATTTGGCTCACCTAAAGAGTTTATTTCGCGAGAACAACATGGACAATGCAGCAGCCTTTCTAAAACCATTACCCTAATCCAACCGCAATCCCCGTGACCAAAAAACCAACCGCCGCGCCAGGGCTGCGGGCCATGACGCCCGCCGACTATGACGCCGTGCTCGCCCTCTGGCAGGCGAGCGAGGGCATTGGCCTCAACGAATCTGACACGCGTGAAGCCATCGCGGCCTATCTCGCGCGCAATCCCGGGTTCAGCCTCGTCGTTGAAATTGAAGGCGTGATCGTGGGCGCGTTGCTCGGCGGACACGACGGCCGCCGCGGCTATCTGCACCACCTCGCGGTCTCGAACCCGCACCGGCGACGCGGTATTGGCCGTACCTTGGTTGACGAGTCCCTCGCACGGCTTCGCGCGCACGGTATCCCCAAGTGCAATATTTTTCTCTTTGCGAACAATGCGGCCGGCCGGGCCTTCTGGCTGCGCGAAGGCTGGGCTCCGCGGGAGGATTTGGTCTTGGTCCAGAAAGCGATCTCCACCTCTGCTTTTTCCAACGCCTGCTGACGTTGAGAAAGTAACAAGTGACAGATGCCAAGTAGCAGGTAACAGGTGACAAGTATCAGGAATATATGCGCAGCGCTCTCTCTTGTTACTTGATCCCTGTTACTTGTTACTTGGCCTTTGGCGCCCTACCCCAATACCTTCTCCACCGCTGCCGCAGCTTCCGCGAAAAGTTTTTTCCGCATGGCCACGTCGCGCTTGCGGTCGGTGCGCAATTCCAGCACGCGCACGCCGCTCGTCGGCAGCACGGACACGAGCCCGGTGAAATGTTTCCAGTCGCGCACGGACACGTGGGCCACGCCGTAAGCCGAACACAGTTTGCCAAAGTCCGCCTCCTGTGGCGTAGCAAAAAACTCCTCGAAGGGTGGATCGAACTGGGCCACCGGCAGGTGCTCGAAGATGCCGCCGCCGCGATTGTTGATGAGCACGACGGTGAGCGAGCCGCGAAATTTCGGCCGCAATAAAAACCCGTTGGTGTCATGCAGCAGCGCCAGGTCGCCCGTGAGCAACACGGCGGGACGGTCGGCGGCGTGGGCCACGCCGAGCGCGGTCGAAAGCGTGCCGTCGATGCCGTTCGCCCCGCGGTTGAAAGCCATTTCGCAGCGCCGGCCATGGGCCGGCCAGAAATATTCCATATCCCGCACCGGCATGCTGCTGGCGACGAAGAGGGGCGTCTCCTCCGGCAGGTGCGACGCGAGCAGCCACGCCGCCCTGCCCTCAAAGAGTTCATCCATTGGCCCCAGCACGCCATCGAGGCTGGCGCGCGCGGCGGCCTCAGCCCGACTCCACTGCGCCGTATAGGCCGGATCGACGGCCGGGCTGCCTGTCACCGAAAAATTTTCTGCCGACAGCGGCAGATGGCGCGTGCGACCGTGCAATCCGTCGCGATTCGTTTCACCGGGAGCGACCATCAGCGTCTCGGCCTGCGCCTGCTCCAGCCAGCCGCGTAGCACCTTGCTGACCGGCCAGTCGCCAAAACAAATCACATGATCCGGCGCGAGTTCGCGCGCCGTCGGTGCACTGCGAAGGATCGCATCGTAAGTCGTGATGATCGCTGCTTTGCCAGCGGCGTGGTGCCGCAACGGCGAAAGCGCGTCGGCCAGCACCGGCCAGCCCAGCGTCTCCGCTGCTTTTATGATCGCGGCCGCGTAGGCCGCCGGATTCGCGACAATTTGTGGGCCGGCTACGATCAGGCCGCGCGCACCAGCCGGAGATTGCCAGGTGGCCGTCGCGGTTGCAGACGACGCCGGTTCGAGATGGGCGAAAAAGTCCTCGTCGATTTTTTTCGCGAGCGCTTTCGCCGTGCCGTCTTCTGTTGGCACGAGCGGATCGCGGAACGGACAATTGAGATGCACCGGGCCGCCCTGGGCGCGCGCGCAGGCCTGTGCGACCGTCTGCCGCAGATAACGCAGGAGCGGTTCGCTCGCCTCGGGCACGGCGAGTTCATGGTAGAACTCCACGTAACCGCCGTAGATTTTTTGCTGGTCGACCGTCTGGCCCGAGGCGCAGTCGCGCAGCTCCGGCGGCCGGTCGGCGGTAAGCACAATCAGGGGCGTGCCGCTTTCGTGGGCCTCGATGATAGCTGGAAAAAAATTGGCCGCCGCCGTGCCGCTCGTGCAGATGAGCGCGACCGGCCGCCGGTTTTTTTTTGCCAGCCCCAGCGCAAAAAATGCCGCCGAGCGCTCGTCGAGCACCGGGATTGACTCGATGCGCGGATGCCGCGCGAAAGCGAAGACCAGCGGCGCCGAGCGCGAGCCGGGCGAAAGCACCGCATGCGTCACGCCGCAACGCGCGAGCGTTTCCACGAGCACGCCGCCCCAGAGCGAATTGACGCTGCGAAAATCGAGAGAGAGGGAAGACATGGGTTAACCACTGATGAACACTAATCAGAAAATCCGAAAGATGAAACCGTAGTTAGTAGTTGGTAATTGGCCTGTCCGCCGAAGCCCTGAGCCTGCTGGCGGTGAGCTTGTCGAACCCGTCGATCGGGGCGAAGGCGGATCATTGGTAACACATCACTCGTCATTCGCCATTCGGAATTCGTCATTTAAGTCAGTAGCGCCTCCTGCATGGCCTTAAACTTCAGCTCCGTTTCGGCAAACTCCTTCTCGGGCGACGAGCCGGCCACGATGCCCGCGCCGGCGTAGAGCCGGGCGCGCGCGCCGTCGATGAGCGCCGAGCGCAGGCCGACAAAAAATTCACCGTCACCGCGCGCATCGACCCAGCCCAGCGCCCCCGCATAGAGGCCGCGCGGGAAGCCCTCGAGTTCGCGAATCTGCGCCACCGCGCGTTCGCGCGGCGAGCCCCCGACGGCCGGCGTCGGGTGCAGGCGCGCCAGCACGTCGAGCAGGCGCACGCCCGCCGGCAGCGCCGCGCGCACCGGCGTGTGCAGGTGCTGGACATTGGCCAGGCGCAACAGCGCGGGTTTTTCCGCAAACTCAAGCTGCAATCCCAGCGGCGCCAGGCGGCGCACGATGGAATCGAGCACCAGGCGGTGCTCGCGCTGGTCCTTGTCGTTCTGCGCCAGCGCGGCGGCCAGGGCAGCGTCATCGCTCGCGGTTGCGCCGCGGCGGGCGGATCCGGCCAGCGCTTCGGTCAGCAGGGCACCGTGGTGCACCCTCAGCAAACGCTCGGGACTGGCGCCGATGAAGCTTTGGCCGCGGCCGTTGGCAACGGAGAACGAGTAGCAATCGGAAAAACGCTCGCGCAGGCCGTTGAGGACACGCAACGGATGCAACGGCTGCGAAGCCACCAGGTCCTTGGTCCGGGCCAGCACGATTTTCTTGAATTCGCCGGCGGCGATGAAATCAAGTCCGCGCCGCACGGCCGCCGCGTAGTCGCCGGATTCGGCCACGGAGATTTTTTCCGCACTGGCGGAAGCCGCGGGGAAATCGGGCCCGGCGTAATCGAAGGCGCGAAACTTGGCGTGGGCGCGCCAGATTTTTTCCGCGAGCGCGTCCAAGTCGGCGCCGGCCCCGACGAGCAGGTTGGCCACGGCGGTCGTGCGCCCTCCGGCCTGCGCCACCTGCCAGCGCGGCACGAAGACGCGCACGGCGGGAAACGGCTCCCCCGCCCCGGTTTCGTCGGCAAAGGCAAACGCGGTGAAAAAATGCGGCCCGGCGAAGGGCGCGGCCTGGTCGCCAACGGCAATCGTGTGGGCCAGCGTTTCATCGATGAAGCGTTGCACCGCCTCGAACCTTCCCGCCCCCGAAGCCTCGCTGCTCACGACCGCCTCGGCGCCGGCGATGGAAAAATTTTGCGCCGGGCGTTCACAATAGAAATGAGGCTCGGTCGACTCGAAAATTGACTCAAGCACAGCCAGTGGGTCGAGCGCTTCAACCCCGATGGAAATGCTCACCAGCTGCGGCCGTCCGCGGGTCGCCGCCGCCGCACGGCATCCGGCCAAAAACGCGCGCAAGGCATCCGGCGTGGCGTTGGCGGCGGGATCGAGGTCAACGATAGTCATCGTTGAATTACAGATTGCAGATTACAGATTACAAATCGATCTGTAATCTGAAATTTGAAATCTGAAATCTTCCCGCGCCCCGACAGAAGGCGGAACTCCACCGTCAATTTTCCGCCTTTTGATCGGGGCGCGGGAAGAGCACGAGGCCGGTCGAAACGTTGGCGCCGGTGAGGCGGGGGCCCCAGGCAAGCTCGTTGCGCCATTCCGCGCCCGGTTTGTAGCCAAGCGCCGCCTGGATTTTTTCCGTGGTCGCGGGCATGACCGCCTGGAGCAGCGTGGCGCCGAGGCGCAGCGCCTCCGCGATCGTCGCCAGGGTCGAGCGCAGCAGCGCGGCATCGCGCGGGACGGCGGACTTGCCCAGTTTCCACGGCGCGCGCTGGTCAATATAGATATTGATCGCAGTGATAAAAATGACCGTGCGTTCCAGTGCGGTGTGAAACTGAAAGCCCTCGCAGAGCACAATGGCTTCGTCGCGGGTTTTTTCCCAGAGGACGCGCAACTCGCGCTCGGACTCCTCGGCGATTTCGACCGCGGGGACGACCCCGCCGGCAAAGCGCGTGATCATGTTGAGGGTGCGGTTGACGAGATTGCCCAGGTTGTTGGCGAGTTCGCTGTTGTAGCGG
>DATMLS010000024.1:0-15554 GCA_035569995.1 Opitutaceae bacterium | reverse complement strand
TTGGAGTTACCCATGTGATAATTCGTAGATCCACCGTCCGCTGCCAGTTCCGTTCCCACCGTGGGTTTCAAATCATCACTTAAGCCTACGCTCAGCCAACGACTCACCAGATCCTAACACCTAACGCTTTCTCTAACGAGGCGGCGAGAGACGCAGAGCTGGCAGGCAAACGCAAGTCTATAATGCGCCGGTCCCTCAACCCTTCGCCTCGCCGAACTCGTTGTAAAACCAATCATCAAGCAATTTCTTTTCGTAACGCAACGTATCGTCAGGGAAATACGGGTTGATCGTTGCGAGGAAGTTTATGTCCGAGATTTTGCGCACGCCTTCCTTGAGGACTTTCCCGCTCGCATCGGTGAGCTTGAACTCGAGATTGATGCGCGGCGGATAGATGTCCCTGATGATGCGCACATCCTCAAACCTCGGCCCGCGCTGCGGTTCGAAATCACCAGCCATTTTCACATCGGTAATGCGCAAGGCGAGGTGTTGCCCCTCCGGGATATATTTGTTGGCCTTTTTCTCGATATGTTCCTTGAGGTCGCCGAGATATTCGTCGCGGAATCTGCCCGTGTCGGCATAACTGTCCCTGAGATCGGTGAATTTTTCGGGATTGACGTAAACGACATCAACGCGAGGGGCGGGGGTGGACTTGGTATCGTCGGCGCGCACCGCACCGCATGCGATCAGGCCGAGAACGGGCAAGAGTAAGCGCAATGTTTTCATGGTGGTGAAAGTTCGAAGGGATATGACGAAATATAGCACAAAAAAGTTGCGGCGCGAGTCGTTGCACTTTCGGGACATTCCGGCTAGGTTATAGCTGCGATGTTCGCCAACCTGCTCCAGTTGATTTCGGGCAAGCCGCCCGCAACCTACGAAAATGCTTTCGTGGAGGAAGTTACTGTCACCCGAAAAACCCCGCGCAACCGCCGGGTCGAGCAGTTGCTCATTATCGGCTGGGGGCTCATCGCCATAAAGAGCGTCCTGGTCGTCTGGGCGATCCATCGCTGGCATGTGCCCTTCAACCCTTTGTGGGTCATCGCGCCCACTGTGATGTTCGCCGCGCTTTGCACCGCGATCTATTGGTGGCGCGAATAAAAACGCGGATTAAGGCGGGCCAGACGCCCTCACACCGCGCAAACCGCTCGTACTCTTTCTCGTTCTCGTAATCGTTCTCGAATAATTTGGAGAACGAGTAAGAGTACGAGAACGATTAACCATGTCACACGTCCCCGGTCTCCGCAGTCCCTATGCCCAAGTCGGTCGTCTCGTTTATTTCGGACGCATTCTCGATAAAATCCGCCTGCACGCCGTGGGCCAGCTGCCGGCCGAGTATGTCGCCAACCTCGGTGACTCGCAGCCCGGAATGTTCGATACGCGGTGCTGCCGCTTTCTCGGCGTCAGTCACGCCGAGCTCACTGCGCGCACCCTGCAAGGCGGCAGCGATGCGGAAATTCTCGCCTGGGCCCACGCGTACGGCACGCCGCGCACCGACGAGGAATGCGAAGTCTGGAACGGCTTCATGATCAAACGCGGCTGGCGCGACGCCGCCACGGCCCGGCTCCGCCAGCGCATCGCCGAATACAAACTCGAGAGCAAACCCATCCAGACCTTCTTCGATTTCATCGACTTCGATGAAGGCCGCGACCCCGTGGCGGCGCGCGCGTGGGAACTGCGCCCGCCGCTCGTCGTGCTCATCATGGGCGTGTCCGGCAGCGGCAAAACCACCATCGGCTCGAAACTTGCCGTTGAGCTCGGCTGGAGTTTCCGCGATGCCGACGATTTTCATCCACCCGCCAACATCGCCAAAATGTCCGCCGGCCTCCCGCTCACCGACGAGGACCGCGCGCCGTGGCTCGCCGCCATCCGCGCGCACATCGACACCTGCCTCGCGCGCGGCGAAAATGCGGTCGTCACCTGCTCCGCGCTCAAGGAGAGTTACCGCCAGGCCGTGATTTCCGAACCCGCGCGCGTGAAACTCATCTACCTGCACGGCGACTTCGCGCTCCTTCTCCAGCGGCTCAACCAGCGCCAGGGCCACTTCATGAAGGAAGGCATGCTCCGGTCGCAATTCGACGCGCTCGAGCCGCCGCGCGACGCGCTCACGCTCGATATCGCCCAGCCGCCGGAAAAACTCGTCGCGGACATCCGCGCTGCTTTGGCCGACCTGTGAATACCGAACTCGCCAAGCGCTTCGGTCTTCTCGCGAGCGTGCTCAGCGTCCTCGTGCTCGGCGCCGCCGGCGCGGGCATTTGGTTTTATTCCCAGCTTCGCGCCAGCCTCCCGCAGCTCGACGGCGCCGCAACCGTGCCCGGATTCACCGCACCGGTGACCATCGAACGCGACGCGCTCGGCGTGCCCACCGTGAGCGGACGCACCCGCGCCGATGTCGCGCGCGCCCTCGGCTTCGTACACGCGCAGGACCGTTTCTTCCAAATGGACCTGCTGCGCCGCCACGGCGCGGGCGAGCTCGCCGAGCTTTTTGGCCAAGCCGCACTCGACCATGACAAAACCGTGCGCGTGTATGAATTTCGCGCCCACGCCCGCGCCGTGCTCGCAAATTTCGCCCCCGACGAACGTGCGCTCCTCGCCGCCTATACCGACGGCGTCAACGCCGGCCTTCACGCCCTCCGGGCCAGGCCTTTTGAATATCTCGTGCTTCACACCGAACCGCAGCCATGGAAACCCGAGGACAGCGTGCTCGTCCTCTATGCCATGACGCTCGACCTGCAGGATGCCGGCACCTACGAACGCTCGCTCGCCACGTTGCGCGACACCTATGGCCAAAGTGCGGTAAATTTTTTTGCGCCGCTCCTCACGCCCGACGATGCCGCGCTCGACAGTAGCACGGCGCCGCCCGCGCCCGTGCCCTCGGCCAAAATCATCGACCTCCGCCAGCTCGCGCTCAACTCCCCTGCCCCGGCCGCACCGCGAGATGCATTTGTTTTTGTTGGCTCCAACGCTTTCGCGTTATCCGGCGCGCACACCGCCAACGGCGCCGCGCTCCTCGCGAACGACATGCACCTCCCGCTCCGTGTGCCCAACATCTGGTACCGCGCCTCGCTCGTCTGGCCCTCCTCCGCTGAAGCTATGGCGGACAAGTCCGATCCTCTTGCCTCTCGCCTCTTGCCTCACGCCTCCGACGCGCCGCTGCGCGTCGTCGGCGTTACCCTTCCCGGTATGCCTGCCATCGTCGCCGGCAGCAACGGCCGCATCGCCTGGGGCTTCACCAACGCCTACGCCGACACGAGCGACCTCGTCAGCATCGATCTCGCGATGGGCACCGAGACGCTCTACCAAACCAAGCACGGCCTCGCCAAGATCGACACCCACGAGGAAACAATTTTGGTCAAGGGCTCCGCTCCCGTCACGCTCGACGTATCGTGGACCGAGTGGGGACCCATCATCGGACGAGATGACAGCCGCCGCCCGCTTGCGCTGCGCTGGATCGCGCACGAGCCCGCTGCGGCAAACCTCGCATTCATGCAGCTCGAGGCCGCGCGCACTGTGGCCGAGGCGCTCGCCATCGCGCACCGCGCCGGCATCCCGGCACAAAATTTTCTCGTGGCCGATGCCGATGGTGCCATCGGCTGGACCATCGTCGGCCGGTTGCCGAAGCGCGTGGGCTTCGACGGACGCCTGCCCGTCTCGTGGACTTATGGCGACCGCACCTGGGACGGCTTGGTCGCACCTGATGACATGCCGCAGATTCTCGCGCCCGCCTCGGGCCGCCTCTGGAGCGCCAACCAGCGCATGATGGGCGGCGAGGCCCTCGCAAAAATCGGCGACGGCGGCTACGGGCCGCCCTACCGCGCCGCACAGATTCGCGACGATCTCGCCACGCTCGAGCACGCCACGCCGCGCGACCTCCTCGCCATCCAGCTCGACGACCACGCGCTTTTTCTCGCGCGCTGGCAGAAGCTGCTTCTCGCCACGCTCACGCCCGAAGCCATCGCCGAAAAATCCTCCCGCGCCGAGCTGCTCCACCTCGCCGAACATTGGGAAGGCCGAGCGAGCACCGATTCCGTGAGCTACCGGCTCGTCCACGCGTTCCGCCGGCACGTCGCGCAACTCGTTTTCACGCCCATCTTCGCGCCGTGTGTCGATGCCGATCCAGGTTTTAATTACGCTCGCTTCAATTTCGAGCCCGCGCTGTGGACCCTGCTGACGCAAAAACCGCCGCACCTGCTCAATCCCAAGTTTCTGCGCTGGGACGACCTGCTGCTGGCTGCAGCCGATGCCGTGATGGATGATCTCCATCGCCAGGGCGTGCCGCCCGACCGCGCCACCTGGGGCCGCAGAAACACCGCGCACATCCAGCATCCGTTCAGCCGCTTCCTGCCCGGCCTGCTTGCCCGCTTTCTCGACCTGCCCGCGGACGAGTTGCCCGGCGATGCCGACATGCCGCGCGTTCAGGCGCCTCAGTTTGGTGCGAGCGAACGCTTCGTCGTCTCGCCCGGCCACGAGGATGAAGGCATCTTCGAAATGCCCGGTGGCCAGAGCGGACATCCCCTCTCGCCGTTCTACCGCGCCGGCCACGAAGCCTGGGTACACGGCGACCCTGCGCCGTTTTTGCCGGGCAAAACCGAGCACACGCTTGTGCTCAGTCCAGGGAAATGACGAAGACCGAATGACGAATTCCGAATTAAAGCATTTTCGCTTTAATTGGTCGCATCGGCATGCCTTGGCGACCGATCCTTTACTTTGTCATTCCGGCCGTGCGAGGAATCTCTACTATTCTTGTCAATTTCAGAGATTCCTCGCACGGCTCGGAATGACAGTTTTACCCGCCATGGGTCCAACCTCGGTTTTTGCGTTGAGCCCCGCGCACTTTCGTTGCTAGCTCGGATGCCGCCGGCATGAAGAAACAGAAATCCAGTTGTACGGTCTATTTCGCCAGCGAGCTCTTCACGCTCAAGCATCTCATCGGCAATGCCTGGCTGGCCGAGGCGATCTACGAGAAATCCCACGGCCGCTACCGCTGCCTGTTGCCGCAGGACTTGGAAATGCGCAGCTCCACGCCCCGCAACATCCGCGACATGGACCTGCGCGCGCTCCTCGCCTGCGACCTTGCGCTCTTTGGCTTCGACGGCACCGAGCTCGATGCCGGCACCGTCGTGGAGTTCATGTTCGCCAAGTTCGCCGACATCCCCGCCGTGATCCTGCGCACCGACCTTCGCGCCGCGGGTGACGGCTCCGACCCGTGGAACCTCATGGCGAGTTATTATCCGCGCACCGCCAACGTCGTCATCGACAGCCTCGCCACCTACAAGAAGACGTCCGTGCGCCGCCGCCGCCTCGACGAAGTGGTGCGGCTCGCCGGCCAGCACAGCTCCGCCGCGGCGCAACTCGCCTGCGAGCAAATCGCCGGCGCCTGCGTGCGCGCGCTCGACCGCGTGCGCGAGATCAAGCCCATCATGCCCGGCCACCTCCGCGAGGAGGTGTACAACTGGCTCGCGCTCATGCCCGGCCTGCGCGGCAAACAACGGGCCCTGCGCAAGGAATTCGAAAAAGTCCTCGAACGCAAAGTGGACAAGGATTTGTTGTAAAACCCAAGTGCAAGGAACACGAATCTGCGCCAAGCTTTAGACAAGGATTTCATGATCAAACAATCCCTCTTGCTCGCATTAACGTTAATGTTTGCCAGTTGCGCAACCCCCACACCCTATCAGCCAGACAAGCAAGGCGTATGGGCAACCCCGCCATTGGGTGGCTATACGGACGAAAAGATTGACGATCACCTGTATTGGGTGGAGTTCCTTCCAAACGGGCTTACAAGCAAAGAAGCGACCGAGGATTATACATTACTGCGTGCAGCTGAACTCACCCTTGAAAAAGGGTATGATCGATTTGAAATAATTGAATGGCAAAAAGGTCCCGTTCCCACGTATTTCCCCCCGCGGATCGATGAACCTGCCATTACGATAATCTACAATAAGAGCAGAATGAAGATCCGTTTGCTCGATCCTTCGTCCGGTGCACATGGTGATGTAAGAAACGCTCGAGATGTGGCAAAAGCCATTCGGGCCAAGCCAGGTTTCGTCGCTCGATAACCGAAGGGAGACCCTGAAAGGGTCAGGCGTTAATTCTTTCAATCCACGCGCGGCGCGCCCGGTCTCCTTCGCTAAGCTGCGAAGACCAGGACGGTACGCCTTACCTTCGTCTGACGCAGCCAGATGTTCATTCCTTCAGCCTTTTCCTGCCTCACGGCTCGCGTTTGAAAAATAGCCGCGTGATGGCTGTGCCAATCCAGAGGGCGCTCAGATAGAGCGACGACCAGCCCATGCTTTGGGCGGCCAAAGCCGCCCGGTTGGTGACACCATAAACTCCGTTTTGTAGTTTCTTCATGCTTCCGCGCTAACTTGCTTTCAGCACGAAATATGCCGCGAAAAACCCGACGGACCGAAATAAGCCGCGCGAAAGGTGCGGGGGTTGGCCTATTAGATTGTTAAGCCGGAAACCCGTTTAGGGCGTGCGTCATCGGTAGGCTCGTTGCAAGAGCAACGAGCCCTCCGCTCTCGAATCGATAACGAGCAAGAGAAGGAAGCCGATATCGTGCGGTGAAACGCCCGGGCGTCTCAAGGCAGGTCGGTAGAACCCATCAGATACCGGTCACACTCGCGGGCCGCGCCGCGGCCTTCATTGATCGCCCAGACCACCAGGCTCTGGCCGCGGCGGCAATCGCCGGCGGCAAAGACACCCTTGAGGCTGGTCGTGTACTTTTCGTGCTCGGCCTTGATGTTGCTGCGTGCGTCGGTTTCGACGCCGATTTCCTTAATCAACATCTGTTCGGGTCCGAGGAAACCCATCGCCAGCAACACGAGCTGTGCAGGAATGGTCTTCTCGGAGCCGGGCACTCCCTTCGACACGAACTGCCCCTTCTCGTTTTTCTCCCACGCGAGCTGGACGGTGATGAGTTCCTTTACGCGGCCCTCACTGTCCCCAATAAATTTTTTCACTGTGGTCCAATATACCCGTGGATCAGCGCCGAACTTTCCGGCGGCTTCCTCCTGGCCGTAGTCGAGCTTGTAAACCTTGGGCCACTCGGGCCACGGGTTGTCGGCCGTCCGTTCCATGGCTGGCTTGGGAAATTGTTCGATTTGCACCAGGCTCTTGCAGCCGTGGCGCATGGCGGTGCCAACGCAATCGGTGCCGGTGTCGCCGCCACCGATGACGACAACATCCTTGCCGCGCGCATGGATGGGGCTGTGGTCGGCTCCACCGTTGAGCAGCGCCTGGGTATTGACGGTGAGATACTCCATGGCGAAGTGGACGCCCTTGAGGTTGCGGCCTTCGATCGGCAGGTCGCGGGGCTGCGTGGCACCGGTGCAAATGACGGTGGCGTCGTAATCCTTGAGAAAAGTTTCCGGCTTGATGCTGGTGCCGACGTTGGCGTTGCAGACGAAGGTGATGCCTTCCTGCTCCATGAGCTTGATGCGGCGGAGGACCACCTCTTTTTTATCGAGCTTCATGTTCGGGATGCCGTACATGAGCAGGCCACCGGGGCGGTCAGCGCGTTCGTAAACCGTCACGAGGTGGCCGGCGGTGTTGAGCTGCGCGGCGGCGGAGAGCCCGGCGGGGCCGGAGCCGATGACGGCGACTTTTTTCCCGGTGCGCGCCTTCGGCGCCTCGGGATTGATCCAGCCCTCTTCCCAGCCGCGGTCGGTGATCGCGCACTCGATGCTCTTGATCGTGACCGGCGGGTCGTTGATGCCGAGCACGCAGGAACCCTCGCAGGGCGCGGGGCACACGCGACCGGTGAACTCGGGAAAATTGTTCGTCTTGTGCAGGCGGTTGAGCGCCTCGTGCCAAAGCCCGCGGTAAATCAAATCGTTCCACTCGGGGATGAGATTGTTGATCGGGCAGCCGGAGGCCATGCCGCTGATCAGCTTGCCCGTGTGGCAGAAGGGCACGCCGCAATCCATGCACCGCGCGCCCTGGTGGCGGAGCTTCTTCTCCTCCATGTGGTGGTGAAACTCGTTCCAGTCGTGCAAGCGTTCCTGCGGCGTCCGGTCGACCGGGAGTTCGCGCAAATATTCGATGAAGCCAGTGGGTTTTCCCATTTTAGTAAGCAGCGATTGAAGTGGACAAATCAGTTGCCTCCGGCGCGGGAGAGATCCCGGGAGTTTTCTTCGAAGGCGGCCATGATCGCCTCGTCGCCGGTGAGACCCTGGCCGTGCGCGCGGTCGATGCACGCCAGCACGCGCTTGTAATCCTTGGGGATGACCTTGACGAAACGCGGCACCATCTGGTCCCACGCGTCGAGAATCTGTTTGGCGCGCGAGCTCTTCGTATAGGTGAGATGGTTTTCAATCATGGCGCGGACGGCGGCGATCTCGGCCGGAGTCTCGAGTTTTTCGACGCCGACCATCTGCGGGTTGACGCGCGTGGGGAAATCGCCGCGCTCGTCGAGCACGTAGGCGATGCCGCCCGACATGCCCGCGGCGAAATTGCGGCCGGCCGGGCCGAGGATGACGACACGTCCGCCGGTCATATATTCGCAGCCGTGGTCACCCACGGCCTCAACCACGGCGTTGACGCCGCTGTTGCGGACCGCGAAGCGCTCGCCCGCCATGCCGCGGAAGTAGGCCTCGCCGCTCGTGGCGCCGTAGAGGGCCACATTGCCGATGATGATATTTTCTGACGGCACGAAAGTGGACTTCGCGGGCGGGTAGATGATGATCTTGCCGCCGGACAGGCCCTTGCCGACATAGTCGTTGGCGTCGCCTTCGATGGAAAGCGTCATGCCTTTCGGCATGAACGCGCCGAAGCTCTGGCCGGCCGAGCCTTTGAAATGGAGACGAATGGTGTCCTCCGGCAGGCCCTTCGCACCCCACTTTTTCGTCACATCACAGCCAACGATGGTGCCGACCACGCGATTGACGTTGTGGATGGGCATTTCAGCCACGACTTTTTCGCCGCGCTCGATGGCAGGCTTGCAGAGCTCGAGCAGCACGGTGAGGTCGAGCGACTTGTCCAGGCCGTGATCCTGCTTGATCTGGCAGTAACGGCCGACCTCCGGGCCCACGTCGGGCTGGTAAAGGATATTGCTGAAGTCGAGGCCCCGGGCTTTCCAATGTTCGACGGCCTTCCTCGGCTCGAGGCGTTCCACGTGCCCGATCATTTCCTCGATCGTGCGGAAACCGAGCTGGGCCATGAGTTCGCGGACTTCCTCGGCGATGAAGCGCATGAAGTTCACGACATGCTCGGGCTTGCCGGCAAATTTCGCGCGCAGGCGCGGGTCCTGCGTGGCCACGCCGGCGGGACAGGTGTTGAGATGGCAGACGCGCATCATGATGCAGCCCGTCGCCACGAGCGGCGCGGTGGCAAAGCCGAATTCTTCCGCGCCGAGCAGCGCGGCGATGACCACGTCGCGGCCGGTCTTCAGCTGGCCGTCGGTCTCGACGGCGATGCGGCTGCGAAGATTGTTGAGCACGAGGGTCTGGTGCGTCTCGGCCAGGCCGAGTTCCCATGGCAGGCCGGCGTGCATGACGGAAGTCTGCGGCGAGGAGCCGGTGCCACCGTCGTGTCCGCTGATGAGCACAACGTCGGCGTGCGCCTTGGCCACGCCGGCGGCGACGGTGCCGACGCCGACTTCGGCGACGAGCTTCACACTGATGCGCGCGTGGCGATTGCTATTCTTGAGGTCGTAAATGAGTTCGGCGAGATCCTCGATGGAATAGATGTCGTGATGCGGCGGCGGGGAAATGAGGCCGACGCCAGGCGTGGTGTAGCGGGTCTTGGCGATCCAGGGATACACCTTGTTGCCGGGCAGCTGGCCGCCCTCGCCGGGCTTCGCGCCCTGCGCCATCTTGATCTGGAGTTCCTGGGCGTTGACGAGGTATTCGCTCGTCACGCCGAACCGGCCGGCCGCCACCTGCTTGATCGCGGAGTTTTTTGAATCGCCGTTGGGCATCGGCTGGTAGCGGTCGGGGTCTTCCCCGCCCTCGCCGGTGTTGCTCTTGCCGCCGATGCGATTCATGGCGATGGCCAGTGTCTCGTGGGCTTCCTTGCTGATCGAGCCGTAGGACATCGCGCCGGTCTTAAAGCGCTTCATGATCGTCTCGACCGATTCGACTTCGGACAGGGGAATCGCGTCGGCCGCCTTGAAGTCGAGCAGGCCGCGCAGCGTGCAGAGGTTCTTCGCCTGCTCGTTGATGATTTTCGAAAAGTCCTTGAAGGTCGCATAGCTGCCGGTGCGAACCGCTTTCTGCAGGCGGTGGATGGACTCGGGATTGAAGAGATGGTACTCACCGTCGTTGCGCCACTGGTACTGGCCGCCAACCGGGAGCACATGGCCGTTGACCTGGCGGTCGGGATAGGCGGCGTGGTGGCGGGCGAGCACTTCCTGCGCAATGACATCGAGGCCGATGCCGCCGACCCGGGATGAGGTCCACGTGAAATAATGGTCGATGACGTCCTGCCGCAGGCCCACCGCCTCGAACACTTGCGCGCCGCGGTAGCTCTGGATGGAAGAGATGCCCATTTTGGACATCACCTTGATGACGCCCTTGGAGGCGGCCTTGACCATGTTCTTGCAGGCCGTCTTGTGGTCGATGTTTTGGAGCAGGCCGTCCTGGATCATGCCGTCGATCGTCTCGAAGGCGACATAAGGGTTGATCGCGCTGCAGCCGTAGCCGATCAGCAGCGAAAAATGATGCACCTCGCGCGCCTCGCCCGTCTCGAGCACGATGCTGATGCGCGTGCGCAGGCCTTCGCGAATGAGATAGTGATGCAGGCCGGAAACGGCCAGCAGCGCGGGGATCGGCGCGAAATCGCGCGTGACGCCGCGGTCGCTGAGGATGAGCACCGTAACTTCGTCCTCCTCGATCATGCGGCGCGACATCAGGTAAATTTCTTCCAGTGCCTTGGCCAGGCCGGCTTCGCCGCGCGTGATGCGGAACAGGATGGGCAGCACGCCCACCTTGAAACCGGGCTGGTCGAGACGGCGGATTTTGGCGAATTCCTCGTTGGTGAGAACGGGCCACTTCAATTCCACGCGCCGGCAGGCGGTCGGATCGGGATTGAGCAGGTTGCCTTCTGAACCAAGCCGCGTTTCGGCTGACGTGATGAGTTCCTCGCGGATGCAGTCAAGCGGCGGATTGGTGACTTGGGCGAAAAGCTGCTTGAAATAATCGTAGAGCAGGCGCGGCTTGTTCGAAAGCACGGCCAGCGGGGTGTCGTTGCCCATCGAGCCGATCGCTTCGACGCCATCGCGCGCCATCGGCGCGAGGATTATGCGCTGGTCTTCAAAGGTATAACCAAAGGCAATCTGCCGGTGCAGCAGCGTGTCATGGTCGGGCGCGGGCACGGTCGGCGCATCCGGCAAATCTTCGAGATGGACGAGGTATTGGTCGAGCCACTCGCGATAAGGCCGTTCGCCGGCCAGCTGTTGTTTGATCTCCTCGTCGCCGATGATGCGACCCGCCTCGGTGTCCACGAGGAGCATGCGGCCGGGCTGGAGGCGGCCCTTCAGCCGAACTTTTTCCGGCGGCACGTCGAGCACGCCGACCTCGGATGCCATGATGACGAGATCATCCGTGGTAACATAATAGCGCGAGGGACGGAGTCCGTTGCGGTCGAGCACCGCACCGATTTGCTTGCCATCGGTGAAAGCGATCGAGGCCGGGCCGTCCCATGGCTCCATCAGGCAGGAATGGTACTGGTAGAAAGCCTTGCGCGTGTCGTCCATGCTCTCGTGATTGGACCACGGCTCCGGGATCATCATCATCATTGCGTGGGCGAGCGGCCGTCCGGCGAGCACGAGCAGCTCGAGCGTGTTGTCGAACATGGCCGAGTCGCTGCCGTGCGGGTTGATGATGGGCAGGATTTTTTTGATGTCCTCGCCGAACAGCTCGGATTCGAAAAGCGCCTGCCGGGCGTGCATCCAGTTGATGTTGCCGCGGAGCGTATTGATTTCGCCGTTGTGCGCGACGTAGCGGTAGGGATGGGCGCGATCCCAGCTGGGAAAGGTGTTGGTGCTGAAACGCGAATGCACGAGCGCCAGCGCCGTCTCCATCGCCGGGTTTTGCAGGTCGAGAAAATATCCCGGGAGCTGCTCGGTCAGCAGCATGCCTTTGTAAACGATGGTCTTGTGGGACAGGCTGGGGAGATACCAAAACTCGCCGCCGTCGATGGTCGCGGTGCGGATCTCGCTGTAGGCGCGCTTGCGGATGATGTAGAGCTTGCGCTCGAACGCCATGTCGTCGGTCAGCGCGGGATTGCGTCCGATGAAGACCTGGCGCATAAACGGTTCGGATGCCTTGGCGGTTGCGCCGAGCGAAGCATTGCTGGTGGGCACGGTGCGCCAGCCAAGCAAAGTCTGGCCTTCCGACTGGACAATCTGCCCGAAGAGCTCTTCCAGCCGGCGCCGCATGGTGGCCTTTTGCGGGAGAAAAACGAGGCCGCTGCCATACTCGCCCGGGCCGGGCAGGGAGATGCGGGCTTTCTTGCACGCCTCCTGGAGAAAACGATGCGGCATCTGCAACAGCACGCCGGCGCCATCGCCCGTGTTAGGTTCGCTGCCGCTGGCGCCGCGGTGGTCGAGATTCTTCAAGACCTGGAGTGCCTGCAGCAAAATCTGGTTGGACTTGCGCCCTTTCATATCCACGACAAAGCCGACGCCGCAGGCATCGTGCTCAAACCAGGGATCGTAAAGTCCCTGCTTGGCGGGCCGGCCGGAGGGCATTTCGGGATGTGGCGTGGTGTTATCCATCGGGCGTCAAAATTTTAAGATCAGGCGTTCTATTCGGTGGTATTAACCAAGAATTAGCAGTTTGTCTTTTATCAGTGGGTTGGTGCGGGCGCAAAAAAAAGGCCGGTTCCAGTTGACGCTAGAGCGGCCCGGGAATTTATGTGCGGCGTGCTCAGGCGTTAGAAAAATCGGATGGTTTTGGTGGCCATTTTGGCGTGTTCCTCATCCGAGCAGGCGGCGTTGGTGGGGACACCGGCCGGCGTGTCGTTGGGTTTAACGAGATCGTTGGCCAGAAGATAGTTTTCCACTTCCTCGCCGGAGATGTCGGCGAGCATGACGCCGTCGATCTCGACGCAGGGTGAAAGCGGCTGGCCGGACTTGCGCACCATCTCTTCGTAGTTCGCGCGGTTGTTGATGATGTCGATGTCCTCAAAGGCGAGATTGTGCTTGCTCATGATGGCGCGCACACCGTTGGACCAGCCGCAGGACGGCTTGAGATAGGCTTTGATCTTCATGCTTAAAGGATGTTCGAAGGGAAAAGTGTTGCAACCTATAGGAGGAGATTGCGGGCATTCAAGAGGAAGTTTGGGAAATTTTCATCCGCCACCCCCGACCGTAATTTTCCTCTAGCCGTGTCGCGCGACATAAGTTAGCAGCGGTGAAGTGAAAATCCTCGTCACCGGCGCGGCCGGATTCATCGGCATGCATGTCTGTCAAAAGCTTGCATCAACCAACCGTTGCGAGGTGCTTGGCCTCGACAATCTCAACGACTACTACTCGGTCGAGCTGAAACGCGCACGGTTGGCCGGGCTGGAGAAGCTGGAGGGCTTTCGTTTCGTGCGCGCGGACTTTGCCAACGCGGCGGAGTTCGGCGGGATTTTCAAAAACTTTCAGCCTGACTACGTTATTCACCTCGGTGCGCAGGCCAACGTCCGCTACAGCGCGAAAAATCCCGCCGCCTACCTGCAGAGCAACCTCGTCGGCTTCGCCAACGTCCTCGAAGCCTGCCGCGCGCATCCGCCGAAGCACGCCGTCTTTGCGTCATCGAGCAGTGTTTACGGCGCGAGCGCGAAGGTGCCGTTCGCCGAGGACGACGACACGAGCCACCCGCTCTCGGTTTACGGCGCCACCAAAAAGAGCAACGAAGTCCTGGCCCACAGCTATGCGCATCTTTTCGGCCTCAACCTCACCGGCCTGCGCTTCTTCAACGTTTACGGCCCGTGGGGCCGGCCCGACACCGCCCCCACCCTTTTCGCCAGCGCCATTTGCGAAGGCCGCCCCATCGACCTCTACGCCGGCGGCAAACAGCTGCGCGATTTCACTTACATCGACGACGTGGTGGACGGCATCGTGAAAATGTTGCTCTACCCGCCTGCCCTGCCTGTCCTCCGTAGCTTTAGCGAAGGAGGAAGCCCGCCGAATGGGCCGGAACGCCCCACTCCGCCTGCAGGCCCCGCCTTCCGCATTTTTAACCTCGGCCACCACCGCCCGGTCGAGGTGATGCTTTTTGTGCGCATGCTCGAACAGCTTCTTGGGCGTCCCGCGCAACTCAATCTCCTGCCGCCCCAGCCCGCCGACGTGCCTGTCACCTGCGCGAGCCTCGATCGGGTGAGCGCCGCCATCGGCTACACGCCGAAAACGCCGCTCGAAGAAGGGTTGAAGCATTTCGTGAAGTGGTTTCAGGATTATTACGGCCACAAAAAATGAAAACCGTCCTGCTGCTCACGGCTTCGAACATTTTCATGACGTTTGCCTGGTACGGCCAGCTCAAGCTCAAGGTCTTCGAGGGCAAGCCGATCTGGATCGTCATCCTCATGTCGTGGGGCATCGCTTTCCTCGAATACTGTTTCATGGTGCCGGCCAATCGCCTCGGCTATGCGAGCGGCATCAGCGCCTACCGACTCAAAGTCATCCAGGAAGTCATCACCCTCTCGGTCTTTGTCGTTTTCGCGTGGCTGGTCCTGCAGGAGAAGCTGACGTGGAATTATGCGGTAAGTTTCGGGCTCATCCTGCTGGCCGTGGTCTTCGCGTTTGCCTTCAAGACGCCGGCGCCGCATTGAAATTCGCAGAATTGGCCCTGCGCGCTTGCTTCGTCCGTGAAAAGATTCAGCCTGCGCGAATCTTTTCCTGCTAATATACCAACACTCTTTTCACCATGTCCAAAGCCGCCACCGCCAAAGCCCCCTCGCCCGTCGCCCACACCGCGCGCGAAAAAAACATCGATCTCGCCCTCTCCTCCATCACCAAGCAGTTCGGCGAAGGCTCCATCATGCGCCTTGGCAGCAACGCCAAGATGAAGGTCGAGACGCTCTCCACCGGTTCGTTGGCGATCGATCTCGCCCTCGGCGTCGGCGGCCTGCCCATCGGCCGCATCGTTGAAATTTATGGCCCTGAATCATCGGGCAAAACCACCTTCTGCCTGAGCGTCATTGCCGAATGCCAGCGCAAGGGCGGACTGGCCGCGTTCATCGACGTCGAACACGCCGTCGACCCGAAATATGCCCGCACCGTCGGCGTCAAGCTCGACGACCTGCTCATTTCGCAGCCGGACAGCGGCGAAGATGCGCTCAACATCATGGAGACGTTGATCCGCTCCAACAGCATCGACGTCATCGTCCTCGACTCCGTTGCCGCGCTCGTCACCAAGGCCGAACTCGACGGCCAGATGGGCGACGCCACCGTCGGTTCGCAGGCCCGCCTCATGAGCCAGGCTATGCGCCGGCTCACCGCCGTCGTCAGCAAGACGAAATGCGTGTGCATCTTCACCAACCAGATTCGCGAAAAAATCGGCGTCATGTTCGGCAGCCCCGAGACCACGTCGGGCGGCCGCGCGCTGAAGTTCTTTTCGTCGATCCGCATCGAC
>DATMLS010000023.1:0-8789 GCA_035569995.1 Opitutaceae bacterium | reverse complement strand
AACCTTTACTCATATTGTCATGGCTGAACTCGTAGGAAATGTCTTGGTGGGCCAATCCGGTGGCCCCACCGCCGTCATTAATGCCAGCGTCGCCGGCGTCGTCGCCGAAGCGCTCAACCACAGCTGCGTCGAGGAGATCTATGGCTGCCTCAACGGTGTGCTCGGCATCCTGCAGGAAGACCTGATCGACCTCGCCGCCGAGTCGCAGCAGCAAATCCGCGCCCTCCGCCACACGCCCGGCGCCGCCCTCGGCACCGTGCGCTACAAGCTCAAGAAACAACAGGACTTCGAGCGCGTCATCGAGGTCTTCAAGGCGCACAACATCCGCTACTTCTTCTACTGCGGCGGTAACGACTCGCAGGACACCGCGGACAAGATTTCCAAGCTCGCCCAGCAACAAGGCTGGGAAATGCGCGTCATCGGCGTGCCCAAGACCATCGACAACGACCTCGTCGGCACCGACCACTGCCCCGGCTACGGCAGCGTCATCAAATACGTCTCCACCACCGTGCGCGAAATCGCCGCCGACAACGAGGCCATGGGCCAGCACGACCTTGTTTCCATCCTCGAAGTCATGGGCCGCAGCGCCGGCTGGATCGCCGCCGGCGCCTCGCTCGCCAAGCGCCGCGACCACCCGCACGATCCGCCCCACATCATCCTCCTGCCCGAAATCCCCTTCAGCCCGGAGAAATTCGCCGCCGATGTGAAACGCATCCTCGCCCGCGAGAAATTCTGCCTCGTGGTCGTCGGCGAAGGCCTCGTCGATGCCGATGGCAACTACGTCAACGCTGACGGCGCCACCGATGCTTTCGGCCACGCCCAACTCGGCGGCGTCGGCGAATATCTTTGCGAAGTCGTCGAAACCAACCTGCCCGGCATCAAGGCCCGCGTGGCCAAGCTCGGCATCGCCCAGCGCGCCGCCGCGCATTGCTCCTCGAAGACCGACAACGACGAGGCCTTCCTCGCCGGCCAGGCCGCCGTGCGCGCCGCCGTCGGCGGAGAAACCGACAAGATGGTCACGCTCGTGCGCGGCGAAACCGATCACTACACCTGCGAGACCGGCCTCTCCCCGCTCAGCGAAATCGCCAACGGCACCAAGAAACTGCCGCGCGAATGGATCAACGAGGACGGCACCAGCATGAACTTCCAGTTCCTCCGCTACGCCCAGCCGCTCATCGTCGGCGAAGTCACCGTGCCCTACGACGCCGGCCTGCCCAGTTTTGGCCACCTCGAGAAAGTCCGCGTGGACAAGCTCCTGGGCTCCTACGAAATCTGAGCGAACGAACAGCTCTTTGCCAAAAAGGCGGCCCATCCGGGCTGCCTTTTTTGTCGTGTTTAGAAAAACCATACGGTCATTCCGAGCCGTGCGAGGAATCTCATTTGTAACATATTACGTTACAAACCAAGGCCGGTGAGTGAGTTCGTTTGTAATATAATACGTTACAAAAAAATCTGGGATTCCTCTCGCCGCTCGGAATGACAAAAGGAGGTTAACTCAATCCCATAAAAAGACCGGACACTTTGCAGTATCCGGCCTTTGTGAACTTCGTGTCTTTGTGGTTAATCAGCTCACCGCAATCTTGCGCGGCTTGATGGCTTCTGCTTTCGGCAGCGTGACGGTGAGGACGCCGTTTTCGTAGGCGGCGGCTACCTTGTCGGTTTGCACCGCCTCGGGCACGCTGACGGAACGGCTGAGAGAGACCGACTCTTCGCCTTTGCCATCGGCGGCCGGCGTTTTGCGCGCCGCGGTGATGGTGAGATAGCCCTCGGCCAGCTCGACGTTAATGTCTTCTCGCTTCACGCCGGGAAGTTCGGCGCGGACGTAGGTGTGGTCTTTGTCCTCATGGAGACCGACCGGGAACTGGCGCGCCGCCGGGACCCCGGCGAAGTCAGTGAGCGCAGTTTCAAGCAGCCGGTCGATTTCACTCTCGAGCCCCGTCCGCGCCTGGCGTGAAAAAGACAACACCGGGGCGAAGCCGCGGCTGGCAGGTTGAATGTAACGTGTGATGTGCATGGTAATTTTCTCCTTTGATATTGAATGGATTTGGTTGGATTGAACTTAACCTGCCTTTTATCTGCATGGGCAGTGCCGGGCGGTGGCACCGGGCAAGTCGCGGAGCATTCGCGAGTTAGTTTTTCCAGGCCCACCGCAGCGGGAAAAAATTGCCCACCCTGTGACGGCACACATGGGAAAAGTTTGCACGGTTCGCTGACGCCGCATTTGAAGTAGGTGTTGTCCCGTTAATTCGCCACCCCGCCGTGCCATGATGTTGTTCGCCATGCTCCTGCTGCCCCATTTCGACCTGAAAACTTATGAGCGGGCCCGCGTGCTGCCGGCCGCCGAGGCCGCGCTTCAGGCTGCGCCGCGCACCATCACCTCAGTCGCCAACCCGCGCAGCCCCGGCGGCCCCCACGATTTTTCCTCGGAAGGCGATTACTGGTGGCCCGACCCGAAGAATCCCGCCGGCCCTTACATCCGCCGCGACGGCCAGACCAACCCCGACAACTTCGTCGGGCACCGCCACCTCCTGCTCAGCTTCGTGCGCGACGTGGATACGCTCATGGCCGCCTACCGCTTGACGCACGACGAGCGCTACGCCGCCGCGGCCGTGCGGCAGCTGCACGCATGGTTCGTCGATCCGGCCACACGCATGAATCCAAATCTTCAATACGCCCAGTCCGTCAAGGGCGTCTGCACCGGCCGCGGCACCGGCGTCATCGACACCGTGCACCTCGCCGAGGTCGCGCTCGGCGTCATCTCGCTGCGCGGCTCGCATGCCCTCACGCCCGGCGAGGACGCCGCCATCACCGGTTGGTTTCGCGACTACCTCCACTGGATCCGCACGCACCCCTACGGCATCGATGAAAGCAAGGCCGACAACAACCATGGCACCTGCTGGGTGCTGCAGGCCGCGTGCTTCGCCCGGCTCACCAGCGACGAGGCCGTGCTCGCCGACTGCCGCCGCCGCTTCAAGCAGATCCTCCTGCCCGGCCAGATGGCGGCCGACGGCAGCTTTCCGCGCGAATTCGCCCGCACCAAGGCCTACAGCTATTCCATTTTCAACCTCGACGTGATGACCGCCGTCGCCCAGGTGCTCTCCACCCCGCAGGAAAATCTCCTCACCTACACTTTGCCGGACGGCCGCAGCATCATCCGCGGCATCGAATTTCTCGCGCCGTATCTCGCCGACAAATCCAAATGGCCCCGGCCGCCCGACGTCATGCACTGGGAGGCGCTGCCCGCACGCCAGCCGTCACTCATTTTTGGCGCGCTCGCCACCGGCCGTGAAGATTGGCTCAAACTTTGGGAACGCCTGCCCGCCGACCCGACCGACGAGGAAATCCGCCGCAACTTTCCCATCCGCCAACCGGTACTTTGGGTCGATATTCCTTAGCTGAACGCGTTCCTAGAAGGGCGGTTTTCGGTTTAAATGGACCGACGATGGGTAAAATTGTCATTCCGAGCCGTGCGAGGTACCGAGGCCGAAAGCCGACAGTTTGACATCTCCAAAATTAAAATCTCCAAGAACAGCAGAGATTCCTCGCACGGCTCGGAATGACAAAATAAAGGATGGGCCGCAAAGGCATGCCGATGTGACCAATTAAATCGAAAATGCCCCGCGCGTTTGAGCTTTGCACTTAACGCGCAGTGCGGTTTGTTGACGGGCTCAATCATCACACTCGTGAACTTCAACTTCGACCACGTCCCCGACCGCCGCGGCACCGACTCGCAGAAATGGCAGAAATATGCCGACCGCGATGTGCTGCCGCTTTGGGTGGCCGACATGGATTTTCCGGCGCCGCCGGCAGTCCTTGAAGCATTGCACCGTCGCGTCGATCACGGCGTGTTCGGCTATGCGCGGCCGGTGAAGTCGACCGTCGATGCCTTCGTGGACGCGCTCGCCGCGCGTTACGGCTGGAACATCGATCCGTCCTGGCTCGTGTGGCTGCCCGGGATCGTGGTCGGGCTCAACGTCGCCGTGGAAGCTTTCGCGCAACCGGGCGAACAGGTGTTGAGCTGCACGCCGGTTTACCCGCCCTTCCTCACCGCTCCGAAAAATTCCGGCCGCGAAGCCCTCGCCGTGCCACTCGCGCTGAACCGCGCCGAGAGTAGGTGGGAAGTCGATTTCGACGCGCTGGAGCGCGCCGTGACGCCGCGCACAAAACTTTTCCTGCTCTGCCATCCGCACAATCCCGTGGCGCGTGTCTGGCGACGCGACGAGCTCGTGCGGCTCGGCGAGTTCTGCCTGCGGCACAAGATCATCCTGCAGTCCGACGAGATTCACTGCGATCTCATCCTCGATCCGGGCCTGCCGCATGTGCCCACCGCGTTGCTCGGGCCCGAAATCGCCGCGAACACCGTCACGTTCATGGCGCCGAGCAAGACCTACAACCTGCCGGGCCTGGGCACCTCGATCGCCATCATCAGCGATCCAAAGCTGCGCGCGCAATATGTCCGCGCCACCGCCGGCATCGTCGCGGAAGTCAACGCGCTCGGCTACACCGCGTGCGAGGCGGCCTACCGCGACAGCGAGCCGTGGCGGCAGGCGTTGCTCGCCTACCTGCGCGGCAATGGCGAATTCTTGAAAAGCGTTCTCGCCCGCGAGCTGCCCGGCGTGCGCCTCGAGGCGCCGCTCGAGGCGACCTACCTCGCCTGGCTCAACGTCGAGGCGCTCGGCCTCGCCGATCCCGTCGCGCATTTCGAAAAACACGGCATCGGCCTGAGCGACGGCGCGTTCTTCGGCGCGCCCAAGGGGAAATACGTCCGCCTCAACTTCGGCTGCCCGCGCGCCACGCTCGAGGAAGCCCTGCGCCGGATGAAAGCCGCGGTAAAATAATTCCAGCCGATCCGATGGTAGGGCGGGACCGCCGAAAGTGTATCGGCGCGCCCGGCGGTCGCGCCCTACCTTACAGCCCAAATATTGAGGGACGCTGGTATTACACTCAAAGGGAAGTTGCGGCGCGATTTTGATCAGGGCATATTTCTCGAAACTGCATCATGCGCCTGGGGCCCCACGAACTTTCGTCGAATCTGTTTCTCTCGCCCTTGGCGGGTTACACCAACCTGCCCATGCGCCTCACCCTGCGCGAGCTCGGCGGGCTGGGCTGGGTCACGACCGACCTCGTCAACGCCCGCTCGCTGCTCGAGCGCAACCGCCGCGCGCTGCAGCTCGTGGCCACGCATCCCGACGACCAGCCGATGTCCATCCAGCTTTTTGGCGCCGTGCCGGAGGAGATGCGTGACGCCGCCGTGCTCTGCGCCGAACTCGGCGCACAGGGCGTGGACATCAACATGGGCTGCCCGGTGAAAAAAGTCGTCCGCATCGGCGGCGGCTCGGCGATGATGAATGAACTGAGCAAGACCGCCGCCCTCGTGCACGGCATGGTCGCCGCCGTGAAAATTCCCGTCACCGCCAAGATGCGCCTCGGTTGGGACGATGAAAACCTCACCGCGCCCGACCTGGCGCGCGTGCTGGAGGACGCGGGCGTGGCCGCGATTTTCGTGCACGGCCGCACGCGCGCGCAAGGCTTCAGCGGCACGGTCAATCTCGCCGGCATCCGCGCCGTCGCGCAGGCGGTGAAAAAAATCCCCGTCATCGGCAACGGCGACATCACAACGCCCGAGGCGGCGAAACACATGCTCGAACAGACCGGTTGCGCCGGCGTGAGCATCGGCCGCGGCGCGTTCTACGACCCGTGGATTTTCCGGCGCACCGAGCATTATTTGCGCACGGGCGAGCTGCGGCCCGAGCCTTCCTTCGCCGAGCGCGTGGCCGTGATGCGGCGCCACTTCGAGCGCTATGTCGAATTTTATGGCGAAGCCCAGGGCGCAATGCTTTTTCGCAAGGTTGCGCCGTGGTACGCGCGGCGCTTCGGGCCGGCAAAAGTTTTCAAGCAGCGCATCATCACCATCGCATCGCGGGCCGACTTTGAGGCCGCGCTCGAAGCCTATCTGCGCTGGCGCGCGCCGTTCTGCGACGAACACGGCGAGCTGCAACCCAAGTTCCGTCCCGATCCGCTGGTGGCTTCGTTCCTGCGCGAAGAAGGCGATGCCCCCGCCCGCGGCGCGATTCCCGTGCCCAAGGGCCCGGTGGAAGTGTGGTGAGAAAGCGCGTCGGGACGCCGCGCTCCACCACTAAAGGCCTTCAAACGTTAAGGTTTAGTATTTCTTCACCAGCGTGACGCCGGTTGAATCCTTGAAGATCGCCAGCTCGCGGTCCGGATCGATGCCGATAAACACGACGCCAAGGTCCGAATTGATCACGTCGCCGACGTAATAGGTGTTGTTGCCGATGAGCACGCGGGGATGCACGCCTTGAAACACGCCGTGGACCTGCATGTTTTCGATGAAGGCCTTGAACTCCGGGCTGGCCGCCACCGCTGGCGGCAGGTCGATGTGCACGGTCTGCGCAGCGGGAGCCGCCGGCGCAGGGGTCGCAGTCGTTGCCACTGGAGTTGCCGCCGAAGGCGATGGAGCGGCAGGAGTCGTGACTGCAACCGGGCTGGGCGCGGGAGTTGCAATGGCAACTTTGGTTTCAACCGGAGGTGCAGGCGGCGGAGGTACAACCGCTGCGGTGCTCGCAGGGCTGGCCGGCTGAGTTGGGAGAGCGGCAGGTTTAACCGAGGGCTTGGGCGCCAGAGCGGCGGTCACGGAGACAGGTGGCGCGGCTGGTTTGAAAAAAATCGGATAGGCCAGATAGCCGCCAACGCCGAGCACCACCACAACGAGAATGACGATGGCGACGGGCCCCATTTTTGCCGACGGCGGCTTGGGTGGCGGAAGCACCCGGCGCGTGGGCGGGGCGCCGGCCTGCGCCCCCTGGGGGGCAGGCGCACCCGCCATCGGCTTGGTCTCAGCCAATTTCAACACCGTGACTGGTTTCGCTACCGCAACCGGCGTTGGCACAGCCGTGGTTTTTTCACCCGCCTTGTCCACCGCCGGTGCAGAGGGAGAAGGCGAAGGATTGGCGGCTGCCACCAACGGTTTTTCCACAGTTGGTGCCGGTGGCGATGACGGAGTGGGCACGGAAGATGACGCTGCCGGCATCGGTGCGACCACCGTCGGCGCCGCAGCAGGAGTTTCTTCTTTGCGAAGATTGAGTTTAAGTTTTGGTTTTGCTTCTTCTGCCGCGGAAACCGCGGGGCTGGTCGAAACCGCCGTTGGTTTGGCCGCATCCGGTGCTGGCACAGCAACAGGGGTCTCTTCTTTGTGAAAGTTGAGTTTGAGCTTTGGTTTATCCTTGGCCTCTTCAGCGACGGGAGCTGCGGGGCTGGCCGGAATGGCCGGTTTTTCCGCTACGGGCGCAGGTTGGGTTGGCGCAGCCGGTGCGGCCGTGGTCGGGGCTGCCGCAGGAGGATCGTCGTGAAATTTGAGTTTATGGATTGGCGGAACCGCGGCCGGTGCAGCCGAAACCGGCGCAGGGGCCACCGTCTTGTCCGTCGTCTTGTCCGCCGTAACTTCAGCGGAGGCGGAAGCTTTGGCCATTTCGACAGGCTCGGTGCCCTGAGCCGGTCGAGGGGCGACGGAGGTCGGTTTTTCCACAACCGGTGCAGGCTGGGTTGGCGGAGCGGATGCGGCTGTGGTTGGCGCAGCCGTAGAAGGAGCCTCGCGAAACTTGAGTTTAATCATTGGCCTGGCCGCAGCCGGTGCAGGCGCAGCCGGCGGTTGATCAGGCTTGAGAGGCGGAGATTCGTCACCCATGAATCCCCAACCTAATAATTTCCCAACAAAGCGAAACCAAAAAGATTGAACTCCACCATTTCAGTATTCACTGGCGGTCTAGCCTTGGATTCGTCACGTTTACGGCAAAATCGTCGCATAAACCCTCATGAAGAAAATCCTGATCTCACTGCTGGCCGGAGCCATCGCACTCACGGGCTGCCACCGTTCGCACAAACCGAAGCCGAATCCAGCCGTCGCGACCGAAGTGGAGCAGGAGTTCATGCAACGATGGGTTGACCAACGCGTGCACGATTACATCGCGCAGGGCAAGTTCACCACCGATGCCGATGCGCGGGCCCAGGCGACCAAGGATTTTTACCAGCAGTATCCTGACACAACCCTGGCCGAAAAAGCCGGGGCGGCACCCGCATCAAAGTAATTTTGTGCGCGCTAGCGGCGCGTGGTGTCCTCGACGCGCCGTTACCATCTGCATTCGGACGGCGGATTAAGGATAATCCGCCCTACCTCGGAAGGCTGAATTCAAGCCGTCATTGGCAGCCGCGCATCGGCTTGCTTGAGGTCTCGGAATGACAAAATAAAAAAGACGAAGCCCGCGAGGAGCTTCGTCTTGGACTTTAATTTAAAGCGTACTCAGTAACGACGCTCGCGGGAGAACCCGCCGCCGCCACCGCCGCCACCACGACGTTCGCCGCCGCCGCCGCCGCCACCACCGAAGGAACGGCCGGAGCCTTCTTCTTTCGGACGGGCTTCGTTGACGGTCAGGGGACGGCCGTCAAATTCGACGCCGTTGATTTTTTCTGCGGCAACCTTCGCCTCTTCAGGCGTGCCCATGGTGACAAACGCGAAACCGCGTGGGCGGCCCGTCATTTTGTCCATCGCGACGTAAACGTCGGATACGGTGCCGAATTGGCTGAAGTGCGTGCGCAGGTCGGTCTCGCTGGTCTTAAAGGACAAGTTGCCGACGTATAGTTTGGAGTTACCCATGTGATAATTCGTAGATCCACCGTCCGCTGCCAGTTCCGTTCCCACCGTGGGTTTCAAATCATCACTTAAGCCTACGCTCAGCCAACGACTCACCAGATCCTAACACCTAACGCTTTCTCTA
>DATMLS010000022.1:0-4000 GCA_035569995.1 Opitutaceae bacterium | reverse complement strand
GAAAGAGCACTACGTCGTGCTCAACCGCGGCGAGGGCAACTTCGGCATCCACACCGGCGCCGTCCTCCTCGACCCGGTCAAGACCTTCGGCACGAACATCATGCTCGAGATCTACAACACCGGCGACCAGCCCGTGGTGAACCCCTTTGTGTCCGTCGACATCTTCCGCGCGCCGGAACCGGCCTCCGACCCGGAATTCAAGACCCTCCTGAAGAAGCGCACCCGCCTCTCCGCCACCGCCACGCAGCTCTACCGCTGCCTCGACGAGAACCCGCCGCCCGACCACAACGGACCGGCCCGGCCCAAGACCAAGATTTCCGTCAAGGGCCAGAGCGCCACGATGGAAAACCGCGCGGTCTTTTTCAAGGCCGGCCAGGATTTCAAAGCCATCGTCGCCGCCGCCGGCAAATACTGCGGCCACCGCACGCTCATCCAGGCCCTCGATGTCGCGCCCGACAACGCCGATACGCTGCTCATCGATTATTTTCCCAATCTCCTCGAGCACATCGAGCTCCTCACCCGCATCCAGCGGGGCAACCTCCGGCGCATCATCTTCCGCCGACCCTCGCGCACCCACGGTTTTTTTCTCTCCGACAACGCCCATATCCGGCTCGAGAATTACTTCGCCATCAACGTCGACGTTTACTGGCTCAACCCGGACATGAACGACCTGTTCCTGCACACCTACAAGAAGGACCACGGCTTTTTCCTCCGCGAGGAGATGGTCAAGAAATTCGACGAATCCACCATCCTCGCCTTCTACGGCTCCGCTGTCGGCCTCGACCGGGCGCAGACCGGCCGCATTGCCGCGCTCATGGATAAACTCACCGGCTTCATCGGTTCCAACATCGGCGTGCTGACCGGTGGCGGCGGCGGCGTCATGCGCCTGGCCACCGAGACCGCCCGCAAACAGGGCGCGCTCACCGGCGCGTGCTTTCTCGAGATCGAGGCCCAGGCACCCGAGATCGGCGTGGATTTCTTCAACACCTTCCAGGAAAATTCGCGGCACTTCCGCCAAAAATGGTTCGAAGTCGCCGATTTTTGCATTTTCAACGTCGGCGGCGTCGGCACGCTCGAGGAAATCGGCATCGAACTCTGCAATCTCAAGCTCGGCATCCGCCCCCGCATTCCCTACGTCTTTTACGATGCGAAATACTTCAGCGACCTGCGCCGGCAAATCCGTGAAATGATCCGTACCAAACGCGCCCCCGCCTGGATGATGGACTACATTCTCTTCACCGACGATCCCGACGAAGTCGTCGCCTTCTATCGCCGAACCCTGAACGTGCTTTGATGCCGCTGCCCAAATCAGTCCTCATTGTCGGCTCCGGCGGACGCGAACATGCGCTGGTCCAGGCGCTGCTCGCCTCGCCCGCGCGCCCGCGCGTCATCGCCGCGCCCGGCAACGCCGGCATCGCCCTCGACGTGCCGTGCTTTCCCGTCGCGGCCGACCAGGTCCCCGCCCTCGTCGCCCTCGCCCAAAGGGAGAAAGTCGAATTTGTCGTCGTCGGCCCCGAGGTGCCGCTCGCCCTCGGCCTGGTGGACGAACTCACCGCCGCCGGCATCCCCGCCTACGGGCCGAAAAAGGATGGCGCCCGCCTCGAAGCCTCAAAAATTTTTACGAAGCAGATCTTGTTGGAATACAAAATCCCCACCGCACCCGCCGCCTTCTTCAGCGAAGCCGCGCCCGCCCTCGCCTACCTGCGCACGCGCCAGATCCCCATCGTGATCAAGGCCGACGGCCTCGCCGCCGGCAAGGGCGTCGTCGTCGCGCAGGCCCTCATCGAGGCCGAGGCGGCCGTGCGCGACATGCTCGAGGGCGGAAAATTCGGCGCGAGCGGCCGGCAGATTTTGATCGAGGACTGTTTGTTCGGCGAAGAGACCTCCCTGCTCGTCGTCGTCTCCGGCCGCGACTACGTCATCCTGCCCGCCGCGCAGGATCACAAACGCATCGGCGACGGCGACACCGGCCCCAACACCGGCGGCATGGGCGCCTACTCGCCCGCCGAGGTGGTCACGCCCGCACTGCTCGATCGCATCGAGCGCGAAATCGTGCAGCCGTCGGTCAAGGCGATTGCCGCCGAAGGCATCGATTTTCGCGGCACGCTTTTCATCGGCCTCATGCTCACACCGGACGGCCCGAGCGTGATTGAGTACAACGCCCGCTTCGGCGATCCCGAAACGCAGGTCGTGCTCCCGCGCCTGGCCACCGATGTGCTCGAACTCCTCTGGGCCGCCGCGCGCGGTGAACTCGGAAAAATCAAGCTCGCCGTGAATCCTGAATCCGCCATCTGCGTCGTCCTCGCCGCCCGCGGCTATCCCGACAGCTATCCCAAGGGCGATGCCATCACTTTGCCGGCCGCCTCGAGCCTGCCGCCCGATACTTTTATATTTCACGCCGGCACGACGCCGGGGGCCAACGGTTCCACCGTCACCGCCGGCGGCCGCGTGCTCGGCGTCACCGCGCTCGCGCCCACGCTGCAGGAGGCCGCCGCACGCGCCTACGCCGTTTGCAATCAGATTCAATTTGCATCAAAATACTTTCGCCGCGACATCGGTGCGCGCCAGCTCAACCGCTCATGATCAAATCTTTCCTGTTTCTCGCCCTCGCCTTGGTGCTCACCGCGCGCGCCACCTGGGCCGCTGCGCCCAGCGATCTGGGACAGGGATTGCTCTATTGCCGCGTGCACGCGCTGCCCGCCGATCTGCCGTCGGCCAACACGGCGAAATCCGCCCTCGTCCTCGACTTGCGCTACACCAAGACCGACGACAACGGCGCCACCGCGTTTTCGGCCTGGCTCGGTTTCCGCCCCGCCACCCTCCCGGTTTTCATCCTGGTCAACGCCGACACCGGCCCCGCGCTGCTGCAGGCGCTCGCCGTGCGGCCGGTGCCATCCGGCGTCGTGGCCCTCGGACCATCCCTGACCGCCTTCACCCCCGACGTGCCGCTGAAAATTTCACCCGACACCGAACGCCGCGCCTACGAGGCGTTCGATCACGGCACCGCCATGGACTCGCTGATCGTCGAAAAAATCGACAAGCCCCGCTACGACGAAGCCTCCATGGTGAAGGACCATGTCAGCGACAGCGAGCAGCCGGCGCCGGACGATGAGGATGATGCCGACGCCAAGGCGGATTCCGCCAAGGACAAACCCGCCCCGCCGCCGCAACTGATCGATCTTGCGCTCCAGCGTGCCGTCCAGCTTCACCGTGCGCTCCTCGCACTCCACAAGATCCCCCGCGCCTAAATCTGCCGATGCCAGCACCCGGCCATATCCTCGTTATCTGCACCGCCAATATTTGCCGCAGCCCGATGGCTGAAGGTTTGCTCCGGCACGCGCTCGCCGCCCAGCTCCCACCGCTCAAATCCCTCCGGGTCGTTTCCGCCGGCGTGGCCGCGCGCACCGGTGAACTGGTCACGGAATATTCCGTGCAGGCCATGAAAAAAGCCGGGATCGACATCTCCAACCACCGCAGCCAGCCCATCACGCAGGAACTCATCGATGGCTCGCTCGCCGTGCTCTGCATGACCGAGGCGCACCGCGCCACCATCCCGTTCATGTTCGAGCGGCCGCCCAAGAACATTTTTCTCTTCCGTGAATTTCTTCCGCCCGACGCCGAAAAAGAAATCGCCGACCCCTACGGCGGCCCCTACAAGCTTTACGAGCTCAGCCGCGACGAAATGGTCGAGGCCATCCCCTCGCTGATCGAACAGTTTAAAAAATTGCTGGCCCGGCCCGCCGCCCGGTAAGCCGGAATACTTCCTTTTTAAATCCCTAGATTCTCCCCGCGGATTACGCGGATAATCGCGGATGTCGTTCTCTCCGCTCGGCCGCTTGGTAAGCGATCAGCCAGATTTTTTGCCACGAAAGCAGCGGTGTTATTGCGCAAGGGCAAAATTGGGATTTTGGATGAGTTTGTTCATTAAGCAGGCGAGTTTGCGCATGACGGCCACGAGGCAAACCTTAGCGGGCTTACCTTTCGCACGCAGGTGTTGGTA
>DATMLS010000021.1:0-9042 GCA_035569995.1 Opitutaceae bacterium | reverse complement strand
CGTTGCAGTCATAGGACCAGATGAGTCGCCAAAGATCAGGGCCGTCACCGCAAAAGGCATCCAAAAGTTTTTTGTATTTTGGGTCTTTGGTTTTGGCATAGGCTTGGGCCAGCAAAGGCAGCAGGCGCTTCCGCTCCGTCGTTACGACTTCATTTTGCGGCCAGGGAATGTTGGGATCGGCGTAAGGAGCCAGATAATCGAGGGCGGCCTGCAGGCCGCCGCCGTCCTTGGTAGTGATTTTCCAGCAATCCACGCCCAAATAGTCTCCCAAGATCGCGAGTCGAAACAGCGCTTCGAGGTTGAATAAACTGTAGTTCAGTGAATTGGCTCGCACCAGCTCGCGCTCCTGCTGCCCCTTGCTTTTCACCTGCATTTCCAGCAGGCGCGGCATCTCCTGCTGCAAAAGCGCGCGGGCTTGGTCCGGCTTGCCCAGCACGAGCGAAAACTGGACCCGTTGGACGTCGCGCCAGGATATGTGGTTGTTTTCCATCGACGTTTCGTCGATGGATTGTTTGGTGTGAGTCAGCCAGTCATCGTACTGCTCAAGCCAGTGCCGGAAGGCGAGTCGATCGTCCTTGGTCCAGGCCTTGGAGGATTCAATCAGTGCGACGATGTCGCTAATCCTGGTGAGATTGCGCATTTCGATCACGCCTTCACCGCGGCCGTCGATCACCCCGGGAATCGCCTGTCCGTAATTGGCGCAGGGATTCATGGCCGTCGCGGGATTTAAAAACCATACGCGAATCAGTTGAGCCGCTTTTTCGGCATAAGCCTCCCGGCCGGTAAGATAATAGGTGTAGGCTAGGATTTCCGAATTGGCACACATGTGCACGAAGGGACTGGAATCCGTGCCGATCTTGCTCTTGGGGTTAAGATACCCGTCGCGTTTGATGTAGGGCAATCCGCCGGGCTTCTTGGGATCCGGCCACCAGTAAGGCCCGTAGCTGAAAAAATCGTGCTTGTTGCCGCTGGCGGCGACGAGGGCTTTGTCCATGACCGATTCAGGCTTGGCCGAAAGCGTCGCATTGGCGTATTTGAGCAACACCAAATAGGGAGTTATGGGCGAGAGATCGTGTTGCGCAATCTGCTGCTTGGCCCTGGCGAGATTTCTAGCGGGAAAAACGTAGATCCGCGGCAAGGGAGCGTCGTCAGCGGCTGCGGCCACCAACCAACCCATGAGCCACCAAACCGCACCCGCCGCCACGCGTCGACACGTCATATTGCTGCGCCAACAATGTTGGTTTTGGCTGAGAGTTCAAGGACGACATTTGCCGCAGAGAAAATTTCTTTGTGATCCTTGTGATCTTCTGCGGCGAAAAAATCTTCGCGGCAGATGGATTAGCCACAAAAGATCACAAGGATCACAAAGGAGTGTGTTAAGCTCCGTCTTCGCGGCTGAACTCAATGTTGACCGGCGGCCAGCTCGGCTTTGGCCGCGGCGAGATCGTGCTGAAAAACCGGGTTCGCCAGAAGTTCGCGGACGATGGCCTGGCCCAGCACACGGCCGGCATAGATGTCGGTCGGGTAGTGCACACCGCCCTCCACGCGACGCCAGCCAATGTCGCGGCTGAGGGCGAGAAGCGCATCGTGCTTGTCCGGGAACAATTCCGCCAGCAGCAGGGCAAAGACCGTGGCGCGCGTCGAGTGGCCGCTGGGGTAGCTGTAGTCGGTGCGTTCCTCGTGTTCGATCGCGTTGGGAAAACGCGCGGGATCGGTGTGATAGGGCCGGATCCGCTGCCAGTGTTTTTTCCCGTGGCTGGTCACGGCTTTGGCCTCGGCCTCGACTTCTTTGAAGAGTGCCTCGGTCTGGGGAAACTTCCCCGGCGTGAACCAGGGGCCAATCGCCGGCGCGAAGTGAAAGATGGTGAGCTTGATTTCGTCAATGCCTTGGGCCCGCTCGGCGGGGGTGGCTGCGCGGTAAGCCTGGAAAGTCGTTTCGAGATCGGCGGTGTCCTCGGGCGAGCCCGCCACCGGCGGCGGTGCCAGCAAGGTGATCGCGTCGGGCTGGCCCTTGGCCAGGTAGCTTGATTTCGTTTCGTCTGCGCGCAGGGACGTCGCGAAGAAAGCGAGCAACGGTAGGGTGAGAAAAAACAGGCGGGTTTTCATCATGATGGGGAGAAAATGAAGGGAGCTAGGGTTTCGCCGTGGCGGCAACTTCGGCGCGAGCCGCGGCGAGGTCGGCTTGGAAGGCCGGACTGCGCAGGAACTCCCGGGCGAGCGCCTGGCCCAGCACGCGGCCGGCGTAGATGTCGAGTGGCGTGTGCACGCCGATCTCGACGCGCACCCAGCCGATGTCGCGGCCATTCGCGAGAATGGCTTCGCGCCGCTCCGGAAAAATCTCGGCCAGGATCAGCGCGAACGCGGTGCCGCGCGTCGAATGGCCGCTTGGGTAGCCGGGACTTTTTTCAGGATCGCCGGGCTCGGCGAATCGTGTGGGATCGGCCACAAATGGCCGCGGGCGCTTCCACGTGTTCTTGGCGTGGTTGACGATTTTCTTCGTCTCAGCTTCGACTTCCGCGAAGAGCGCTTCGGTTTTTGGAAACTTTCCCGGCTGGAAAAATGGCCCGATGGCTGAAGTAAAGGCAAAGATCGTGACCGTGTGTTCGTCCTTGCCGAGCGCGACCTCTTCCGGCGTGCGGGCCGTATAAATGCGCAGCGTGCTTTCCCGGTCGGCGACATCTTCCGCCGCGCCCAAAGGCGGCGGTGGCGGTAGCAGCGCAAGCGGATCGAACCCGTGCAGATAAGGGCCGGCGGCGCGCAGGGGTGCGGCCGTCGACAACAGCCAGAGAGCTCCTGCGAAGAAGAGAGCGATGGTCCGGGTGGATTTCATTATCAAGGCGTTTCCGCTCGGAACTCACCCGAAACGGCGAAAAAATTATCGCGGGGCGTCAGGACGCTGGAAGCTGTTAGTTGATGGGGCAAAGGGAGAAGAAGGATGGGTGAGGTTATAGCCCCATGAATTTGCCGGTGATTTGTGCCAAAGCAGCGACGCCATGGTGACAAGATTGTGCCAAATGGTAAAAAATGTGTGCACTTGGAAAAACGAGCGGAGCAAATAATCCGAAATAAATCGGCCAAACATCCCATTGTTGCCCTCTGATTTTTTGCAACGCCAGGACGTTTGCACCTTCATTTTCTTTGTCCGCGTCAATGGTTCCATCCGGCTGTTTACTAATTTGTAACAATTCTGCCACGGGAAAGTCACTTAAGCTGCCTAGCTTCAATGGTATGAATCCGACACCAATTCGTAACCGTTGTTTATTGCAACTAGCCATGGTCTTTTTTGCCATTGGCTCGCCTGTCCTCTGGGCCGACACTGCTTCCGACAGTGCCGACGCCCCTTCTACCCATGACAAGATCGTGCGCTTGAATGAATTCGATGTGATAGGACAAAAGACCTCCGCGCAGACCCAAGCCATAACCGAAGGGAAGATCGAAACGGTTCAGCCTCAGTCGAACATCAGCGCCCAGACCATCGCCAACACCATGGCACCCTCGGCCGACTACGCGACCATCGCCAACATCGCGCCGAGCATGGCCAACGTCGAGACCGAGGGTCCAGGCCTGAGCGAATCGAAAATGCTTTCGATGCGTGGGTTTCAAGATGGCCAGTACAACGTGACTTACGATGGCATACCGTTCGGAGACGTGAATGGAGCGACTCACCACACGACGAGTTACTTCCCCGCGAAGGTCCTGGGCGGCGAGGTCATCGATCGCGGACCGGGAACGGCCGCCACCATCGGCGAAAACACATTCGGCGGCACAGTCGGGCTCCTGTCAAAGGATCCGCGCCCCGATCGAGCCACGGTGCTCACGGTCTCGGACGGAAGCTGGGACACCTTCCTTGGAAATATAGAGGTGAACAGCGGCGTCATGCCCAAACTCAACGGTGCCTCGATCGTGGGCACTTACCAGTACTTGAGCAGCAATGGGTATCGGACCTTTTCCTACCTGCAGCGGAATACCTATTACCTCAAATATCTTCAACCGATCGGCAAGAACACGGTGCTGACCGTCGTTGGCAACTACAACAACATCAAGTTCAACAACCCGGGCACCGCTACGCAGGGGCAGATCAACGCGTTCGGACGAAATTACGGGCTGGACAACAATCCTTTCGATACGAACGAAAACTATTATCCCTATAATTATCAGCAGAAGCAGGCAGACTTCGAATACATCGGCGTGGACTCGAAGCCCATCGACGATTTCCATATCGAGGACAAGCTCTACACCTACTATTACAATAACGACAGCCACGAGAATGCGGTCGATCCGGTGGTTGGCGGCACCACAAAATTTCCGGGAACGAACGCGGCTTATACCGGCCCGAACTACGTCAACAATTCTCCCAACACCCTTCCTGGTACGGGAGAGGGGCCCGGACTTGTCAACAACGATGACCCGGGCGGCCGGATCAAGGTCAACGCCTACCGAGTGTTCGGCGATACTCTGGCCGTGTCACATGGAGAAGGCACGACCTTGGAGGAGAAGGCCGGCGTCTGGGCCGAGTATGTCCGTGCCGTTCGCTATGCCTACGATCTCGACTACAGTCCCGCTTACATCGCGGCCAATCCCCAGGATGCCTACAAATTCGGGGCCTTCGATCCGACGAGCGGGGTGAAAAACAACGTTTTCAAGCCTGGTTACCAGTGGTTCATGCACCTCTATAACAAGACGGTTGTGCCCTACGTCGACTTGACTTGGAAGCCCACGTCAAAACTCACCATCGAGTCCGGCGTGAAATTCTCGAACTACACGATCGATCTCGAAGCCCAGGTCAACCAAGGCCCGGAGACGCCCAATTTCCACAACTATACCTATTCAAACGTCGAGCCGTACTTTTCCGCCAACTACAAATTTACGCCCAATTGGTCGGCCTACGCGCAGGTGGCAAAGGGCGTGGCTTATCCCATCGTCACTGACGAGGAGAACATCCCGAACGACCCGAAGGATCCGACCGGCACCAGTTACAACCCGGCGAACCTGAAGGAAGAGTACACGATTAACTACCAGGTCGGCACCGTCTTCAAGACCGACCGGTTTAATGCCGACGCCGACGTTTACCTGATCGACATCGACAACCTCGTGTCATCGGTGACCGACCCCAACGATTCCAGTAACACGATCAATTTTCAGTCCAGGGGCGCCTGGATGAGCGGCGTGGAGGTCGAGGGGACCTACTATTTGGGCGGGGGAGTGAGCGCCTACGCGAACGGTTCACTCAATCGCGCGACGTACAAGACCAACCCCGGAGTTCCGTCATTCAATGTCGCCTCCTTGGGCGCTTTCGGATCCAACGGCGTGCCAAATTCAACGGCCGCTATCGGCGCGATCTTCAATCGGTCGGGCTGGTTTGCTTCAGTCACCGATAAATACATCGGCCCGTTTGTGGTCTATTCCAGCGCACTGATCAACCCGGACCTCGGGCTCAACGGGCAGACCGCGACCGGACAGCCGGGAGGGGCAACCGTCCCGGTCTTGTCCTCCGAACAAGGGGGATTCTCGCTGGTGGACGCAGCCGTCGGGTACGCCTTCAAGATGCCCCGCGTGACTCACATCCACTCACTAAAGATCAAGCTCCAAGTCGACAACGTGCTCGACCGCAAGGTCCAGGTCCTGAGTGCGGTCGCGGCGCAAACGGCCAGCATAACGAGCGGAAATTCCTACAACGTGCTGCCGACACGCAATTGGTTCCTGACCTTTTCGGCTGAATTCTAATCTGGTTTGTTTTTCCCCGGTGCGCTGAGCATGCAAGCGCCCCCGCTTTTGTGGGGGCGCTTTTTTTTGCGCAGAAATTTCCGGCCGAAAATTTTCGCCAGGCGCCGTCTGTCCAAGGAGATATTTCAGATAAAATTAACAGCGCATTGAGCTCTGCTGGCCAGCAGAGCGCAATGCGCCGTAAACAAGGGGTAAATTCTCGAACGGACACGCGTTCTCCGTCGCGAAAAGCGGTTTATGCGGTCAAATTGCAACTAACACAGACCATCCAATTTCAAAATAATATTGCCATGAATCTCGTCAAAAAACTTCTCATCGCGCACGGGGATCAGAAAGTCCGCCGCCGGCTGGTGCTTTTTCTCGCCGATGCCGGCTACGACCTGCGCGCCTTTGCCACGGCCGACGCCGCCCTTGAATCCGCGCGCAACGAATGGTTCGACCTTGCCCTGGTGGACTACGAACTCTCCGGCGTGCGGGATTTTTCCTTCATCGAGGACTTGAAAAGAATCCAGCCCACGGTCCCGGTGATCCTCTGCGTGCAAAAGCTCGAGCTCCCGGTCATCGTCAAAGGCATCCGCGTGGGTGTGACCGATGTCCTCGCCCGCGACAACCTTGCCTCCGTCGTGCGGCGCGCCGCCGCGCTCCTTAATCCCGATCTGCCGGAACCGGCCGGGCACGACGTCGTCACGGCGGACGAAATGGCGGAAGTCGAGGCGGTGCTCGACCGCATCACGGGCCGTGGCGCCGGGCCGGACTCCGACTCCTGCGATCACGCCGACGGGGATCTTCCCTCCGAACTCCTGCGCGGGGCCAAGGAGCGGGCGATGCTCGAGGCGAAAAATGCGCGCCTTGAAATCGAAAAGACCGCGCTCGAAACCGAGTTGCGGACCTTGCTTTCGCAAATCGACGATAGCAGCCACCTCGAGGCGGATATTGCCGACCTGGGCAGCCAGCGCGAAATTGCCGCCGCCGCCCAGGACGCCATCGATGAAAAGGCCCGCAAGCTGGCCGAGATTCGCGGCGAGATTGCGCGCGAGCGCCTCGCCCTGGAAGAGCAACGCATCATGGCCGCGGCCGCGGACCAATCCGCCGGCGTGCCGGCGGGGGAGCGCGCCGAGCTCGACGCCTGGCGGGCGCGCCTCGAGCAGGAGGACGACCGCGTTCGCGAGGAAGCTTCCCGTCTCCAGCACGAAGCCAACAAAATTGCTCAGGAGCGCCGCCGCTGGCACGAGGACCTCGACCATCTCCGGGAGCAGGAGGCCAACCTGCACGACTACGAAGCCCGGCTGCGCCAGGTCCAGGCCCAGCTCGAGTCCGATCGCGTGCTTTGGTTCAGCGCGCGCAACCCGTCCTCGCGCTCGCCCTTTGCCGAGGATCCTTCGCTCAAGGAAGCCTGGCAAAAGCTCCAGCGGGCCACCGAACTGCTCGAGGCCGAACGCTCGAATTTCTGCAATGAAAAACTCGCTTTCGCCGAATACGAGGCGCAGGTGAGGCGTCGCGAGGAAAAAACCCGGGAGATCGCGGTGAAGAACGAGGAGCTGAACCGTCTCCAGCCCGCGCTTCCGGCGGATGTCTCGATGGGCGCAGCCACCCTCTCGGCCGTAAAAACATTAAGTCGATCGCCGTTCGAGATGGCCAAATCGGTCTTCAGCGGAAAGAAGACCGAGGAGTGAGCGGGTCCGAAGTAGCAGGTATCAAGTAGCAAGTAACAAGAGGGCGCGGCGCGCGAAGTTTCAAGTGTCAGGTCCGAGTTCCAAGATAGCCGACCACTCCCGAATCCTGGCTCCTACTCCTGATACTTGCCACCTGTTACTTGATACTTGTTTCACCTACGCCTGCAGCGCGGCGAGCCGGGTGGCGGCTTCTTCCCACGCGGTCGTGGCGGCGGCGAGCTGGTCGACGATGGCGCTGAGCTCGCGGTTCAAGTGCTGCGCCTGCCCGGGTTGCGTGTAGGTCTCCGGCGCCTCGAGCGCGGCGGTGAGTTCGTTCTGCTTGGCCTCGAGCGTGGCGACCTGCTCCTCGAGCTTGCCGACTTCGATGCGGAGTTTTTTTAAATCGGCGGGGTTGGCCTTCTTCGCCGCGGGGGCGCTGGCGGCCGGCTTTTGCGCACTGGCCTCGGATTTCTGCCCGACTTGCGGTGAGCCTGTCGAACCCGCCTGCTTGGGCCGCGCGTCGGTGAAGCCGGCGGTGAGGGCGGCGCGGGCGTTGGAGGCCTTTGATTTATCGAGGTAGTAATCGTAGTCGCCGGCGTAGGGCGTGAGGCGGCCGGAGTGGACGTGCAGGACATTCTGCGCGAGCGCGCGGATGAAATATACGTCGTGGCTGATGAAGATGAACGTGCCCGGGTATTGCTTGAGCGCGTGGACGAGCGCGTCGATCGACGAGATGTCGAGGTGGGTCGTGGGCTCGTCCATCAACAGCAGGTTGGGTGGGTCGACGAGCAGGCGGGCGAGGGCGAGGCGGGATTTCTCGCCGCCGCTGAGCACGGAAACCTTTTTGAAGACGTCGTCCTTGCGGAAAAGGAAGGCGCCGAGGATCGTGCGCGCCTGCTGCTCGGTCAGGTCATTTTGGGCGGTGCGCAGCTCCATCACGTTTTCAAACACGGTGAGGTCGGTGCGGAGGGTGTCGGCGCGGTTTTGGGCGAAATAGCCGGCCACGACGTTGCTGCCGAGTTCGCAAGTGCCACCCTGGATCGGGATGATGCCGCCGAGGATCTTGAGCAAGGTGGATTTGCCCGCGCCGTTGGGGCCGACGAGCACCAAGCGCTGGCCGCGCTCGGCCTCGAAGTTGAGGTCGCGGTAAACGACGTGGTCGCCGTAGGCCTGCTGCACGTGCTTGAGCGTGACGACGCGCAGGCCGGAGCGCGGCGGCTGGGGAAAACGAAAATTGATGCGCTTCAGTTCGTCATGGGGCTCCTCGACCGCGACTTCCTGCAGGCGCTCGATTTGCTTTTCCTTCGATTTGGCGCGCGAGGCCATGGAGGCCTTGGCTCCGAAACGATCGACGAATTTCTGGAGATGCGCGATTTCGCGCTGCTGGTTCTTGAACTGCGAGGCTTGCTGTTCCTTGCGGGCCTCCTTCTCGGCGAGGTAGTCGTCGTAATTGCCGGTGTAGCGGTTGAGCGTGCCGCTGCGCAGCTCGAGGATGCCGGTGCAGAGCATGTTCAGGAACGCGCGATCGTGCGAGATGACGAGGAGGCCGCCGGGATAGCGCGTGAGGTAATCCTGGAACCAGAGCAGCGCCTCGAGATCGAGATGGTTGGTCGGCTCGTCGAGCAGCAGGAGCGCGGGCTCGCTCACGAGCAGGCGGGCGAGGTGC
>DATMLS010000020.1:0-12140 GCA_035569995.1 Opitutaceae bacterium | reverse complement strand
CAAGTGCTTGTTTTCTGAATAGTTGTCCTGGGCAACTGAGAAGAAATAATGATTTATTGTTCATAGGCGAGGTCGGACACTATTGATCCTTCGCTCCCCTCGGCAGCTCGCCTGACAACCCGCCCATCAGGTGCTACGATGTATGTGCAGCCGTAGCTGACCAATTCATTGTGTGTGCCGACCACGTCGGATGACACTACCCAACAGCCGGTTTCAATTTGCAACAGCGAGTGGGCTGCCAGCTTTCATTCCACCCTCGGTTTTTCCATTGTTAATCGCCGCCGGTGGGCCGAGAATAGCGCCCGGTGAACGCTACGATCGCATCTGAAAAGCTCGCGGATTTTCGTGCGCGGCTTCCGCGTTTGGCGGATTTACACGATCGTTTCCACGCGGATTCCCCTAAGAATTTCTTCCGCTGCTTCCCGAGCTGGTTCGACGAATCGGAAGTGACGCTCCGTCTCTACGAGCAGATCGAACGCGACTTGAGCTTCGTTCCGCCCTCGGAATGGAACGCCTTCGCGGCGAAAGTCGGGGCGATGGCCAACCGTTACGACGAAGGTCGCCGCCGCGAGTGGGAACAGCTCTTCAATGTTTTCAGCGAGGCGCTCGGCGCCCGCGTGCTTGTGGAGAAATATGGCTGCGATGTCCTGCGGCTGGTTTCGACGGCCGATGGGAAGACTTGCGATTGGTTCGGCTCAGCGGCCGGCCAGCCCCATTATCTCGAGGTGAAGACGCTTAATCATTCTGATGACGAGCGAAAGAGCTGGTATAACGAGGCCGAACTCGTGCACACGACGTTCGCCCCCGCCGCGCTGCTCGCGAAAGCGAGAAGCACCTACGACTACGCCAAAACGCAACTCGACGCGATGCCGGGCGCGGCAGAGGCGCGAAAGCTCATCCTTTTCGTCGTGCACGCGGATTATAACTTCGACCCGTTGTTCGGCGATACTGTGCGCGAATCGCTGTTACGAGAGTTCGAGAAATTTGAGGACCCGAAATACTTCATCCACCTGGCCGTCAACACGCCGAACGACGATTGATTGTTCGCTACGGCATGAATCGTGTCGCGGCCACGCACATTTCGGTTTCTTGCAGATACTGAATACCGAGGATTTGGCGCTCCGCTTCCGCTTCGGCGCGGGTCGGAAAGTTTTTGCGGAAGCGTTTGCCGTCGATGCGCGCGTAGTAGACCTGAAAAACGATCTTCCTGGAGAGATTCGTGAGTTCTGAGATGACGTATGGATTCTCCTGCTTCATGGCCGGATTTGGCCGGTCAACGTCCTAATCGGAGTTGGCGAAAGTCCGCCTTCGCATAAGCTACGGCGTGGCAGCCTTTCGCCATAGGAGGCTGGCCTGCCAGGTCGTAGCCCGCACAAGAACGATAGCCCGTCTCCGCTCGCTATTCGCGAGCTTCGACGTGGCAGTCTTCGCCCTTGCTTCGCGGCGGGGTTTATTCTTTGTGGCCCGCCGCCGTTTCACTTTGGCGTGGCAGCCTTCGCCTCTTAAGACTGGCCTGCCAAGCCGTAGCCCAAAGGGCGAAGGCTGGCGGAGAGGGAGGGATTCGAACCCCCGGTACCTATTTTTGCGTTTCTTAGAATTATCTCATAGGTGAGTGCTGCTAAAAAACAGTGGTTAAAATAGGAACTTGTGGTCACTTTTGTTGTCACTAAATCCGTGGCTTCGCTCAGAAAAAAAGACCGTTCCCCGTTCTACTATGGGTGCTTCACCGGCCCGGATGGGCAGCGTGTCCAGAGGTCGACAAAGCAGGACAAGCGCAAGCAGGCGCAGTCTGTGGCCAACGAATGGGAGAAAGCGGCGAGACTCGCGGCAGAGAGAAGGTTGGGACAAGCCCAGGCGCGGCGCGTGATCGCGGATATTTATGAAGCGATCAACCGCGAGCCGCTGCGCTCGGCAGTGGCCAGCGATTTTCTGACGCAGTGGGCGGAGAAGCGCAAAATGGACACGACCGGACGCACGTATTACGCCTATGCGCAGGTGGCGCGCGATTTCATCGTGTCGCTGGGTGAACGCGCCAGCCTCGACATTTCGCAGCTGAGCAAGGCCGATGTAGCGAAGTATCGTGACGAGGTGCTGAAACGCACGTCCATTGCCAACGCCAACAAATCGCTCAAATACCTGCGGGTGGCGCTGGGCGCGGCTTACAAAGACGGTGTGGCGCAGGAAAATCCTGCGACGAAAGTCGATATTCTCCGGGGTCGGGAAGCTGACCGCGCGGAGCGCCGACCGTTCACGGTAAAAGAACTCAAGAACATTCTTGCTCACGCATCCGGCGAGTGGAAAGGCATCATCCTGTTTGGCCTCTACACCGGCCAGCGCCTCAAGGACATCGCCCGGCTGACGTGGCAGAACCTCGACGTTGAGAATCAGGAATTGCGCTTGGTCACGGCCAAAACGGGACGGCGCATGGCGGTTCCCCTCGCTTCACCTCTCATGGCGTATGTCCAAACGATGCCGGCAGGCGATGACCCCGCTGCACCGCTTTTTCCCGATGCCTACGCGCTGGCCGTCAAGGAATTCGGGATTGGGCGGCTCTCGCACCAATTCTATGCCGTCCTTGTGGCTGCCGGGATGGCGAAGGAGCGCGGCAAACAGGTAACCGGCAAAGGCCACGCGCAACGCCGTGCGGTCAGTGAGATTTCTTTCCACTCGTTGCGACATACGGCGACAAGCTTGCTCAAGAATGCCGGTGTGCCCGCAGCGGTGGCAATGGACATCATCGGTCACGAGAGCGAAGCCATGAACCGCCATTACACGCACATTGAGAGCAAAACCAAGCGGGCGGCTTTGGCCAAGCTGCCAAAGTTGACCTAAAGACCCATCCGGCACCCGACTCGCCAATAAGGTGAACGCCGCGCCCTCGCCCTCACAGCGGCCTGTGTTTGGCGAAAGCGCGGCGTTCGTTGGTGCCTCGGCGTTCAGCAAGAGCGCGTTTTACTGAAATTTCGGCAGTTCATTCACCCCGTTAGCGGTGGGCGCGGTTGCTTCTACTGCCACCATGGCGGCTCGCCGGATGTGATCGGCCACCGAGTCATAAACGATCAGACGCACGCCGCGCAGCGCATTGCGCCGGCGCACGGCAATCATTTTGATTTCACCGAGTGAAGCAGCCTTGTAATACCAGCCGCGTGACAGACCGAAAAACGGGTCGCGTTGGCGCGGCCCGGGCAGACGGAAAAACTCGACGCGAGGCGCTACGGCCTCGGCGAGTGTTGGATTGGGTGTTGTTTCTGAGTTCATGACTATTCCTTTCATTGTTACTATTTATTTGTGCATCTGGCTTCGACAATGGCGTGCCTCTACCCAAATTACGGTAGGCCGCCTGCCCTTTTTAGGGTAGGTGTGCCCACTTCCCTCTGGCTGCGGGTGTGTGTGACCTGAGTTCATCGGCATTTCTTTCATTGCGGAGCGCATCCTACCGCAGGTTGCCGCGCAGAAATAGGGTCAACGTGAGACCCGGCAGCTGACCCTATTTTTTTCCTGATTCGGCCAGCGGAATGTTTGCGGTGTAATGCGTTCATGCCCGCAATCTACCGCTCTTGGTCACATCAAAATAGGCCCAAAGCGTGGAGCCTGTTTTGTCCGCATTTGGCGCACGGTGGGCGCACCGGAACTTGAGCGAGCGGTGACACACGCGGCCAACACGCGCCACGAAGTGCCCGGGCATTGCTTTCTTATTAGCTACCCCGAGCCGGGGGCGCGGGGGCGGCGGCGAGCGCCCCGCGTCTAAAGCGACGGAACCCCCGAGGCTTGCCCATCCTTTGGCGGGCGAAGCCGAGCCGTCGCCGGAAAGGCTGCGCACTTTTCGCCTCATTCAGCGGCGCATTCGGTGCGACACGCGCAACAAAAACTTTCGTAAGTGCTGTTTGAGGTGCACCTGTCGCTCCGTTGATTAGCGTGCGCGGATGCCGTATCCGAGCCAGCGATACGTTGCCAATTTGGCAAGGGGTAATGTGTCTACCGGAAAAAGAAACGCGACTGCGTTTCTGATTGGGGAGCGGGACGCTGAAGACTTACGCAATTACCTTAATCAGGGTAGATTAATTTTCGCACAACGGCAGGTGCCGGGTGTCTGGGTGACGTTTTTTCGCGATTAAAACGTGACGAGTCATCGCATGCGAAATTTTCCATGGACAATCGGCCTATATATAGAGGGATGTTATGTTGAGACCGAAAGTACAGTTGAACTTGCAGAACGCGCGGGAGTATTTCCGTGAGCATCTGTGCGTGGGCGATTATTATTCTCAGGGGCAGAAGATCGCTGGTGAATGGTTAGGGATTGCAGCAAAGGAACTCGGATTGACGGGCACAGTGTCGGAAAAGGATTTTCTGGCGCTTTGCGAGGGTCGGAATCCGCGGACGGGCCATCGGCTGACGCAACGGTTAAATACTGTTCGTCATGAAAACGGGATATCCGTGTCCAATCGCCGGATTTTCCATGACTTTACGATCAGTCCGCCGAAAAGCGTTTCGGTTGTCGCACTTTGTCATGACCAGCGGATCGTCGGATTGCATGACCAGGCCGTGCGTCTCGCGATGACCGAGCTGGAAACCTTTGCGCAGGCGCGGGTGCGCCGGCACAATCGCAACGATTCATGTGACAGCGGAAACATGGTGGCGGCGTGCTTCCGGCACGAGACCAGTCGCGAGCTAGACCCGCATTTGCACACGCACTGCGTGGTCTTTAACGCGACATTCGACCCTTATGAGGGTCGATGGAAGGCCCTGCAAACGGAGGGCATGTATCGCGCCCAGAAGCTCGCGGAGAACCTGTATTTTCACGAGATGGCCAAGGGCCTGCGGTCATTTGGTTACGAGATCGAAAACAACTCGCGGAATTTTGAAATTAAGCACGTTCCCAAAAGTGTCATCGCCCTCTTTTCCAAGCGGCACGTGCAAATCGAGGCAGAAGCACAGTGTCAGGCGGCGCAGGGTTACAAAGGAAACATGGGTGAATTGCGCAACCGCATCGCGCACGAGGAGCGACGCCGCAAAATCAAAAATTCCACCGCCGACGAGTTGCGTTCGCATTGGAAGAAACAAATGAGCCTTGAGGAACGCCAGTCATTGGAGAACCTGCGCCAGCCCGCCCAGCGCCAGACGCTCAGGGCTTGGCTGCGCCAGGCCACTACCGATGTGGCTCCCGATGAGACCGTCAATGTGCGGGCCATCGTGGACTGGGCCGACCAGCATATGTTTGAGCGCCGGTCAGTGGTGAATGATTATGAATTAAAGGCGGCAGCGCTCGCGCGTGGCCGTGGGCAAGACTTTGATCTGGCCGATCTCAACCTTTTCATCACCGGACGTGATTATGTGCGCAATGATTACGAACCGCACAAGCTCGTCTCCCGCGAATTGCTTCGGTTCGAACAGGAAATCGTGTCCGCTGCCAAGGAAGGGCAGAAACGTTTCGACGATTTCAACCGCAATTACAAACCAGATCCGGGCCTCTCGGAAGAACAGACCAAGGCTGCCCGGCAGATTCTAACGAGCCATGATTTCATCACGCTTTTTCGCGGCGGTGCGGGCACGGGCAAAAGCCACACCTTGAAGGAAGTCGAGCAGGCCATTGCCGCGACCGGAGCGCCGGTCTTTGTCCTCGCCCCGCAGCGCCAGCAAGTCCAAGACCTACAAAATGACGGTCTGCGGGCGCAAACCGTGGCCCATGCACTTAAAGCCCGCCAGTTTCCCCGGCAATCGGTTGTGATTTTAGACGAGGCCGGGCAGGTCGGTGTCCGCGATATGCGCGAGCTGGTCCACCTCGTGCAATCGCTGCACGGTCGGCTGATTCTCTCCGGCGACACCCGGCAGCATGGCGCGGTGGCCGCTGGTGACGCCTTGCGGGCGATTGAAACGCACGCTGATTTGCGCCCGGCAGTGCTCCGCACGATTCGGCGGCAGAATCCAGAATTAACCCATTCGGTGGAAGAAAAGCGGTTTATTCGCAGCTACCGGGCGGCGGTCAAGGAAGCCGCAGATGGTAAGATTGCCGAGTCTTACGACCGGCTGGAAAAACTCGGCTGCGTCCATGAGTTGTCCGATGAGCCGCGCCGCGCGGCTATCGCGAGTGAATACTTGACGGCGATGGAGCGGGGCGAGCGCCCCCTGGTTGTCGCCCAGACATGGGGCGAAGTTCACGCGGCTAATCATGCGATTCGCTTGGCGCTCCGGTCGGCAGAAAAATTGGAAGAGGGCGAAACATTGCGGGCCTACCAACCCGTTGACCGGAGCGAAGCGCAAAAATGCGATGCCCGGTTTTATGAACCGGGCCATTCGGCGTTCTTTCTCAAAGGTTATGGCCGTTACGCCAAGGGCGAGTTGTACGAGGTTGCCGGGGCCGATGAGCGCGGCGTGATCCTCCTGAAGGATGGCCGCCAATCAACCGTAAGTTATCGTTATGCCGAGCGTTTTTCGGTCGTAAAGGCGGCGGAACTGGAAATCGCACCGGGCGACCGGCTGCAACTCAAGGCCAACGGCCGCAGCGTGGAGGGCGTGCGGTTGCACAACGGCGAACTGGTGACGGTCGCGCAAATCGAGCCGACCGGTGCGCTGGTGGTCAATGATGATCGTGGATTAACAAAAACGCTCGCGCCGTCGCAACGGATGTTTGTGCACGGTTACGCTGTCACTTCTTATGCTTCGCAGGGCAAAACGGTGGATTCGGTGATTGTCGCCGACTCCGGCCACCGCGCCGCCACCCATGCGCAGCAGTGGTATGTCAGCATATCGCGCGGGCGGAAGCACGTGGTGGTGCTCACACCCGACAAGGCAGCATTGCGCCTAAACATTCAGCGCAGCGGTGACCGCGAACCCGCCTTGCCCGAGGAGCCAATGCGGAACGTCGATGAGGAAACGCATGTGCAAGGCTTGCGGCAGCGTGCCCACCTCTATGCCGAGTCCATCCGCCAGCACGAATTTATCCGCCAGCGCATGAACATCAATCAACAACAAACCCGAGGAATCCGAATATGACATATCTAAATGAGAAAATGAGACGCAAGGAAGCGGGTCTTCCCCCGCCGTGCATGGAGTATTCCTCCTCCTCGCTCACGCTAACGATTTATTTTTCTGACGTTCGAACACGGGTCTTTGCCTGGTCACGATTCGATTCCGCCGATCACTGTGGTGAAGAGCTTACACTCATGTTTGGCTCCCATGAGGTCGTTGTTCACGGCCAGAACCTCTCGTGCATCGTGGGCTACTTGGCAGGCTTTCACATCGAAAGCCTGCGCACGGTACCGGCCACTTACCGCCCGGTTGATGCCGATGAATTGGTCATCAGGAAATTCGAAGTGCGCAAGGTGCAATTCTGAGGGCGGGGGAATTTCAGTTTCACCACAGATATCAGTGAAGCAAAAAACACATTCGCAGGGCAACCTTGGGACAACCTAAAGACTGAACGTGTCCGGGTCTTGGCGTGCGTCCCAGATTCTCGCGACCTCCACCAACCGCCGGGCTTCGTCGATCCGGTAAAAAATCAGGAACCATGGCCGGTGTAGGATTCGACGATACCCCGGACGCTCCTGTACCGCCAATCCGCGCCGTGGCATGTTTGCGAGTGTGAGCGCATCATCAAGCAAGGCATAACCCAACCGCTCAGCCGCAGTTGGATTCTTCTGCGCAAGGAAACGCACGATCTCTTCCAAGTCCCGATCCGCCTGCGCGGCAAGCGTTACCCGGTAGTCCATGCCTTGATTTTTTTGCGCACGTCCTCGGCGGGCACCGTCGGCTCGGTTTCTAATGAACGAATACCCACGTCGAGCGCCGCCAGCATGGCCGGCGTTTCGCCGGTGAACATTCGGTCAGCCAGCCAATCAGCCAGCTCCCGGAGTTGATGGGGAGAAAGCCGTTCGATAGCTGCCTCGATTTCGGTCACGGTGGACATAGCATCACGTTAGCGCAGATTTTTCCTCTGGCAAGCCAGAGCTGATTTAGGTTTGTTCATCTACTTTAAAGCCGATGAGATTCCAAGCGATACTGAGGAGCAAGCCTTGGGGATAGATTTCACCTTCTTTCCCTCAACGTTAACAATTAGCTGAATTTGGAAAGAGAACCGGCCTGAACGCATTGCACTCATAGGGCACAAGGGCCTTTTCGAGCGGTCGAGTGTGCTTTGTTCGTGTATATTTCCCATCTTTGTCGCGAGACCAGCCGTGAGCGTCAACGATAGTCTCGGCATCGCGGTAATCCATAAGAAAGACGCGTGGTGACCTTTCATTTTCGACATGCCAGAGGTAAGCGATCTTTAGCCCATGAATCGGCAAGTACTTCTTGTCGGTTATGAAGCCAAATTGCCGGTAACACTTAAGTTGGAGAGGAACAGCGCGAAAATGACTGGCGTCACGGTCAACGTAGGCAATTAGATCAATGCCATCGTCGATGTCGGGCACTGCTATCTTGATTTTTTCACGATAGAGGCACCGCACAAATTGTGCGATCCCAATTCGTTCAATTTGACTATCAGAGTAATGCATTGCCAATCAACCGTGATTGTCCCAGTGCCGCTATTGGCCTTTGTAGGCATCATTAAAACCTTCGATCCATTTTGCCTTATCCTCCTCGTTGTACTTGGACAACTCGTTAGGGTAAAAAGTGTCAATCTCGGTCTGCGCACTAATATTGGGCATGAAAGGTACGCTCGCACCGGCGGTGTGACCTGCATGGTAAGCCGGATCATTCGTCTTGATAGAATTAAGAATCCACGCGATGGTGGACAAGATCACTAAAACCACCAGCGTGATGCCGCATCCGATATTATTTTTTCGGGCCTTTGCTTTCGCATCTTCAACTTTCTTTCGATCTTGAGCCTCCGCAGCTTCAACTTTCCTTTTTCGAACGACGCTTAGGACGGTTTCGGAAAAGCTAACATCTGTCAGGGATGTAAATGATTTCCATTCGGTGGTTCCTTCTTCGCATACCATTGTGGATGCCGGTAGCTTTTGCTGATCCACGAGATGCCAGATTTCATCGGCTGGAATCGGGCCGTGATCCTGAGACTGATGTCGATAGAAGTAGTGTTTCATCTCCGAACGGATAACTTGAAAGTGCGGCGAGCAGGGAAGCAAATCTAATAAAACAGGTGATATCTGGCTCTTGCCAATGACCTTGGCTACGACGTTGGCAGCTGGGAATGCTATCGCACTTCTCTCCACGCGGCCAGCGTGCGTACGGCGAGATCGTTTTGGTTGGTCATCGTCGGCAAGCGGGTGAGCAGGTCCTTAACGTCCATGAATGTGGGCAAATTCAGGGAAACGTGTTGCCACTGGACGTTGCCACTGGCTGTCTGTTTTTACTTAACTTACTGACTATCAAACTGGCGGAGAGGGAGGGATTCGAACCCCCGGTACCTTGCGGCACACCTGATTTCGAGTCAGGCGCATTCGACCACTCTGCCACCTCTCCGTGACTGAAAGGTGAAACGTAGGCCCGGCCCGGCAAAACGGAAGTCGAAAATCAGCTTGGCTCAAGGGAGCCGAACACACGGTTCGCGTTACGACCGGCAGCGAAGCAGGGGATGCCCCGGTTTTCCTGCCACTCTGGTGGCATGTATTGCGTGTACTCCTGCGCAGCAGGAAAGACGCGGCGCATAAATTCAGTATCATATGGCCCTCAATGGTGGCTGCAAGATTGCGGTAACGCGCGCTCCCTTGACTGCACAGAGAGTCTGTGTATCATGTCATGATGCCCTCCAAGACCATTTCACTCGAAGTCGACGCCTACCAGCGTCTGAAGGCGACGCGCCGCGACGGCGAGTCATTTTCCGCCGTCGTTCGCCGCATCACGCTTCCTCCGGCCAAGGCCACGGCGGCCGACCTGCTGAAGGAAATGAAGGCCGGCGCCTTTGGTCGGGGTGCGAACTGGATCGCCATTAAACGAGCGGTGGCCGGAAGAAAGCGGTCGCGTGACCTCCCTGTTGCCTGATGCTCTTCGACAGCGAATTCCTCATCCACGCTTCCGGCCAGCGCGGCCGGAAGCAAAAAGCACTCGCGGAGCATTTCCTGCGCGCCCATTTGGACGCGCCTCTTTACACCTCCCGGATCTGCTGGGCCGAATATGCCGAGGGCTGTGACGCTCCGGCCGAGGTTCAGGCCGGCTTGCATCTTTTTGCCGTGATCGAAATCGATGAGAACATCGCCTGGACCGCCTCGCGCCTGGGCCGCGAATTGCGGACAACGGGCAGGCATATCGGGGACAATGATCTCTGGATCGCTGCGACCGCTTTGGCCTTCAGCTTGCCCCTCGTCAGTCGGAACACTCGGCATTTCGACAGGGTCACTGGACTCCAGGTCATCTCATATTAAAATTTCGACATAAAAACTAAGGACATTGAGCTCAACGCCGGTGATCTCGTCGAGAGTGTCGAGGCGTTTGCCCATCACCTGGCGGGCAAGCAGAAGCTTACCCTGCGCACGGTGACCAGGCCATTGCCGTCGCAGGTGCACGCCGTCCCTCTGCAGAGGTCAGATCGCCAGTATTAAAGACGACTTGCTATAGTGCCATGGACAACAGCGTCTTTGGGGAATAATTGCATCCCTGATGGAATCTCTCCTTTAAGCCGCACATCGCAATGCCGCGGCGAGTGGATGAAAACCGCCCCTATTCCAAAGAACGAAGCCGAACGCCTCGCGGCGTTGCGGCGTTACGACATTCTCGATACGCCGGCCGAGGCGGCGTTTGACGACTTCACCTGGCTGGCCTCGCAGATTTGCGCCGCCCCGGTCGCACTCATCTCGCTCATCGATACCAATCGGCAGTGGTTCAAGAGCAAGGTGGGCCTGGACCTGTCCGAAACTCCACGCGACGTGGCTTTTTGCGCCCACAGTATCCAAGGAGGCACGTTGTTGGAAGTCCCCAACGCACTCGAAGACGAGCGTTTCCGTACCAATCCGCTGGTTGTTGGCGACCCGAACATCCGCTTCTACGCTGGAGAGCCGCTGACCACGCCGGAGGGCTTCAAGATCGGCGCGCTTTGCGTCATCGACCGGGTGCCACGACAACTGACCACGGAACAACGCACCGCCATGGAAATACTGGGCCGCCAGGTGGTGGCGCAAATGGAGCTGAGGCGCTTAAACCAACAGCTGGAGCAATCCGTGAAGGAGCGGACCGTGGAGTTGCATCAACAGCAGGAATTCTTGCACGAGTTGATGGAGAATTTGGTGGAAGGGGTGGTGGCCTGTGACGCCGAAGGCAAACTGACCGTCTTTAACAAGGCCGCCCGCGAGTGGCACGGAACCGACGTCCGCCATGTTCCCCCCGAAGAATGGGCCCAGACATTCGATCTCCGCGAGATTGACGGGATCACGCCATTGCCCACCGATTCCATCCCACTGCTGCGGGCTTTCCGGGGCGAGCACGTGCGCAATGCCGAGATCTCCATCGTGGTGAAAGGAGCGGCCCCCCGCCTGGTGCTCTGCAACGGCGACGCATTGATCGACGCGGACGGCCACAAGACCGGCGCCGTGGTCGTGTTGCACGACATCACCCAGCGCAGAAAGGCCGAGCAACAATCGCTGCGAGCCCAGCGATTGGAGAGCATCGGCACCCTGGCTGGCGGTGTGGCTCATGATCTCAACAACACGCTCGCGCCGATCATGATGGTCGCTGGATTGCTGCGGGTGAAGTATCCGAAAAGCACGGAGCTGATCGATACGGTGGAGGCGAGCGCCAAGCACGGTGCGGACATGGTGCGGCAGCTTTTAACCTTCGCCAGGGGGGCCGAAGGCGCACGTCTGCTGGTCCAACCGCAGGATTTACTGACAGAGATGGAGAAAATCATCAGGGGCACTTTTCCCAAGAACATCCGGCTGCGGACCAGCTATGCAAAGGATCTCCATCCGATTCTCGGCGATGGCATCCAGCTTCACCAAGTGCTGCTCAACCTCTGCGTCAACGCGCGCGACGCCATGCCCAAGGGCGGCACCCTGACCCTGAAGGCGGAACAGATGGAATTGGGCGCGGCCTCGCACAGCGGCGTGGCAGAGGCCAAGCCCGGCCACTATGTCGTATGGCACGTCAGTGACACTGGCACGGGCATCCCGCCAGAGATCCTGGAACGCATCTTTGAGCCATTCTTCAGCACCAAAGGCCCGGACAAGGGCACCGGCCTCGGCCTTTCCACC
>DATMLS010000019.1:0-12496 GCA_035569995.1 Opitutaceae bacterium | reverse complement strand
GTGCCAGCCTTGCTGGCTAAAACGACGAACTCGAATCGTTGTGACATGGGTGTAGAGGTAATCCAGGGCATCCCCAAGTGTTACCCATGTCCCCGTACGTGTGTCACCCATGTCCCCGGTCTATACAGTCCCGACGCGCTTAGAGCAGGTTCGGTTTAAATCGACCCATGACGGGTGAAATTGTCATTCCGAGCCGTGCGGGGAATGACACAATAAAGGAGGACCGCAAAGGCATGCCGATGTGACCAATATCCAGAAGTCACAACGGCGCGTTAAGGATAACGCGCCCTACCCGCGCCACCGCGCGGAATCTCCACCTCACTTGGCATGGGCAGGAACTTAAAGCTGATCCCTTAAAACTTAAAGCTTATGCCCCCGCGCACGCCTTCCTGGTTACCAAAATCGACTCTGTCCGTGTAATTGCCATCCGGTTCATGGATGGCCTGATTGTAACCCGTGGTGGATTGAAAGACGGCACCAAGATAAACGTCGGTCGTGTCGGTGAACGAATAGTCGATATTGGCATCAGCGAAATAAGCGGGCAACACCGTGCTGTAGTCATTGGATACCGTGCTCGTAACCGGACTGCCGGTCGGCGGGTTAATCGTTTGGTCGATGGAAAAGGTCGTACCGACATAGACGAGCGCCGGGCCTCCACTCACGCTGGCGCTAAATTTCTGCGTGATCGGCACGATCATTTCGGCACCGCCGCGCAACGTGAAATAAGCTCCAGTGATGTTCCATTTCTCCGTGACCAGAGTGGGTTGTGGCGCCGACGCCGTGTCGCTCACCGGCTGAGTGCCAATGATCGTGCTATTATTCACGGTTTGGTTGTTGCTGTCGAGGGCAGAGGATGGGGCGGTGTAGGGCGGAGGCTGGTTTGGAGCGCCGGCCGTGTAAGTGGGATTGCTACCGGCAGGCAGGGTATTGCCACTGGCGTCTGCAAGATCGCCATTGGCGTCCAAATTCGTGTTAAAAGTGTTATAAACGTCCGTCAGCGTAGTCATCATGCCCGCCACGGTGGTTGTCCGCGAATAACTGATCTTGTTCATGCCGAGGCCGCCAATGATATCGAATTGGACCCGGCCCAAGTGCCAGCCGAAATCGCGTTCAAAGGTGAGTTCGAAGCCTGTGCCGCTGGACGCCCGGCCGCTGCCACCATTGGTGCCATTAATGGTGCCGCTGTAGGCGTGCATATCGACGCCATTGTTAGCTGCGTCCACCTGTGACTGGTTGCTAAAGCTCCAGGTATTGCTATTGCCGTCGGGGGTAATAGGCGCGCCCGTCGTGGCATCCGTGCGCGCATCCGGATCAATAAAGCCGTCGTTATATCTTCGAATGCCGTTCACGTCAGGGCTCGGATTGACCCCGGACGGAATTATGCCGGAGCCGGAATACCTGACCTTCGGCCCGGTCAGGACGCGGAAACCGACGGATAATTTTTGTTTTGCCGGGGCCAGGAAGTCCACATCCATGCCCACCGGGGGCGGCGGTTCGTACTGCTCGGGTTCCGAGCCTTCATCCTGCGCGTAAAGCGAACCGAAGATGGGAGCAACGAAGGCCAGCGCGAGGCAGGCAAAGAGTTTATTCATAAAATCTGGTCAGATGAGGGGTTCAGACGCGAACGCCGGGGAAAGGTTGCGCGAAAAAAACCCTGGATGGCAAGCCCGGGTTAGGGCCAGCCAATGGGCCAGTCTGAAAAATGTGGGCGGGGTGCCCTTGGGCTTCGTGGCTTTAGCCGTTTCGACAAACCCATCGATGGGCGAAGTAGCCCCACCCCGCGATCAATTCCGCTCACTCCTTGAACTCGTTGAAGTTTTTCTTGGCCGCGGCAATTTCATTTTTAAAGGCCGCGGCGGCTTGCGGATCGAGCGCGGCTTCGCGTTCGCGCAGGCGTTTTTCCCGGGCGCGCAGTTCTTCTTCCCGTTGAGCCAGCTCGGTTTCCTTCTCCTGCTCCGCCTGCACTTTCTCGAAGAGCTTGGTTTCGCTTTCATCAAGGAACTGTTCCCTTTCGCGCTGGAATTTCTTGGCTTCCTTGAGCGCCTCTTCCTGGCGCTCCAGCTCGGCCTTGAGCTGTTCGAGGGCCACCTGCTCTTCCCTGGTCACAGTCTGGCTGCCGGGGGCGCGGGCTTTTATCCTGGCGGCTTCCACCAATTTTTCGCGCGCCATCAGCAAGGCCTCGGACTCCGCCAGGTCCCGTTCGCGGCCGGCCAACGTGGCTTCCAGCTCGGCAATCTCGCGTTCGCGATCGGCCAGTTTTTGTTCGAGCTCACGCAGGCTTTTCTCGAGCTCGCCGAGCTGAATCGAATCGAGCAGCCGCGCCTCGCCCCAAGGCGTGCGCGTGACGTTCATGATGGCGTTGATCGACTTGCGCGCCTCCGCCGAGGCCTCGGCGATTTCGGGAGCGCGCGCGTAGCCCTGGCGCCGCGGAAGCGTGAGGCTGCCCTCGCCTTTGGTGCGGGTTGGAAACCTGATGGATTGTTCAGGCACGTCGGCCATGGCGGACTATTTTTTACCGAAAAGCCGGGCGAGAGACGCGAAGAATCCGCCGGTCTTTTTCGCTTTTTTCTCTTCTGGCACGGACAACGCCGGCTTTAGCTGGGGCTGGAGCAACACCCCGACGAGGGTTTCGGCCACAGGGTCATTGAGCACCATAAGGTAACGCTCGATGGACCCACCTTGGCCGACTTGCGCCTTCAATTCGGCCAGTTCATTGGCAAACCACATGAAAAACTGGTCGGCCCGGGTGCGCAGCGCAGCGGCGGCGGCGGCGACATCTTCCTCGGATAGTGCGTCGGCTTCGACCGCTTCCTCCTTGGTCAATTGGGCGCCGAAATTCCGCAGCAGCGCATAGCGCATCGCGGGCGCAAGCGCATTGACCGGCAGGGCCAGCGCCTCGGGCAGGTGCAGGCCCTTGCTGCCGGGGCGGAACGGCATCAATTCCGCCAGCGAACTTTCATCGATGTGCGAGAGGGCATTGAGCAGCTTGCGAAAATCGCCGCTCACGATGACGGTTTTCGACATGCTCTGGGAAAAAACGGCGAATTTCCCCAGCGTGGAAAGATTTTCCAACCGGCAGAACTCGATCGTGTCAGCCGAGAGCTGGGTGAGCCCGATGGGATAGCCTTCCGGGATCTCCACTTTCGCGAAGTTTTTCAGCAGCTGGTTGTCTTTGGCCCCCTGGACTTCGGTTTGCTGCACCATCTCCCCGAAAGGATTATCGAAAGCCATCGTATCACGGAGGATGGTGATGAGGTGATTGACGCTCTCGGGATGGCCCGCGAGGCTGAGCGTGCGGGAAAGCTCAGGATAGCCCAAATCGATGTATTTGGAGGGCGTTTCATCCGCGCCGGTAAAGGGCCATTCTTCGGTGTCGAGGTTCTGGGCCAGGCTGACCAGCGAGGTGTCCACCATGATGGAGGTGTGAAACGCCATGCGAATGTCGTTCCAGTCTTGCTCGGTAAATTCTTTCTCAGCCATGGGGGAAAAGCGTGTGGTTAACTTAGTTGGAATTTCACTGCGGTCAAAGCGCCTCCCCTTGTTCAATGATCTCAGCGGCCAGCTTGCGGTAATCGTTGGCGACGGTGTCGATTTCCTCGGTTTCCTGGCCGACAAGAATCACGGGCAGGCCCAGCGTGACCGCGCGGCGCACGACCGTGGCGTCGCGAATCTGCGCGTTCAAGATCTTCGCGCCGGAGGCAATGCGTTTGGCGGTGCGAAATTGATTCAGCCGGAGTTGCATGCGCATCTTGGGCACCTCGATGTCCACATTGGCTTTGATGGAATTGAAAATCAAGCCCTGCACCTGCGCAGGCGTCCCCATCCCGGACGAGCGGAAACTGGCCGAAATGGCGTGGAACTTGTGCAGCTTTTCCACGAGCAGCGTGAAGCCGATGAGGCTGAGCGCGTCGGGATTGACCGGCAGGTAAATTTCGTGCGAGGAAAACACGCCGCACTGCGCGGCCTTCAGGATGTTGGGCGGGCAGTCGAAGAGGATGAAGTCGTAGTCGTCCTCGATTTCTTCGAGCTGCTGCTGGAAAATATAGTACGGCGGCCGCTTGGGATCGCCTTCGAATTCGGCCTCAAGGTCGACAAGATTGAACGTCGTGGGCACGAGATCGAGGCCGGGCAGGACCTTCTCGCCGTTTTTGTCCTCGACCACGTCCTTGATGATGAGGTCGCGGATGTGCTTCTGGCCGGGATCGAAAATGGAAAGGATCGCGCCCTCGCCGGTGCTGTTGATTTTATTCCACCGCTCAAGGCGCAGCAGCCAGATGCTCGCATTCGATTGCGTATCGAGGTCAAACAGCAGCACGCGCTGGCCGAGCTTGGCCAAGGCAGCCGCCGTATTGACGATGAGCGAGGTTTTACCAACGCCGCCTTTGTAATTTATAAAGCTGATTTTCCGTGTCATCGCCAGAAATACGACAAGAACATTGTGCTAGGTGAGATGACGACCATGCCAACTTGTCCCGGCCCTTCCAGTCAAAAACAAACCTATGTCGTCCTCTTTCACAGGTTTTGAACATTTTTCATACCATCTGCGATAACAAGATATGAACATTGTCACGTTATTTTAACCTATTCGCAGCTCTCGTGCCACACCAGTTGCGTCAAATCACGCAACCTAACATGGCTGCCCTCATTCTCAGTGTTGACGACGAACCTGATGTAACCGACCTCGTGCGCTTTCATCTCACGAAAGCCGGCTACCAAGTGCTGACTGCCGCCAGCGGGCGCGAAGCGCTCGAGACCATCCGGCTAAACCAGCCCGATCTCATCCTGCTCGATCTCATGCTGCCCGATATCGACGGCTTCGGCGTATGCGAAATCCTCCGCCGCACCCCACGCACGGCCACCATCCCCGTCGTCATTCTCACGGCCTGGGCCACCACCGACGCGCGCCATCTCGGCCTTGATCTCGGTGCACTCGACTACCTCACCAAGCCTTTCAGCCCGAAAGAACTCACTGCGCGCGTGCAACACCTCCTCGACCTGCGTCCGGCCGTACAACCACACGTGCACTTAAAAAAGCCGGCATAAAGCTCAACTTTCGAGGTGGAATGCCACCGGCACGCTCATGCGAAAGCGCACGGGGATGCCATGCACCGTGCCCGGCGCGAACCTCCACTGTCCGATCGCGCGCACCGTCGGCTCTTCGAAAATTAGGTCGGTCGAACTCACCACGCGCGGATTCAGCACCCGACCCGACTCGTCCACGACAAACGTCACCACGACCTCGCCATTTTCGCCCGTATTTTTGGCGTTAATCGGATAAATCGGTTGCGCCTGCCTCACCACTTCCGGCGTATGATCGAGCACATCTGGATTAACTGGCGGCCTGCCGAGGCCAATGGGCTTACCTGGAATGCCCGGCGACCACAGACCGATTCCCGGTGCCATAATAGGAATTTCCGATGGAATCGTGATCGCAGGTTTATCCGATGGCTCGGGTGAAATTGGATCAGGGATATTCGGCCGCGGCTCCTGGTCCGAGCTGCTGTGCCATTGGTCGCCGGCCTTTTGCGTAGCTGCTTCTTCAGTCAGCGGCACTTCGAACGGCTTTAAATCTGTCTCATGACGGTGAGGAGGATTAAGATACAAAGCCACTGGACGGCTCATAAAACCAAGGAAAAGCGCCGCATGCGCACTCAGCACAATCGCGGCGGGCAGGACAAACTGGCGTTTCACGCCGCCATCAAAGGTTATGGTGTTCATAACCAGACAACGCCCGGCTGGCGCTTTTATTAGGTGCTAGCCCAAATTTATTCCGGTTTTTTCGTGCATTGCGGCTGCGCGCCCGCCGGCAGCGGCGGCGTCGGGCCGACGCCCGCCGGCGGCAGCGTGCCGTCTAGTTCCTGCCGCCAGTGCGCGACGTCGCCGCCCGGACAATAAATATACATCATGTGCAGCGGCTCATCGCCGATGTTGGTGAGCTGGTGAAACACCGTCGGCGGCAAAAACACCGCCTGCCCGCCGACGATTTCCTGCTTCTCGCTGCCGACGCAAATTTCGCCCCGGCCTTCGAGCACCATGTAAATTTCCTCCTGCTCCTGGTTGTGCCACGGCACCTGGCCGCCGCGCGGCTCGAGGACGACGTAGCCCATGGCAAAGCCCTTCGCCTGGATGGGTTGTGCGGGCGACTGCCCGACCAGTCCGCGCGTCCAGCGGCGGGCGGGGAAGGTGCGGCCGGGAATCTTCGCAATGTCTCCAATGATCATGGTAAAGCTTTGTTAGATAAAAGCGCCTTGCCTCGCGAATTAATTTTTCCGGACCGCCTCGACGCGGAAAAATATCCACGTCGCCGGCACGCCACCTGGCGCTTGGAAGCGTGTTTCGTAGTCGTGCAACAGGCGGCGCAATCGGCCGAGCGGCAGACGCCGCTGCGGTGCCCCACCCACGCCATGCACCGAGCGCAGAAACGCCCGCGCCGATGGAAACTTAAAAACGCGCGACTGCACCTCGCTGCGCACCACCCGCAACCCGGCGCGGTCGAGGCAGGCGCACCACTCCTCCGCCGGACGCCACGCCAGCGGCGAATCTTCGCCCGCCACCGCGCGCCACTCCGGCAAACTTCCCTCGACAAATAGGCCCGCCAGCAGCCGTCCGCCGGGCGCAAGCCGCTCGCGCCAGCCGGCAAAAACTTTTTCGGGATCGGTTACCCATTGTAGCATGCTGCTGCAAAAAATCCAGTCCCATAGCCCCGGTTCCGGAGCCTCGGCCGACATCACTCGCCAATCCACTTGCGGCAACGCCGCCCGCCCGGCCGCACCCATCGCCGGTGAAATATCCGTCGCCGTCAGCGCGCCGGCCCACGGCAAAAGTTTCCGCGTGAAAATTCCCGGCCCGGCCCCGATCTCGAGCGCGCGTCCGTCATGTTTCGCCGGCAGCCATTCCGCGAGCCAGTCGGCCAGCGCCACCTGCACGCGCGCATGCTCATGATAATTCGGCGCGGCCCGGCCAAAACTTGCCGCCAAGGCATGCGGACTGGAGGTGGAGCGCGTTGACCCCAACACGCTTTTTTTATCTGAGTTCATCAGCGCGTTGGGGTCAACGCGCTCCACCTCTTCGGCGAAGGCTCGCAACAACGCTGCCGGATGGTGCGTCGCGCCCGCCACGATTTGTACCGACGATGCGAGCTCGCCCAGTCGGGCGGCATCGAGCAGTGCGTCATTTGCGCCGCACCACGCGCGCCAACCCGCCGGCAACGGTGGCTCCGCGCGATCGTTCTCCAAACGCTCGAGCCCCCACAACAAAATATCCGTCGCGGCCGAGGGCATATGTTCCTGCGGCACGTCCAGCCCGGCGCGCGCATAAAAATCCGCCAGCGCCGCGTGCTCATCGCGACGCAGCCAGCGGGACAGTTGCCTCACCTGGGTTTGCGCCACGCGCCCGCCCAACTCCGCTTCGCGCAGAAACGCAAAAATCGGCGCGAGCAGCGCCACCCGCCCAATTCGATCTACACGCGCCGCCTCGCGCAGCAACAGCAGCGAGCCAAGCGAATATCCCACCACCCAGTCGAACGGGCCGGCTTTTTCCAGCTGCGCCAGTGCGTCCGGCTCCACCGCGACAAACACGTGCTCCGCCTCGGGCAGCGCCTGCCGCGCCAGCGGCGCGAACCATGCCTCGGACACCGCCCAACCCATCAACCAACCGATTTTCATCGCCGCGCCCTCCACGCCGCCATCGCCGCCAGCACGCGTTCCATGTCGGCGCGCGCAAACGTGCGCTTGAGTGAAAACCGCAGCCGGCTCGTGCCCGCCGGGACCGTCGGCGGACGCACCGCCGCCGCGTAGATGCCCGCTTCGCGCAGCGCGCCGGCCAGCGAGAGGGCCGCGTCTTCGTCGTCGAGCCGCACTGGCACGACGGGAGATTCGCCCGCGGGCGCCGACCAGCCCGCGGCTTGGAGCGCAGCGCGAAACGCCCGCGAGCGTTCCTGCCACTCCGCCTGTTGCCCGGCGAGCGCACGCAAGCGGCCCAGCGCGGCCAGCGCAGCGGCGGCATTGGCCGGCGGAAAACCGGTCGAATAAATAAATTCGCCCGCCGTGTTCACGAAATAATCGCGCAGCACCTCTTCGCGAAACAGCGTATAGGCGCCGCCGGCGGCGAGCGTTTTGCCCAGCGTGCCCACGAGGATGTCGACCACTGACTCGACTCCCGAGGCGCGCACCAGGCCCGCGCCTTCGGGGCCGTACCAGCCGAGCGCGTGCGCCTCGTCCACGATCCAGCAAAATCCGTGGCGCCGCTTCAGTTCCGCCATGCGCGCAAGGTCCGGATAGTCGCCGTCCATGCTGAACACGCTTTCCGTCACGACAAAAACGGTGCGGCCCGACGGCTGCGCGCGCGCGAGCTGTTCCTCCAGCTGATCGAGATTCAAATGCTCGTAGCGTTGCAACCGCGCACCGCTGCGCAGCAGGCCGGCGACCATGCTGTGATGGATGAGACGGTCGGCCAGGACGAGGTCGCCGCGCGCCGGCAATCCGCCCAGCACGGCGGAATTGGCCGCGTAGCCGCTGCTCCACAACAGGCCGCAGGGAAACCCGTGCCACCCGCACAAGGCCTCGATCAATTGCGCGTGGGGTTCGCGCCAGCCGGTGATGAGCGGCGAGGCTGAAGCCGATGTCCCGTGCTCCGCCACTGCAGCGGTCACGGCCGCGGCCAGCACCGGATCGCGCGCGAGATCGAGATAATCGTTGTCCGCCAGGTTGAGATCGCCCTCGCGCCGCACCGTGATGCGCAACGTGCGACGGAATTTTTTTTCGTCACGCTCGGCCAGCGTGCGGCGGCAGCGCTCGAGCCAGCCAGGATTTGAGGTGGAGCGCGTCGTCCCCAACGCGCTGAGTGATTCAGACGAAAAAAGCGCGTCGGGGACGACGCGCTCCACCTGATTCAGTATGGCCAACAATTCCTTCGGTTTGTCCGGCAGCACCGCATCATTCGCCTGCTCCGCCCACAGCGGCACGCCGGCTGCGCGCAGGCCGGCACGGTTGGAATCGGCCACGTCGCGCCCGACCGGCGCGGTCGCGTTCAGCCACACGCCGGCGCGAAGTTTGGACGACGCTGCACGCGCAAAGGCCAGTCGCGCCTGGTTGATGGCGCCGAGCCGGTCAGGCACGACAATGACCACGGCGTCCACTTCGAGCGCCGCGGCGAAGTCCGCCCAGTCCCGCGCGCGGTCGTCGATCGGCGTGGCGATGCCGCCCGCACCTTCAAAGATGCGCCAGTCGCACACTGGCAGTGCGCTCGCGCGTTCCACGAGAATTTCCAGGGAAAGTTTCTGCCCGGCGAGCGCCGCGGCCGAGACAGGCGCGAGCGGCACGGGAAAAGACGCAAGCGTAAACACCTCGCCCGCTCCGCCGGCCAGGCGCTGCGCGCGCGCGGCATCGCCTTCGTTTCCCGCGGTCGCGCCGGTTTCCACGACTTTCACGATTTGCACGCGCGCGCCGCCGGCCGCGAGCAGCCGGGCCAGCGCCGCCGTGGCATACGTTTTGCCGACGCCGGTGTCTGAACCTGTGACCAGGATCGCGCGCATGACGGCGTTCGGTTCGGCGGGCGGCTGAAATCAACCCACCGCCACGGGCTCGGCCGGTGCCTTGACCTGCGGCAAGAGCGGATGCATGCCCAGCTGATCGAGGAGCCTCATGTCGTCGGAGCGTCCCGGATTCGGCGTGGTGAGAAGTTTATCGCCCAGGAAAATACTGTTGGCGCCGGCGAGGAAGCAAAGCGCCTGCAGCTCGTCGCTCATCGCCGTGCGGCCGGCGGAGAGCCGCACCATCGTGCGCGGCAGGAGAATGCGCGCCGTGGCAATGATGCGGACAAACTCAAAGGGCTCCACCGGCGCCTTGTCCCCCAGCGGCGTGCCGGGCACGGGCACAAGGGCGTTGATCGGCACCGAGTCGGGTTGCGGGTCAAGGCTGGCAAGTTCGCGCAATAATTTCAGGCGGTCGTCCACGCTTTCGCCCATGCCAAGGATGCCGCCGCTGCACACTTGCAGGCCGGCTTCGCGCACCGTGGCGAGCGTGGTCAGGCGTTCGTCGTAGGTGCGCGTGGTGATGATCTCGGGATAATACTCGCGCGAAGTGTCGAGGTTGTGGTTGTAAACCGTGCAACCCGCCTCCTTCAGGCGCGAGGCTTGGGGCGCCTCGAGCATGCCGAGCGTGCAGCAGACCTCAAGGCCGAGGCCGGCCACGCCGCGCACCGTGGCGAGCACCGAGTCAAATTGCGCGCCGTCGCGCACCTCGCGCCACGCCGCGCCCATGCAAAAACGCGAGGCGCCGCCGTCGCGGGCCGCCCGCGCCGCGACCAAGATGACCTCGGTGTCCATCAGCGGCTCGGCATCGAGCCCGGTGTTATAGTGCGCCGATTGCGGGCAGTATTTGCAGTCTTCCTGGCAGCGGCCGGTCTTGATCGACTGGAGTGTGCAAAGCTGCACCGCGGCCGGGTCGTGGTGGCGGCGATGCGTCTCCTGCGCGCGAAACATGAGTTCCGGCAGGGGCAGTTCGTAGATTTGTCTGATGGAGGCGAGGTCGGGCATGGCGTTCAATGTTTCAAGTAACAGGTTTCAAGTTCCAAGATGGGGTCAGAGCACGTCGGCGATCGCGTGCGCGGTGCGGTGCACGAGCTCGCCGAGTTCGTTCTCGTCGAGGCAGAGCGGCGGCACGAGCAGCAGCGAATCGCCCAGCGGACGCAGCAGCAGGCCGTGGGCCCGCGCCCGCAGGCAGACTTGCAGGCCGATCCGGCGCGAGACCGGGAATTTTTCAGCGGAATCTCGCGATGGCACGAGGTCGAGCGCAGCGGCAAAGCCCCGCTGGCGGATTTCGCGCACGTGCGGGTGATCGGAAAAGGTTTCGTCGAGCAGGCGGCCGAAACAGGCACTGCGCGCGCGCAGCGTGCCATCGGCGATGAGCCCGCGAAGCTTGCGGATGTTTTCGAGCGCGACGGCCGCAGCGAGCGGATTGCCGGTGAAGGTGTGACCGTGATAAAAAGCGCGTCGGCTTTCCACCGGCCCGAGGAACGCCTCGAAAATTTCCTCGCGCGCGAGCGTGGCGGCCAGCGGCAGGTAGCCGGCGGTGAGGCCTTTCGCGAGGCAGAGAAAATCCGGCGCCACGCCTTCCTCGGCGCACACGATCATGGGGCCGAGGCGGCCAAAGGCGACGAACACTTCGTCGAGGATGAGGTGAACATGGTGCGCGCGGCAGAGCGCGGCGACCTCGCGCACGAAGCCCGGCGGCTGCAACCGCATGCCCGCCGCACCTTGCACCGAGGGCTCGAGGATGAGGCACGCGGTGCGGTCGGCCTGCGCCGCGAGCAACGCCCGCAACGCCGCCAGGCTCGCGGTCATGTCGGCCTCGCGCACCCGGCCGCCCCACTCGCGGCAATGCGGCGCGGGAAAATGCTCCGCGGGAAAACACCACGGACGGAAACGCTCGTGAAAAAATCCGCTGTCCCCGGCCGCCATCGCGCCAAAAGTGTCGCCGTGATAGCCGCCGGCCAGGCCGATGACGCCGCGTTTTTCCGGCCGGCCGACGAGCTGCCAGTATTGAAAGGAAAGTTTGAGCGCGACCTCGACCGCGCCGGCGCCGTTGTCGCTGAAAAATACCCGACTCAGTCCCGGCGGCGCGAGGCGCGCCAGCTCCGCCGCCAACTCCGCGCCGGGCACATGCGTGAGGCCGAGCATGGTCGAATGGGCCACGCACGCGAGCTGGCGCTGCAAGGCGGCGTTGAGCTCCGGGTCGTTGTGGCCATGGACGTTGGTCCAGATGGAGGCGTTGCCGTCGAGATAGGTGCGGCCCTCGGTATCGGTCAGCCAGCCGCCGCGGCCGGAGGCGATGGCGAGCGGCGGCAGGGCCAGGTATTCCTGCATCTGCGTGAATGGATGCCAGACGTGCCGCTGGTCGGCCGCATGCGTGCCGGCACCAAGGGCCGTGGGCTCATCCACCGGTGGCGTTAAGAGGGGAGCTTCAGCCGGCATGGGATCACCTCGGTTGCACCAAACAACGACCGGCTGGCCCTCTCCGCATCCGGGAGGCGGTGGCAAGACCCAACGCTACGGCAGAAAAATCCATCGCCCGCAGTCGTAACACGGGCACGGGCCAGAAAACAAGGTTTTGTTAACCGATCATTATCGATTAATTAACAATCAACCCACAAAGAGATCCGGGTGATCCGGCTTCACGACCTGGACAAATCTTGCAGAGGTTTCCGCAAACACCTCTCAACCACGCGGAACAATCACGCGTCGCCGTCGTTGCCGATGGCCTCGACCGGGCAGCCTTCGAGGGCCTCCATGCAGAGTGCAATCTCTTCCTCAGTCGTGGGTTGCTTGTGCACGAAAGAGTAGCCGCCTTCGTCACTGCGGGTGAAAAAAGCCGGCGCCGTCTCGCGGCAGAGATCGCAGTCGATGCATTGCTGATCGACGAAAAACTTGCCCGCGGCGTTGACCGGCCACTTGTCTGCTTTGTTTGCCATAGGTTAAGGCGAACAAACCCGAATCGAA
>DATMLS010000018.1:0-21061 GCA_035569995.1 Opitutaceae bacterium | reverse complement strand
AAAATAAAAAACCAACATGCCTCGTGTCACTAACTCCCCCGCGTCGCGCAAGCGCCGCAAGAAAGTGCTGAAATACGCCAAGGGCTATTTCGGCAACAAATCCAAGCTCTTTCGCTATGCGAAGGAAGCCGTCCAGCACGCCTGGCAATATGCCTATCGTGATCGCAAGAAGAAAAAAGGCAACTGGCGATCCCTGTGGATCGTGCGCCTCAATGCTGCCTGCCGCGCCGCCGGCCTCAGCTACAACCGCTTCATCGAAGGCCTCCGCGCCGCCCATATCGAGCTCGACCGCAAGGTTCTTGCCGACATCGCCGTGCGCGACGAGATCGCATTTAACGCCCTGGTCGCACAAGCCCAGGACGCGTTGAAGGCCAAGGCCGCAGCGGCGAAAAAAGCCTAACTTCCAACGCGGGCCCAGGTGGCCCGCCCCAAGGCAGGGCGCGTTGATCCCAACGCGCCAGCTCTTCCAAGGACGGGTCTCGTAATTCGAGGCGCCGTCCTTTTTATTGAATGAATCCTGTTTTCACCACAAAGGCGCAAAGAACCCGAAGCGATTTTAATTCATTCTTTGTGTCCTTCGTGTCTTCGTGGTGAATCAAATTTTCCCATGCACGACCAACTTAACGCGCTGCTCGCCAAAGCCACCGCCGAACTCGCCGCGCTGCCCTCGCGGCCTGACTTCGAGGCGGCCAAGGCCCGCCTCGTCGGTCCCAACGGCGAACTTACCGCGCTCATGAAGCAGATGGGCGCTGTGCCCAAGGAGCAGCGACCCGCGCTCGGCAAACTCATCAACGAGGCCAAGACCCAGCTCCAGTCGCTGCTCGACGACGCGCTCCGCCGCATTGCCCAGGCCGAGATCGCGGCGCAAATCGGCGCGTCGATCGACCCCACGTTGCCCTCGCCCGACCCCGGCCCGGGCACGCGCCATCCCCTTACGCTCGTGCGCGAGGAAATGTGCAGCATCCTGCGCAAGGCCGGCTTTGCCGTCGCCGACGGTCCCGAGGTGGAGACCGAGTTCTATTGCTTCGACGCGCTCAACACGCCCGCCGACCACCCCGCGCGCGATGCCCAGGACACGTTTTATTTCCCCGCAACCACGCACTTCGGCAACATCGCCCCGCACACGCCCGGCGAACGCTATCTCCTGCGCACGCACACTTCTTCGGTGCAAATCCGCACCATGCTCCAGCAGCCGCCGCCCTTGCGCATTGTTTCGCCCGGCCGCTGTTTTCGCCGCGACACGACCGACGCCTCGCACTCGGCCAACTTCCATCAGCTCGAATGCCTCTATGTCGACCGCAACGTCACCGTGCGCGACCTCAAGGCGCTGCTCGACTACATCTTCACGTCACTGCTCGGTCCCGGCACCAAGACGCGTTTCCGCCCGCACTATTTCGGCTACACCGAGCCGAGCTTCGAGGTCGATCTCAGCGCGAAGCATCTCCCCAAGGTCAACAAGGAGTGGATTGAAATCGGCGGCTGCGGCATGGTCGATCCCTCGGTCTTCGAGACAGTCGGCTACGATCCCGAAATCTGGAGCGGCTACGCTTTTGGCATGGGCCTCGAGCGCCTCGCCATGACGCTCTACGGCATCGATGACATCCGTTACTTCTACCAGAATGACCTGCGCTTTCTCCGGCAATTTGCCTGAGGGCTTTTTTCACAGAAGGCAACAAAGGTAACGAAGCGCTTTTTTATATGCATCCGCTCTACGCCAAAGCAGACGCCATGAGTGGCGAGATCATTGGCGCTGCCATCGAGGTCCATCGCGACAAAGGGCCGGGCTTGATCGAATCGATCTACGAGCGATGCTTGATGCATGAGTTGTCCCTCCGCCAGCTGACGGCGACGAATCAAAAGCTGATTCGCATCCAATACAAAGATTTGGCTTTTGAAGAACCCCTTCGATTCGATGTACTGGTTGAAAATTGTCTGTTGGTTGAAAACAAATCGGTGGAACGAGTTCTTCCTATCCACAAAGCTCAGCTTTTTAGCTACATGAAGCTGCTCGATATTCCGATTGGCCTGCTCATCAACTTCCACGAAGTGGTTCTGAAAAACGGGATTACGCGTCTCATTCTCCCTGGTGCAAATCTACCGTAAGCGCTTCGTTGCCTTTGTTACCTTCTGTTAAAAATCTCCTGTGAAAATTTCTCTCAACTGGCTTAAAGATTTTATCAAACCCCTCGACGCTTCGGTCGAGGAAATCTCGCGGGCCATCACGTTTCTCGGCTTCGAGGTCGAGGGCGCGCACCGCACCGGTGCGCCCAAGCTCAACCAGGTCGTCGTCGGCGAGGTTCTCACGCGCAACAAGCACCCCAACGCCGACAAGCTTTCCATCTGCACCGTCGATATCGGCCCCGCCGGCGGAGTGAAGACCATCGTTTGCGGCGCGCAAAACTACAAAGTCGGCGACCGCGTGCCCGTCGCGCTGCCCGGCGCCGTGTTGCCCGGCGATTTCCAGATCAAGCAGTCCAAAATCCGCGGCGAACTTTCCGACGGCATGATGTGCTCGGCTAAGGAACTCGGCGCCGCCGAGGACGCCGACGGCCTGCTCATTCTCGACGGCCGCCCGGCACTCGGCGCGCCCATCAACGACGTGCTTCCCCCCGGTGACGTCGTCTTCGATGTCGAGATCACGCCCAATCGCCCCGACTGCCTTTCGCACCTCGGCCTCGCGCGCGAACTCGCCGCCTGGCTCAAGAGCGACCTGATTTATCCGCCGACCAAATTCGACGGCCATCTGCCTAATGCCGCGCCGCATCCGCACCTGCTCTCATCCGTCAGTGTCGAAGCCGACGAAGATTGTCCGCTCTACACCGCCACCATCATCGCCGGCGTAAAAATCGCTCCCAGCCCGGCATGGCTCCAGGCGCGTCTCAAGTCTGTGGGACTTCGTCCGATCAATAATGTCGTCGATGTCGGCAACTACGTCATGCTCGAGTCCGGTCAGCCGATGCATGCATTCGATGCCAAGAAAATCAGCGGCCGGAAAATCATCGTCCGCCACGCCTCCGACGGCGAAAAGCTCACCACCCTCGATGGCAAGGAACGAACGCTCTCCTCGCGCATGCTCGTCATCGCCGACGCGGAGAAGCCGCTCGTCATCGCCGGCATCATGGGTGGCGCCAACGCGGAAGTGGACGAGACCACGACCGATCTCGTGCTCGAAGTCGCCTATTTCAAGCCGCAGTCCATCCGTTGGACCTCGAAGCGGCTCGCCCTCGCCTCCGACTCGTCCTATCGCTACGAGCGCGGCGTCGATCCGCACACGCTCGTCGAAGACGCGCACCGCGCCATCGATCTCCTGCTCGAGACCGCCGGTGGCTCGGTCGTCGGCCCGCTCTACAAAGTCGGTGGCGACGTCCCGTGGAAGCGCGAAATCGCCATCACCCCCGCGTTTATCAGTCGCAAGCTCGGCTTCGATATTCCCGCCGACGAGATGAAGGCTGCGTTCGAATCGCTCGAGCTGAAAATTGCGCGCGAAGACGAACCGCTCACCGGGCCGCAATGGATCGTGTCGATTCCGAGCTGGCGCGGTGATCTCGACCGTCCCATCGATCTCGTCGAGGAGGTGCTGCGTCTCCATGGCACCGACAAGGTGCCGGCCAGTCCGGTGATCGCGCCCGGCCTGCCCGTTGAGGACGCTCCCGTGGTGCGCTTCACCCGCCGCGTCACCGAATATCTCGTCGGCCAAAATTTCAACGAATGCCTCAGCTACACGCTGCGTTCGCGCTCGGAACTGCAAACCTGGGTCTCGCAAACCTCCGCGCAGGAACTCGCGCTGGCCAACCCGCTGGTCGAGGACATGTCGCACCTGCGCTCCACGCTGGCGATGGGCTTGCTCGACACGGTCAAGCTCAACCAGTCCCGCGGTGTCGCGGTCTCTCGCATTTTTGAGGCTGGCCGCGTGTTCGTCGAGCGCGACGGGCGCATTTTCGAAACCGCCAGCGTGGCATTTCTGCTCGTACAAAACGGCGCCGACCGCGCCTGGCTCCGCCGCGAGCCGGCCGATTTCTACACCGCGAAGCGCCACGTCGAAATCCTGGCCGCCGCCGCGGGCGTCGATCTCTCCCGCCAAACGCTTGATCGGGTGGCCGGCCCGTATTTTGGCTGGCAGGAAGGTCATTCCGCCACCGCCGGCGACATCATTCGCGACGGTTGGACGGTGCGCTTCGGCATGCTCAATCTTGCGATGATCAGCGCGCTGGGCATTGAGGGAAAAATCTACTGCGGTGTTTTCTCGATCCTTCCGGAAAAACTCGGCGTGGCTGTCGCGCGCCGCCGCTACGCCGACTTCAGCCTGTTTCCCGCCGTGCTGCGCGACCTCGCCCTCGTCGTCGATGCGGCCGCGCTCGCCGGCGAAGTCGGCGCCAAGCTGACGGCGACCGCCCGCGCCGCCGTGGGCAGCACGTTCGCCCTCGAGTCGGTGGATGCCTTCGATGTTTACCAAGGCTCGGGGCTGCCCGAGGGAAAAAAGAGCCTCGCGTTCTCCCTGGTGTTCCGCGCCGCCGACCGCACGCTGACCGACAGCGAGGTGAACGCGGTTTTCCAAAAAATCCAGGACGAACTCGTGAAGTCCACGCCTTACCAAATCCGGAAATAATACTTCACCACAAAGGCACGAAGGACACAAAGAGCTGACTCGAGTTTCCCCTTCGCGCCCTTTGTGTCTTTGTGGTTAAAATAAATACCATGTCCCAACCCACCGATCTCAATCTCGACCACGTGGCCAATCTCGCGCGCCTGGCGCTCACGCCCGAGGAAAAGGCCCGTTTCTCAACCCAGATCGGTGACGTACTCGTTTATATCGCGCAGTTGAAGGAAGTGGATGTCAGTGGCGTCGAGCCGACCGCGCACGCCTTTCCGCTGTTCAACGTCTGGGCCGACGACGTGCCGAAGGACGGCCTGCCCGTCGAGCTTGCGCTCCAAAACGCGCCCGCGCAACGCGACCACATGATCGCCGTGCCCAAAGTCGTGGAATGAATTTTCTCACCGAAGGTAACCAAGGAAACGAAGCGATGAAGTTTTTTCCGCATCCTGTTTTCAATCTGCGCAACGATTCCTCTGGTTCGAGCCAACCACCGGCGCTTTGTTCCCTTCGTTTTCTTCTGTAAAAACAAATTTCGGAATGCCCTCAGAGCTTTTTTTCCAACCCGTCACCGATCTCGCCGCACAGCTCGCGGCGAAAAAGATTTCCTCGGTTGAGCTGATGCAGGCGGTGCTGGCGCGCACCAAGGCGGTCGATGCGAAGGTGCAGGCCTTCAACTCGTTTGACGAAGCCGATGCGCTGGCGCAGGCCCACGCGTCCGATGCGCGCCGCGCCGCCGGACAGGCGAGGGGGCCGCTCGACGGCATTCCCATCGGCATCAAGGATGTCATCTCCGTCGCCGGCCAACCGCTGACCGCATCGAGCAAGATGCTCGCAAATTTTGTTTCGCCCTATGATGCGACCGTCACGCGCAAGCTCAAGGAAGCCGGCGCCATTTGCTGGGGCCGCCTCAATCTCGACGAGTTCGCGATGGGCTCGTCCACCGAAAACTCCGCGTTCAAATCCACCTGCAACCCGTGGGACCTCACGCGCGTGCCTGGCGGTTCGTCGGGCGGCAGCGCCGCGGCCCTCGCTTCCGGCGAGGCGATCGCCTCGCTCGGCTCCGACACCGGCGGTTCCATCCGCCAGCCGGCCGCGCTCTGCGGCGTCGTCGGCCTCAAGCCCACCTACGGCCTGGTTTCGCGCTATGGCCTCATCGCCTTTGCGTCGTCGCTCGACCAGATCGGCCCGTTCACCCGCACGGTTGAGGACGCGGCGGTCTTGCTCGGCGCCATCGCCGGCCACGATGCGAACGACTCGACCTCGTTCAAAGCCGAGATCCCCGACTACCGCGCCGAGCTCGCGAAGCGCCAAGGCCCGTGGAAGCTCGGCATCGCCAAGGAATATTTTGCCGAGGGCATCGATCCCGAGGTGAACGCCGCCGTGCAGGCCGCGATTGCCTACTACAAGAAACTCGGCTGCGAAATCCGCGCAATCTCCCTCCCGCATACGAAATACGCCGTCGGCGTTTATTACATCATCGCCACCGCCGAGTGCTCGTCGAACCTCGCGCGCTACGATGGCATCCGCTACGGCCATCGCTCGAAGGATGCGACCGACGCCCTGGATATTTATTTCAAGTCGCGGGCTGAGGGCTTTGGCCCCGAGGTGAAACGCCGCATCATCCTCGGCACCTATGTGCTGAGCAGCGGCTACTACGACGCGTATTACCTCCGCGCGCAGAAAGTCCGCACGCTCATCCGCCGGGATTTTCTCAACGCTTACAAAGAGGTGGATGCCATCCTCACGCCGACCTCGCCCACGCCCGCGTTCAAAAAAGGCGAGAAAGCCGCCGACCCGCTCGCGATGTATCTCAGCGACATCTACACCATCGGCGTGAACCTCGCCGGCCTGCCCGGCATCAGTGTGCCGTGCGGGTTCTCGAAAGGCGGCCTGCCCATCGGCCTGCAAATCATCGGCCAGCCCTTCAAGGAAGCCGACCTGCTCGCCATTGCCCGCGCCTACGAACAAGGCCACGACTGGCACACGAAACATCCTTCACTTTAAATTGAACCACGAAGACACAAAGAGCACAAAGGCGACCGATCACGAAGTCGGTCTGCCCATCATTTTAAAGTTCCAGTCCTCAAGCAACGCATCAAACGATTCAGAAATCAGCTCTCTGTGTCCTTTGTGTCTTTGTGGTTAAAAATCTGAAATGAAATACGAAGCGGTCATCGGTCTCGAGGTTCACGTCCAAATCAAGACGCGATCCAAGATGTTCACGCGCGTCGCCACCGGCTACGGCGCGGAGCCGAACACGCTGACCGATCCCGTTGTGCTGGCGCTGCCCGGCGTGTTGCCGGTCATGAACAAGGCCGCGCTCGACGCGGTCATCAAGTCCGGCCTCATGCTGGGCTGCGAGATTGCCCCCGTCTGCAAATGGGATCGCAAAAATTACTTTTATCCCGACTCGCCGAAAAATTACCAGATTTCACAGTACGATCAGCCCATCTGCCTCGGTGGTACGGTCGAGATCGAGCTGCCCGGCCCCGCGCGCAACGTCATGGGCGAACACAAAAAAATCCCGCTCACCCGCATCCACCTCGAGGAAGACGTCGGCAAGCTCAACCATTCCGCCACCGGCTCGCTCATTGATTACAATCGCGCCGGCACGCCGCTGATGGAAATCGTTTCCGAGCCCGCGATGCAGACGGCCGAGGAAGCCTATGCCTACCTGACATCGCTCCGGCAGACGATGATCTACGGCGGCATCTCCGACTGCGACATGGAGAAGGGCCAGCTGCGCTGTGACGCCAACATTTCCATCCGACCCGTCGGCGAAACCAAGCTCGGCACGAAGGTCGAGCTGAAGAACCTCAATTCCATTTCGTTTGTGCGGGACGGCATCGCCCACGAGATCAAGCGCCAGATGGCCGTGGCCGAGTCCGGCGGCACGATCGTGCAGGAGACGCGCGACTACGACGGCCAGACCGGCGTCTCGCAATCGCTTCGCTCGAAGGAAATGGCGCATGACTACCGTTATTTCCCCGATCCCGACCTTATGCCGGTGAAAGTGGACGAGGCGTGGAAACAGAAACTGCGCGCCGAGTGCCCCGAACAGCCATTCGACAAGCAGCGTCGGTTCCTCGAGCAGTACCAAATTCCTTACACGATCACGAGTGTGCTCGTGCCCGAGCGTGAACTCAGCAATTTCTTTGAGGAAGCCGCGAAACTTGCCGGCCCGGGTAGGGCGCAGGCGGTGGGCAACTGGATCGTCAACGACCTCCTCCGCGAACTAGGTAACGCGAAGACGTCTCTCGTTGAGTCAAAGGTGAAGCCGGCGCACATTGCCGCGCTGGTGAAGCTCGTCGAGGCCGGCACGATCCTGAATAATGCCGCAAAGGAAGTTTTCATCGACATGTTTGCCGCGGGCGAAATGCCCGAGGCCATTGTCGGACGCAAAGGCCTCAAAGCCGAGACCAACACCGCCGAGCTTGAGCAATGGTGCCGTGAGGCCATTGCCGGCAATCCGAAGGCGTTGGCCGATTTCAAGGGCGGGAAGGACAGCGCGATCAACGGATTCAAGGGCCCGGTGATGAAAGCCGCCAAGGGCAAGGCCGACCCGAAGCTGGTGGACGAGACTCTGCGCCGCCTGCTGGCGTCGATGTGAGACTGGTCGCGCGGTAGCGCGGGTAGGGCGAGGCATCCTTGCCGAGCCGAAAGAAAGGCGGCTCACCGGGGACGGTTCGCCCTACCTCGGAGATCCGAATTCGAACCGCATAATGCGGGGTGAGGGCACCCCGCCCACAAAATGGAATTCCTCGCGGTCTCGGAATGACAATCGCTTAAAAACAAATGAGGCAGCTCACAGGGAGCTGCCTCACGGAAGGGGGACCTGGCGGGACGGACTGCTACAGCATAGCAAAAAACGTTATCAACGGGCCGCGGAGGCTTCGGAGCTCTTCCGGTTGCTGGGAGAGGAGACGCCGAAGAACTCGACCACATGCGTCACATCGCTGTAACCGCGATTCTTGAGCATGTCTTCGATTTGCTTGATCGACCGGCGAAGTTCAGTGGTGGTTTCGGCATCGATTTCCTCCACCCGGTGCGTGTCTTTGCAAACGACGTGATAGTGGTTTGTGCCATTGAGGTTGATTTCGTAAAGCGCCGTGCCGTTGTGCAGGAAGCTGCGGCGGACGAAGCCAAGCTCTTCAAACACGGCGAGACAGCGGTACACCGTGACAAGGTCACACGAGCTGTCAGCCAGGTCGGTGTGCACTTGCTCGATGCTTGCGGGTTGGCCGCGCTTGATGAGGGCGTTGATGATGGCGATGCGGGGTTGCGTGATACGCATTCCTGCAGACTTTAAACGGGCACAGGCTTGGTCGAGAGATGAAGCCGTGCGGGGGGCGATTTTCGCAGCTGTCATTGTTGGGTAGATTTGTGTAGCAATCATGATGGTGTAAATTTTTAGCACAATCTTTTGCAATTGCGAGTAAAATCTTTGTTTATACGACATTTTTTTCACAAATGAGTGTAAAAATTTACACAATGATTTGCATCATGATCATAACAGTTAAGAAGTTGCAAAACTGTTAAGCGATTTGGCAAAAGACCCTGTTGTGAAGTTGCGCGAGGCGAATCTCTCTGCTACTTACCTCCGTAAATTTTATGTCAGACCTCGTTTTCTCTGAAATTGTCGATCTGATCTGCAAGGAAGATTCGCGCTTTGATCGCAAGGCTTACGATTTTGTCCGCCAGGGTCTCGACCACACGGTCAAGGGAATCAAAAAAAAGGATGCCAGTCGCGCGACCCGCTCGCAGCACGTCGCCGGGGCCGAGTTGCTCCATGGCCTGCGCACCTATGCGCTCGAGCAGTTTGGCCCGCTCGCCAAAACCGTGCTCAACGAATGGGGCGTTGCGCGTTGTGCCGACTTCGGCGACATCGTTTTCAACCTGATCGAATATAATGTCTTCAGCAAAACGGAGAATGACCGCCGCGAGGACTTCGTTGAAGTCTTCGATTTCAACGAGGCGTTCGTGAAGCCATTCCAGCCCGCGCGCACGCGTCGCTTTGGCTCGTCCACCACCGAGGCGGTTGGCTCGGCGTAACCGCCCGGCTGATAAAAATTAAATTTCCCCGCGGGCGTCCGCGGGGCCGCTGATCTATCATGGCCCCAAAAATTTCCTTCGCTGCCGATTTGCGCCTGCTCGAACCGTTCTGGCGCGAACCGGTCGACCGTTTTGTCCTGCCCAACGGCCTGACCGCGCTGCTCAAGTCCGACCGTTCTGCCGCGCTCGCCTCGGTGCAAGTGTGGGTCAAGACCGGCAGTCTCCACGAGGGCGCACAACTCGGCGCCGGCCTCTCGCATTATCTCGAGCACATGCTCTTCAAGGGCACTACCCGCCGCGCCGGCCGCGATATCTCCGCCACCGTCCAGGCCCACGGCGGCTACATCAACGCCTACACCACCTTCGACCGCACCGTGTATTACATCGACCTGCCCAGCGAGCACGTCGGCGTTGCGATCGACCTTCTCGCCGATGCCGTCCTGCACTCCACGCTGCCTGCCGATGAAGTCACCCGCGAGCGCGACGTCATCCTCCGTGAAATCGCCATGACGCAGGACGATCCCGAGGACCGCCTGGCCGAGACGCTTTTTTCCACCGCCTTCCGCGTGCATCCGTACCGCCATCCCGTCATCGGCCATCGCGACGTGTTTGCCGCGGTCACGCGCGACGAATTGGTCAATTACTACCGCACGCGCTACGTGCCGAACAATCTCGCCGTCATCGTCGTCGGCGACATCGATCCTGTCGCCGTGCGCGCCGACATCGATAAACACTTCGGCGCCGCGCCGCGCGTTGCGTTCGCGCCGGCCCTGGTGGTTGATGAACCGCTCCAGCTCGCCCCGCGCGCGCAGCACCGCTTCGAGGACGTCGAACTCACCCGGGCCATTCTCGCCTGGCAGATTCCCGGCCTCACGCATCCCGACGCGCCGCTGCTCGACCTGCTCGCCACCATCCTGGGCCATGGCGACAGCTCGGTCCTCTGGCGGACCATCCGCGAGCAGCAGCACCTCGTGCACACCATCGATGCGCACAGTTGGAATCCCGACAGCGTGGGCCTCTTTACCATTTCGTTCACCTCCGAGGCGGCGAAACGCGAGCCCGCGGCTGCCGCCGTCGAGCGCACGCTCGCGCGCTGCACCGTGAACGGCTTCACGCCGGCGCAAATCAAAAAGGCCCTCCGCCAGATATCCGTCGGCGAAATCAATATTCGCCAAACCATGTCCGGCCAGGCGTCACGCCTCGGCGCCGCCGAGGTGATCGTGGGCGATCTCGATTACAGCCGCACGTATTTCTCCCGCCTCGCCACGGTTGTGCCCGCCGATCTCCACCGCGTGCTCAAAACCTACCTCGTGCCGTCGCGGCTCACCTCGGTTTCGTTGAACCCGGCCAGCGCCAACCCGCCGGCCGTGCCCGAAAGCCTGGGCCAGGCCGAGCGAAACGATTTCACCGCGGAAACCCTGCCCAACGGCGCCCGCCTGCTGCTCCAGCCTGACCCGCGCCTGCCCAATCTTCACTTCCGCCTGGCCTGCCTTGGCGGACCGCTCCACGAGTCGCCGGGCAAACGCGGTGCCACCTCGCTCCTTGCCACGCTGCTGACCAAGGACACCCGCACGCGCACGGCCGCGCAAGTTGCCCAGGCCATCGAGGAAGTCGGCGGCGCCTTCCAACCCTTTGCCGGCAATAACAGCTTCGGCCTCGCCCTCGAAGTCCTGCCGACCGACATCGACCGTGGCTTGGCCATCCTGGCCGACGCCGCGCTCGCGCCCGCCTTCAAGAAAGAAACCTTTGCCACCGAGCGCGACGCCCAGCTGGCCGAATTGCTGCAGGATGCCGACGAAGTCGTCACGCTCGGCCGGAAGCTTCTGCGCAAAAAATTCTTCGGCGACCATCCCTTTGCCATCGACGCCACCGGCGACGAAGCCGGCTTGCGTGCGCTTACCCCCGCCGACCTCGCAGCGCTCCACCGCGCACTCGTCGTCGCGCCCAACATGGCCCTGGCCGTCGCGGGTGATTTCTCCCCGAAGAAACTCGCGCCCTCGCTCCGCGCTTTTCTCAAGAAATTCCCGCGCACGCCGCCGCCCGTTTCTTCGGCTCGATTCAAGGGTCCAGCCGCCATCGGCGATTTCGTCGAGAAACAACCGCGCGAGCAGGCCGTCGTCTTCCAGGCCTTTCCCGGCCCCGGCCAGTTGGCCGAGGATTTTTATGTCGGCGAAGTCGCCGACGAACTTTTCAGCGGCATGGCCTCGCGCCTGTTCGAGCGCGTGCGCGAGGAAAAAGGCCTGGCTTACTTCGTGCGCTCCGCGCGCGTGACCGGCCTCGAGGCCGGCATGTTTTATTTCTACGCCGGCACCGCGCCCGTGAGTGCCGCTGCCGTGCTGGCCGAGATCGATGCTGAAATTGACCGGGTGCAATCCGGCGGGGTGGAGGAGGCCGAGCTGCGCCGCTGCCAGGTGCGACTCCAGGCCGGACGCCGCCAGAGCCTGCAGCCCAATTCAGCCCGTGCCATGCACGCCGCGCTCAACACGCTCTACGGCCTGCCGGCCAACGACTGGAAAAATTACGATGCGCGCATCGACGCCGTCACCTGCGCCGACCTCGCGCGCTTCGCCAAGAAATATTTGAAGCGCGAACAGCGGGTGCAGTTGGTGGTGACGCCGTAGGTAGTCATTGGTTCTTGGTCATTTGTCATTGGGATTGGTGTTAAGCCAGACCAGCTACTTGTCATTCTTCGCTGCGCTCAGAATGACAAACCGTTTTAAGATACTCAGTAGCTGGTGTACGACTAGCGGCGTTGTCTCTGGCTACTGTGGTTAGACCGCCAGCTTTGTGACATCATACTCGTAACGTGAAACAAAATATGGCTCTACCTGTTTGTTGCTGTGATGCCTGAATCCGAAACGTTCATAGACGGCTCTCAACCGTGGCCTTGAGGCTTCACAATCGAGCCGAAGAAAAGATCGCCCGAGCGAACGCGTCCGCAACACAGCCCATTGAAGCAGTGCCGACGAAACATGACCTCCGGCAAACCGCCTCTTCACCGCCAGACGATGAATGAAAGCCGACTGTTCCTGCGGGACATCTGGCCAGAATAGCAAATCCTGAAGCTGGAACTTCATCGTGCCTGCCACCTCGCCATCGCTCTCGGCGACAAAAAATAATCCAGCGTCAACGTCGGTAGTAATGCGGGACGATGATAACTCACCATCCTGCCACATAGGCATGCCGGCCTGCTCTAACCAGCGAGTAGCTTCACGGAGAATATCGGACACGACCTTTGTGTCCTGCGGCATGGCTTGGCGAACAGGCAGTGACATGGCGGTCTAACGTTAGCTAAGACGAATATGCGTCACGCCGACTTTGTTTTCATCCCCCCGACTTCGGCGGCTCGGTGACGCCGCCGCTCCACTTGAGCTTTGTGCGCACAACGGAAAAATGGGAATAGTCCACGCGTTGGGCGAGCGGCAACTTGACCTTTGAAAGGGAGATTTCCACCGGCGCAGTTTCACAGGTGACGCGGTTGTGCTGGCCGTCCACGGCCACGAGCAGGCGCGAGCCCACGCCGCGGTTGAACACGCGCAGCTTCACATCGTGCTGGAAGATGATCGAGCGGTTGCTCAGCGTGTGCGGGCAGATGGGTGTCATCGCGATGACCTCCGCGCCGGGGTGGACAATCGGCCCGCCGGCGGAGAGGTTGTAGGCGGTCGAGCCCGTGGGCGTGCAAAAGATCAGTCCGTCGCACGAAAACTCCGTCACGAGTTCGTCGTCGGCGAAAACCTCGAGCCGCACGAGGCGCGAGTTGAGTTCGTCCTTGATCAGCACGTCATTGAGCGCGAGGCCGTGGTTGCCGGGACCGATCGAGCAATCGAGCAGGGAGCGCCAGGCCACCTGGTAAGCGCCGCCGAGCAGCGTGGCGAATTGCGCCCGCGCCTCGTCGGCCGAAAATGTCGTGAGGAAGCCGAGGCTGCCGCGGTTCACGCCGATGATGGGCACCTGCGCCTGCGCCGCTTCGCTCGCCACGCCGAGCAAGGTGCCGTCGCCGCCAATGACACAGCAGGCGTCGAGGCCCTTCAAGTAGCCGGTGGGCAGCGGAAACTCAGTCGTGTGCTTGATCTTGGCCCCGGCTTTTTTCGCAATCGCCATCAGCGCCTGCCCGAGCTCGTGCGCGCCCGGTTTCTGCTCGTTGATGACGAAGGCGAGTTTGCGGATGGGCTGCATGGTTAACCGCTAATGCACACTAATTTTCACTAATAGCCAAACCAGATTGTAAGGTGGTTTTAACCGCGGATGAACACAGATGAACGCGGATTCGGAACAGATTTTTAACCATCCTTAGTCAGGCTACGGATGGCACGGCCACCGATGGGCACTGATAAACACTGAGTGTTGCTGAAAAACGTTGTTGGCCGTCGTTACGAGCAGAAAGCACTTCGGAAGCGCTTTCTGCTCGTAACGCGACGGCCAACACGGCCTTGGGCCGTGTGCTGCGCTAGCAGCAGTTTTTCATCAGTTATCCGCGTCCATCCGCGTCCATCCGCGTTCATCTGCGGTTACTACTCCTTTCTTAACCCCAGCAAAAACTCCCGGTTACCGTCGGCCCCGGAGACGGGCGATTCCATCTCGCCGATGAGCTGCGCGCCGGGCAGTTCCGCCAACGCGAAATCGCGCACGCCATCGAGCGCCGCCTGGCGCACAACATCGTCGCGAATGACGCCCCGGCCTTTGTCGGCCTCGGCCTTGCCGGCCTCGAATTGGGGTTTGACCAGCGCCACCAGCGTGCCGCCCGTCCGCAGGAATGGCCACACGGCCGGCAGGACGGTCTTGAGCGGGATAAACGACAAATCCATCACGACCGCGTCATAGCTTTCGCGGGGCAGGTCGCTGGCGCGCAGGTGTCGGGCATTGAGCTGCTCAATGTTGGTCACGCGCGGGTCGGCCCGGAGCTTTCCGTGCAACTGCGCGCGGCCGACATCGACGCATGTCGCGCTCGCCGCGCCCGCCTGCAGCACGCAGTCGGTGAAGCCGCCGGTCGAGGCGCCGACATCGAGCACGTGTGCGCCGTGCAGGTCGAAGGGAAATTTCTCTAGGAACGCCGCGAGTTTTTCTCCGCCGCGACCGACGAAACGCGGCGGCTGTTCCAGCACCAGCTTCACGTCTTCCGGCAGTTCACGACCGGGTTTGTCGAGCCGCTCGGTGCCGCGTAGCACGCGGCCGGCGAGGATGAGCGCCTTGGCCTGCGTGCGCGTCTCGGCGAGCCCGCGGGCCAGCAGAAGTTCGTCGAGACGGATTTTTTTGGAAGGCATTTGAAGGTTACCTTACTTGGATTGATGTGGGCGGGGTGCCCTCACCCCGCGATTGGCCTACGTGCGGGGTGAGGGCACCCCGCCCACAAACTGCAGATCATGCTAGCTAAGCATAATGTTTCTACCTCAATTTTTGCCGGGCGGGCGACCAGCAGGTTGTGCGGCTGCCGATTTCCGCGCGGGCGAGCGGTTTTTTGGTCTTCGGGCAATGGCCGCCGTCTTCCCAGCGGTGCGGAAACAACCAGCTCTTCGGCGGATCAGCGAAAGTCTCGCCGATGGTGGCGAGCGCGCGGCGGCAAACCCAGCGCAGTTCGCGATGCAGCGCGCGCACCTCGGCTGGTGTCAGCCGGCCGGCCGGTTTTTTCGGATGAATGGCGGCGCGCCAGAGTATTTCGTCGGCCATCCAGTTGCCGACGCCGGGGAAACGCTCCTGCATCAGCAGCACGGCTTTGATCGGTGCGCGCGACCGGCGGCGAAAAAATGCAACGACGGCCTCGACCGTGAATGCATCTGATAGAATCGGCGGGGCCAGGCGTGTCCACCACGCGGGCGGCGTTTTGCCAGAGGTAAACTCGATTTTTCCGAACATGCGCGGATCGGTGAAAACGAGGGTGTTTTTATCGGTCGCGAGCACGAGGTGATCGTGTTTCTGCGGCGCGTAGCCGGGAGGCTCGGCGCGCAGCTCTCCGGTCATGCCAAGGTGCACACCGAGCCAGTTATCGTTACCGAAGCGAAAGAGCATTTGTTTCGCCGCAGCTTGGGACGAGCGCAGGGTGGAGCCGGTCAGTGCGGCCTGCAGCGCGCGGGCATCCGTGCCGCGGTAAATTTTTGCGCGTTCGTGCACGAGCACCGCCCGAACCGGGCGGCCGAGGCCGGGATTCCATTGCTTGCGGTAGTATTCGACTTCGGCGAGCTCGGGCATGGTTCAGAATTTTAACCACTGATGAACACTTATTGGCACTTATTATTTTTTAACCGCGAATGAACGCGAATAGACGCGAATTTTCCCCGCGGATAGCGCGGATGATCGCGGATTCGGAACAGAATTTTAACATTAATGCACCCTGATAAACACTGATAGGCTGCTGAAAAACTCTGCTGGCCGTCGTTGCGAGCAGAAAGCACTTCGGAAGCGCTTTCTGGCGCAACCCGACGGCCAACACGGCCCTGGGCCGTGTGCTGCGCTAGCAGCATAGTTTTTCATCAGCCATTCGCGTCTATTCGCGTTCATTCGCGGTTAAAAAAGGTTTTTCGAAATCTATTTCAAGGTTTTGGCAAACGTCGCGAAGTCGGTGAAGACCGGCACTTTTTTTTCTGCGACGATGGGCAGGGTGTGCGGATCGACCCGGCCGGTGCAAAGGGCCACGGGCTTGATGCCGGCGGCCAGCGCGGCGCCGATGTCGGCCGCCGAGTCGCCGACCATGTAGCACTGCGCGGGATCGAGCGCGTGCTGTGCAATCATTTCATGGATGAATTTCGGCGAGGGCTTGCGGTAAACGATGGGCTGCTCCGACGTTTCGGGCGCGATGCACGCGGCTTCGAAAATGGGCGGGGGCAGGCCGAGGAGCTCTTCCATGCGGGCGTTGACGCGATGCGTGTCCTCGAGCGTGTGGAAACCGCGGCCGATGCCGGACTGGTTGGTGAACAGAAAAAGTTTAAAGCCGAGCGCGCGGGCGCGGCGCAGGCCCTCGGCGGCGCCGGGGATAAGTTCCACGCCGGCCGGGTCGGCGAGATAGACCCGGTCAATAATGAGCGTGCCGTCGCGGTCGAGGAAAAGCGCGCGGCTCACGGCGAAACGTAGGCGAGAAGTTCGGCGGGCGTGACGGTGGCGGTGCCGATCTTGCCGACGACCACGCCCGAGGCGGCGTTGGCGAAATGCGCGGCGGTTTCCAGGTCGGCGCCGGCGCGCAGCGCGAGCACGAGCGCGGCGAGCGCGGTGTCGCCCGCACCGGAGACATCGAAGACTTCGCGCGCGGCGGTGGGGATCGTTTTGCCGGCCTGGCCATTTTCGCTGAGCAGCATGCCGTCCTCGCCGAGCGTGATGACGAGGTGGCGCGTGCGATAAAGCTCGTGCAGGCGGGCGCAGATTTGCGCGGAAGGGAAAGGCGCGTGCGGGTCGGGCTCGATGCCGGCGAGCTGGAACGATTCCTTCTTGTTGGGCGTGATGAGATCGAGGTCGTGGAAGGCGAGCTTGCGGCGGGGCTTGGGGTCGAGCGCGATGAATTTGCCGGCGGCGCGCGCGAGCTCGGTGATTTTTTCAACGAGCGGGTCGTCGATCATGCCCTTGGCGTAATCCGAAATAATGACAGCGTCGGTTTCTTGGATGACCTTGCCGAGCAGCAGGTCGAGCGAGCCCGGGGCAACTTTATAGGAGGCGGGCGGCGATTCGCGGTCGAGGCGGCAGAGTTGCTGATGCTGCACCATCACGCGGGTTTTGACGATGGTGGCGCCGCCGTTGGAAACGGGGATGGGCTGCACGTTCTGCTCGTAGAGAATCTGTTTTAGTTTTTTGCCCGCGTCGTCATGGCCGATGCAGCCGGCGACGGCGGTGTGCGCGCCGAGTGCGGCGAGGTTGAGGGCGACGTTGGCCGCGCCGCCGGCGGTCCAGCTGTCGCGGGCGATGTCCACCACGGGAACCGGGGCCTCGGGCGAAATGCGCGTGGCATCGCCCCAGATGTAGTGGTCGAGCATCACATCGCCGACCACGAGGATGCGCAGCTTGGAGATTTTTTCCAGGATGACGCGGGTTTGATCGGGGGTGATGGACATGAGAAAGAGTGCGGCAGGTTTTTAATTAAGGCGCGTTAGTTAATTCTTTCTGTCATTCTGAGCGAAGCGAAGAATCCAATTTGATATCGCCAACAGAGCCTCACTGGATTCTTCGCTTCGCTCAGAATGACAAACTATTTCATGGGCACATTCAACGCAGTTCCCATTCGTAGTGATACTTTGAAAGCAGGGTGGGCGCGTCATCGGTGACGTGAACGACGTCCTCGATGCGGCAGGCGCCCAGGCCCGGATAGTAAAGTCCCGGCTCGACGGTGACAACGGCGCCTTTTTTCAACGCGGTGTCGGCGGTCGCGCCCAGGCGCGGCGGTTCGTGGACCTCGAGGCCGAGGCCGTGGCCCGTGCCGTGAAAAAAGCCGGTTGAGCCGGCTGCCCCGTGCCCGGTCTTGTAACCGAGCGATTCGAAGTGGGCGACGACCTGCCCGTGCACGTCCCGGCCGCTGACGCCGGTGCGGATATGCCGTAGCGCGAGTTTTTGCGCCGAGCGGACGGCGGCGACGAGGGCGCGTTGCGCGTCGTTGGCGCGGCCCTTGATAAAGGTGCGTGTCATGTCGCCGTGGTAGCCAGTTTTGCTCACGCGGGGAAAAACATCGACGATGATGAGCTCGTGCGGGCGCAGTGGGCCGGTGCCGCGGGCGTGCGGGTCGCACGCCTGGTCGCCGCCGGCGGCAATGGTGTCGAGCGAGACGCCGCCGGCCTCGAGGCAGGCGGTTTCGATGGCGACCTTGAGGCGCTCGGACGTGAGTACGGCGTCGCGCCAGAAAAGTTTTTTGCCCTTGATCCGGCTGGCGCGGAGGACGTGCTCGGCCGCGGCGATGCCGGCGGCGGCGCAGCGGTTGCCCTCACGGATGGCGCGCGCCTCGGCCTCGGCCTTGATTTCCCGCGCGGGAAAAAACGCACCCTCGGCCACGATGAGGGTGAGGCCATGCGCGCGGAGTTGATCGGCCAGGCTGACGGGAAAGTCCTGCGGCACCGAGAACTCCGTCAGCTTGTGCTCCGCGGCGAGGAGCGAGATAATCTCGGCTGGGCCGCACTTGCGGTCGGGCCAGCGGTATTTCGCCCGTTCGAGGAGCGATTCGAGCGGCAACACGACATCGAGCGCGGATTCCTTTTGCGCGCGGCCGAACTCGAGGCGGTTGAAGACGCCATAGCTTTTTCCGCCCGCCGCAAAGGAGATAAACGGGTCGGGCACGTAGAGACGGCAGAAGTAAAGCTGGTCGGCGCTATGTGACGTATCGGCGTAGAGCAACGGGTCGGCCATGGCGGTTTTGTTTGAACAGGACGCTGGTGACGTTTACCGAGAGATTCCATCGCAAAAATGAAAAACGCCCGATTCCTCCTCGTCAGCCTGGCTTTGTTGCTGGCGTCGGGCTGTGGCCGCAGTCAGCCGCCAGGCGACGTGCCGGCATCGCCGCTGGCTGGCACCGTTCAATATTCCTACGAAGTCGTCCAGGCCTGGCCGCACGATACGACCGCCTTCACCGAGGGCTTGCTCTTTCGCAACGGCGACCTGCTGGAGAGCACCGGGCTCAATGGGCAATCCACGCTGCGCGATGTGGATCTTAACACCGGCCGAGTGCTCAAGGAGATCTCGGTTCCGGCGCAGTACTTCGGCGAAGGGCTCACGGTGGTGGGTTCCCGCGCCTACCAACTGACGTGGAAGAACGGGGTCGGCTTCATCTATGATGCCGATACTTTCCAACCGGAGGGTCAGTTCACCTACGCCGGCGAGGGCTGGGGCCTTACGACGGATGGACATTCGCTGATTCTCAGCGACGGCACTTCGCGGATCCGCTTTCTTGATCCGGTCACATTTAAGGTCGTGCGCACGGTCGACGTGACCGAGGCCGGCCAGCCGGTCGAGAACTTGAACGAACTTGAATGGATCAAGGGCGAGATTTTTTCCAATGTCTGGCAAACCGATGAAATTGTACGGATCGATCCTGCGACAGGGAATGTCCGGGGCGTGATCGATTTGTCCGGCTTGCTTCCGCCCGGGGATCGCCAGCCCGATACCGACGTCCTGAACGGCATTGCTTACGACGACGCCCGCGACCGGCTGTTCGTCACCGGCAAACGCTGGCCCAAGATCTTCGAGATTCGGCTGAAACCAAAACCTTAGGGCATGTTTTTGAAATAAAACGTGGGTCGCGGTTGGCAGCAAAAGTGCCGAGCAATAACCGATTGCATTGCATCAGGGTAAAGCCACGATTTCCCTTGCATGAAAAAACTAACTATTCTGGCGGTTTTGATCCTGTTAACGGGATGTGCGACAACGGATATTAAGCCCTCGGCTTTAAGAAATCCTCCTCCGAGCAAATCGTTCAACCAATATGCGGACTACACCCTCTACCCCATAATTCTGGCTCCAGAATACGCTGATTATGATGCCAATCAAGCAGCAGCAAAAAAGATTCAGGAAAACCTGAGTATGCGTGTGAATGCGCTTATTGCCGAATGGAAAAAAACGCCCAATGCATCCGTGACTGGAACACTCGAGATCAGACCAACCATCAAGCAGGTAAAATTCATCAATAGCACGGCTCGCTTCTGGTCTGGAGTCCTGGCTGGGAGCTCTGCTGTTGTGCTCATCCTGGAGATTAAGGAAAAGGAGACGGGTGCAGTAATCGCGACTCCGGAATTCTACAATCACGCATTGGGCAATGGCCTTTCGCTAGGATATAACGACAACATGATGCTGGTGCATATCACGGAACAAGTTGAAACCTACTTGAGAGACAACTACGTAGCTGCAGTTGGAGGTGCGACTGGGCAGGAAGAATAGCGAGCCGTGCAACGTCCGCGAACAGCTAGTGCATGGCCGTACTTTTAAAACGGTTTGTCATTCCGAGCCGTGCGAGGAATCTCAATTTAGGCTCTCGAATATTACGATGAGCCGAGATTCCTCGCACGGCTCGGAATGACACGTGGGAGGCGTATTTAAGAGTGCCTGATCGCAGGCTATTCCCGCGGGATTTCGTTGTCGGTCTTGAGGACGAGGACGGGGGTCTTGGTTTTCACCCAGAGTTCGGCGTCCTTGAAGTGTTTGGCCGGGACGTTTTCGAGCGCATCGCCGACGGTCTTGGCCGGGAGCAGCCGGCCTTTTTTGCTGGCGTTGAATTCGTAGGTGGCGCGAAAGACACGATCCTGCGTCGTGGCGGGGCTTTCGTTCTCGGGGAGCTGCAGCACCCAGCCGACGAAGTCATGCTTCGGCATCTTGCCATCCGGGTCGGAAACGAGGACGACGAACTGCTTTTTCACCGCCGGTGGCTTGTCCTCATCGGTGGGATCGGGCTGGACGGCGAGGTTGAGTTCCTCGATCACGCGGCGGAGCAGGGCGGGGTCGAGGTGGTTTTTCTTTAAAATT